>JBGTLL010000073.1:0-33858 GCA_041744115.1 Parvularculaceae bacterium | reverse complement strand
TAGAGCAACGAGCAATATCTCAGAATCGAGGACGACGTCACCCTGACGCAAGTCAGGGTCCAGAATGGCGAGCAAGTCCCTCGCGGCTCTGGATGCTGACTTTCGTCAGCATGACGGAACGAGGCTCGTGTCCATGCGGATTAATTGCGCCCCGCTCCAGGCGCCTGCACTGTAGGACTTGATCGGCGGGCGGAATGGGATGACCATTCCGCCCGTTTCAATTCGCTGGCGGTTTGCACGATGCTAAAGATAATCATTGCGCTCTATATGGCGCTCGCGGCGACGCCGGCTTTCGCCCAGACGGCCCTTGTCCGCGCGGGACGCCTCGTCGATGTCGCGAACAGCCGCGTCCTTCCCGATCAGATGATCCGCATCGAGAACGGCCGCGTCGCCGCGATCGAGCCTTATCGCGAGCCGCCCGCGGATGCGCGCTTTATCGACTGGTCATCGAAGACCGTTCTTCCCGGCCTTATCGATATGCACACGCATCTCGTCGGCGACATCGCGGCGGCCGGCGTCGCCGATCCGCTGCTGTCTTCGGGCGCGCGGGACGCGCTGATCGGCGCGGCGAACGCGAGGGCGACCTTGCGCGCGGGGTTTACGACGGTCAGCGATGTCGGCGCCTGGCGCGCGTTCACCGATGTCGCGCTGCGCGACGCGATCAATGCCGGCCAGATCGAAGGGCCGCGGATGGCGGTCTCGGGCGGCTATTTCACCATTCCGGGCGGCGGCGGCGCACTGACCGGCATCGCCGACGATGTCGATATTCCCGATGAGTTCGAGCGCGGGGTCGTCAGAGGGCCGGAAGACGCCCGCCGGAAAGCGCGGGAATTTCTCCAGCGCCGCGTCGATTTTCTGAAAGTCATCGCGACCGGCGCAGTTTTGACAGTCGGCACCGACCCCGGCCTGCCTGAGCTTTCGGAAGCGGAAATGCGCGCGATCGTCGAAGAAGCGGCGCGGTACGGCAAACGCGTCACCGCGCACGCGCATGGCGCCGAAGGCGCGAAGGCCGCGATCCGGGCCGGCGTTGCTTCGATCGAACACGGCTCGCTGCTCGATGACGACGCCTTGTCGATGATGAAAAAGCGCGGCGTTGTGCTCGTCGCCGACATCTATAATGGCGACTATATCGACGAGGTCGGCGCGCGCGATCGTTGGCCGGAAGAGACCCTGCGCAAGAACCGCGAAACCACCGACGCGCAGCGTGAAGTCTTCCGCAAAGCGGTGAAAATGGGCGTCAAGATCGCTTACGGCACCGATTCCGGCGTCTACCCGCATGGCGATAACGCCAAACAGCTTCCCTATATGGTCAAACACGGCATGACGCCGATCGGGGCGATCCGCTCGGCGACATTGACCGCGGCGGAGTTGCTCGGCTGGGAGAAAGATGTGGGTTCGATCAGCATCGGGCGGTTTGCCGACATGATTGCCGTAGACGGCGATCCGCTTGCAGAGATTGGCGTCCTGACGGGGGAAATAATCGTAATGAAGGGCGGCGAAATCGTCGAATAATTTTCTTCCTTCTCCCATTGTGAGAAGGTGGCGCGAAGCGCCGGATGAGGGTTCCGGTCTCCCATTTCAAGGGCGAAACCCCCACCCGGAATTGCTTTGCAATTCCGACCTCTCCCAAGGGAGAGGTGACGCCGCGAGCATGGAGGATTGGTGCCGAACCGCGAAGAATTCGACGTCATCGTCATCGGCGGCGGCCATAATGGCCTCGTCTGCGCTTTTTATCTGGCGCGGGCCGGCCGAAAGGTTTGCGTGCTCGAACGGCGCGAAATTGTCGGCGGCGCCGCGATCACGGAAGCGTTTCATCCAGGCTTTCGCAATTCCGTCGCGAGCTACGCCGTCAGCCTGCTCAGCCCCAAGATCATCGAGGAGATGGCGCTGGCCCGGCGCGGGCTGAAGATCGTCATCCGCCCGATGGCCTATTTCGCACCGACCCCCGACGGTCGTCATCTCCTGCTCGGACGGGACGAGGCGGAAAATCGCGCGATCCTTGAGCGATTATCCAGAAAGGACGCGGTCGCCTACGACGCCTATCACGCACGGCTCGACCAGCTTGTCGATATGTTGCGCAAGATGCTGGGCGTGACGCCGCCAAACGTCGGCGGCGGCATCCGCGACATGATCGCCGCCGCGGGCCTTGCAAACGACATGCGCAAACTCGGGCTTGAGGGCCAGCGCGACCTCGTCGATTTCTTCGGCAAGAGCGCCGGCGAAATCCTTGATCAGTGGTTCGAGAGCGACCTCCTCAAGGGCGTCCTTGGTTTTGACGCCATCACCGGCTTTTACGGCAGTCCGTATACGCCGGGTTCGGCCTATGTGCTCCTCCATCACGTTTTCGGCGAAGTGAACGGCGTCAAGGGCGCCTGGGGCCACGCGATCGGCGGCATGGGCGCAATCACGGGGGCGATGGCCGCCGCATGCCGGGAGGCGGGAGTCGAAATTCGCACCGGCGCGGCAGTGAGTGAAGTCATCCTGAAAAGCGGGCGCGCCCAAGGCGTCGTACTCGCGGACGGAACGGGCATTTCCAGCCGCGCGGTCGCATCGAACATTCACCCGAATCTGCTGTTCGGCGCCCTTGTGCCCGACGCCGCGCTTCCCGTGGATTTCGCTCAACGCATGAAAGCCTGGCGGTCGGGCTCGGGCGTTTTCAGGATGAATGTCGCGCTTTCCGAATTGCCGAACTTCACCGCGCTGCCGTCAGCCGGCGTCGCGCGCCATCACTCGGCGAGCATCCTCATTTCGCCGAGCCTCGATTATATCGACACCGCTTTTACCGATGCGCGCCGCTTGGGCTGGTCCCGCGCGCCGGCGATCGAGATGCATATTCCGAGCGTCTATGACGATACGCTGGCGCCGAAGGGCGCGCATGTCGCCAGTCTCTTCTGCCAGTATTTCGCCCCCGAACTGCCGGGCGGCCGAAGCTGGGACGACGCACGCGAGGAAGCCGCCGATGGGGTCATCGACACGATGACGGCCTATGCGCCGAATTTCCGCTCGGCGATTGTTGGGCGCACGGCGCTCTCGCCCCTCGATCTCGAAAGGAAGCTTGCGCTCGTCGGCGGCGACATTTTCCACGGCCAGCTTGGGATCGACCAGTTATTTTCGGCGCGACCGATGCTAGGGCATGCGGATTATCGCAGCCCGATCAAAGGGCTTTTCATGTGCGGGTCGTCAACGCATCCGGGCGGCGGCGTCACCGGCTGGCCGGGCCACAACGCGGCGCGCGAAATCCTGCGCGATTTTTCACGGTTGAAAGCGCCGGAGATCGCGTGATGCGTTTGCCCCGAGCGCTTGTCGCCGCTTTGTTGTGCCTTGCGACGCCGCAGGCCTTCGCCAAACTCGATCTGTCGAAAGCGTCCGTCGAACGGCTCGAAAATGGACTGACGCTGATCCTCCTCGAGGACAGGACGTTTCCGGTCGTCAGCATCCAGACTGTCTACAGGACCGGCGCCAAGGACGATCCGGCGGGGCGCCTTGGACTTGCGCATTTCTTCGAGCACATGGCGTTCCGCGGCTCGAAGAATTTTCCGGACACCGGTTTGGTCAGCGAAATTTACGCCGCGGGCGGCGAATGGCACGGCTATACCTGGATCGACCTTACGACCTATTTCGCCACGACGCCGAAGGAAAATCTGGCCCTCCTGCTCGACATCGAAGCCGACCGGATGGCGCGGCTCGACATTCGCGCGGAAGACGTCGAAGCCGAGCGCGGGGCCGTTCTTGCCGAGATGAACGGCTATCTGAACGACCCCGATGCAACACTCTTTGACGCCGTCATCGCCACGCATTTCCTGACACATCCCTACCGCAACAATACGATCGGTTATGCAGGCGATATCAACGCGATCAGCCACGCCGACCTTGAGGATTTCTATCATCGTCATTACGCGCCGGGGAACGCCATCGTCGCCATTGTCGGCGATTTCGACCGCGATGCGACGCGCAAGGCGGCCGCGAAGAAATTCGGGAAAATTCGCGCGCGGGCGAATTGGCGCGATCCGCTTACGGCCGAGATGCCGCGCACCGGCGAGCGGCGAATACGCTTGTCGCTGCCCTCGGACGAAAAGCTGTTCAAGATCGCTTATCCCGCCCCGGCGGCGTCGAGCGACGACTTCGCCGCCTTCCTCGTTTTGCAGGCGCTCGTCGGCAACAGCGCCGGCGTCAATTTCAGCCAGAATGACTGGGGAACGCCAGTCGGTGATTCGTCACCGGTTGCGGACGTCGCGGAGAACGTCCGGACCTGGAACATTCCGACGGCCGACCCTTATTTATTCATTATCTCCGGCGCCTCCAGGTCCAATGCAGACGAGCATAAAATCGAACAGGCGTTCCAGAATGCGCTCGATCTTTTGGCGCGCGGGAATATCTCTCACTCCGTCTTTGCCGCGGCGCGGGCAAGGGTTATTGACGCTTTGACCTTCGATCTCGAAACCACGGAAGATGCGGCGCATCAGCTCGCGTACTTCGCAGCAATCGGTGCGTTCCCTCGATTGTTGACGCTTGAAGACGATATCAGAGCCGTCACGTCTGAACACATCGCTACCGTCGCCCAAACATATTTGCGCGAAAATCAACGAACAATCGGCTGGCTTGTGCCGGGCGGCCGCGCTTTGTTTCCGGCCGCTGCGCCGAACGCGCCGCCGCTAGCGGAGCGTCCGGGGGGAAAGGGCCACGATAATCCGGCGGAGGCGCCGACAGTGATCGACAACGCGGCCGGCGTGCGCATGCTGTTTCGGCGTTCGCAATTGTCGCGGGCCATTTCGGTGAAGGCTGTTCTGGCCGGGCGATTTGACTGCGACATTTGCGCCATCGACCTTCCGGCGCATGGCATGACAACTGTATCGGCGAGCGCGGCAAGCGCTGACGCGGGGGGCGCCTTCAAGTCAGTCGCATCGTCGATCGGGAACGCGAAGGCGATGCCGGACGCAATCCCCTCAAGCGCCGATCCGCTGACGCGGCTGGACGAAATCTTTGCCGCATCGGTCGCGGCGCGTTCGGCCGGCTCCTCGCCCCTGATCCTTTCAGCGAGCGGGGACATCGACCCTTCCGCGGCGGAACAACTGGCCGGATCGTATTTCGATTTTGGCAAGATCGAAGCGGAAAAGCCGACTGACTATTTGCCGCCGTCAGGCGACATTGATTTCACGGTCGATGCGGCGAAGGCCCAGGCGGCTGCCGGCTATATCGTTGCGGCCCCCGGTGCTGGTGACCCGAAGGCGCTCGCGACACGGATTGCACTTTATATTCTCAGCCATGGCTATGAAGGCCGCCTCGGCAAGGAAGCGATTTCCCGCCGAGGATTAGCCTATTACATCGACGCGCAATACCGGGCGGGGCCCGATGGCGGCCTCGTCACCTTGGCCGCCGGCGTCGATCCGGACAAAATCGGCGAATTTCGCACGCTCATGAAAAGAGAAGTCGCGCGCCTTGCAGCCGAGCCCCCGACCGACGCCGAAATCGCCGAAGCAAAGCGCCATTTGTCAGGCCGCAAGATCAGCGCCGCGCAATCGAATTCGGAATTGGTCGATGCGATGATCCTCGACTGGCTCGCCGCCGGCGGCCCGGAATTGCCGAGCGCCTTCGCGAGGAAGCTCGAAAAGGTAAGCCGTGACGAAGTGCTGGCCGCCGCCGGGGAGCTGGCAACCGGAGCGATTGTCACGATTGGCGTTGGCGGCGTAGAATAACACATGAGGTGACCGCCATGCCAAAATCCGAACAGAACATGCCGCCGCTCCGTCTTGTCGCGGACGAAGCCGCGCAGAGCCTGCCCGCATGGACGTATTCCGATCCGGATTTCATGACGCTTGAACGGCGCCATGTGTTTCTGCCGTCATGGCATCTCGTCTGCCACGAAAGCGACGTGCCGGAGATCGGCGACTACGCATCCTTTGCGATGATGGGCGATCTCGCTTTCGTCGTGCGCGGCAAGGACGGATTGATCCGCGCCTTCCACAATGTCTGCCGTCATCGCGCGGCAAGGCTGCTCGACGGCGCGCAGGGAAATTGCGGGCGCAATATTGTGTGTCCCTATCACGCATGGACCTATCAGCTGGACGGCAGGCTGTCGGGGGTTCCCCACATTGAACAGTACGAGAATTTCGAGCGCGCCGACCACGGGCTCGTGCCGATCGAGATTTCGGCCTTTGCCGGTTTTGTTTTTATCCGCTTCCAGCCAGGCGGCGCTTCGCTCAATGATTATCTCGCGCCTGTTGCGGACGAGCTTGGGATCTACCGGACCGCAGAGATGAAGCCGCTGCGAAAAGTCGGTGTGCGCGTTCGCGAAGTGAACTGGAAAAACGCCTGCGACAATTACGTCGATGCGCTTCACATTCCGGTCGCGCATTGGGGGCTGAGCGGCCTGATCGGCCCGACCTATCGGCTTGCGATCGATCGCGGCGCGCACAAGATTTTCGGCGATCTCGAATCAGGAAGAATGCCGTCCCGGTCGAATGCGGCGTATTGCGCAATGTTGCCGCATGTCGATCATCTGCCGGAGGATCGCCAGCGGCTTTGGACCTATTACAAATTGTGGCCGAACCTGATGTTCGACGTTTACCCGGATCAGGTTGATTTCATGCAGTTCATTCCGCTGACGCCGACGACCTGTCTGTTGCGCGAATGCGCCTACGCGCTCCCTGATGAGCGCCGCGAGATGAAAGCGGCGCGCTATCTGAATGGGCGCATCAACCGCTCGGTCAATCGCGAGGACAAGGATCTCATCGAACGCGTTCAGGCGGGCATGGGGACGTCGGTGTTTCAGTCGGGTCCGTTGGGACGCGATGAAATCTGCCTTCGGCATTTTGCCGCCCAAATGCGCGAGACAATCCCGTTGGCGCGCCAGCAAGAAAAGCCGGGCCATGCCGAAATTGAAATCGCCCTCGCGTAGGATGCTCAGCGGCGGCGTTCAAATTCCCGGCGCGCTCCGGAGAAATTTTCAAGCACGCGATCCCGTTCGGATTCTGTGTTAAAGGCGGCGCTGGCGCGCGTGAAGGCGATGAGCCGGTCAATCCATGCGATGAAATAGTCCGCATCGGCGCGCGATCTCTGCGCTTTGCCGTCGACGGTCACATAGATCGGTGATGTGACGGCGTAAGGGTAGAGATCAAACACCTCAGGCGATGCGCCGGCGCTCGACGCACGAAGTGAAATCCAGCTCGTCTTGTCGATAACAATCTCTCCCTCGGCCTTCGCGGCGCGGCCGTCTTCCGAGACAGGAAGGCGTCCGACAATTTCGCCATTGACGATGATGTCGAGCGACTCGATGGCCGCGATCGACGCCATCCGCGCCTCGAATTTGACCGTATGCGTCCCTTTCCCGAGCGGAATGTCGCCGCCCGGCCCCTCGCCTTCGACCGTGAAGCTCAAGAGAGCGCTGTTGGTTGCAAAGCTGCGACCTGCTTTGAGACCGTCCAGCCAGGCGCGCGTCAAAGTCGACGCTTCCTCAGGCGCATCGACGCCAAGATCGACATAAGTGCGATTGAGCCCGACCGGCCCGCGCAGCGAAGCGAAATTGGTCATGGCGTCGGTTCCCGCCGCCGCCGGCAGCCGGAACCCGCAATTCAACAGGCGATGCCAAACGGCCTCCGTGGTCCGGTGATCGCTGAAGGCGACGACCTCCAGATAATCGACAAGCCCGAGCGCGACATCGACGGGGAGCGCATAGGTTAGCTTTACATCAGTTGCAGGGTCCGGCGCCGGCGGGTCGAACGGGTGAACATAACCGACGAGCGCGCCCTGACGCCTCGCGAGCGTCGCGATCGTTGCGTTGTCCGGGTAGAGACTACTCGCCGCGGTTCCGGGATAACCCGCATAATCGGCGATGAGGATATGGTCCTCGGGACCGATGATCCCGAGATGGCCCCAGACGCTGGTGTGGAATTCCTGCGCCTGCGCAATGACTGCGCCGCCGTTCCCGGTTCTCACCGGTATCGGCGTGAATGCAGCGATGTCGGGAACGCGCTGTTCCTTGTTGACGATGAGATTGAAAACGAGATCGAGCGCTTCGGCGTCCGCCTGTTTCGCAATCCCCTCGACATTCATTCGATAGGCTCCGCCATAATTCATATGAACGTGCGTGTCTCCGCTTTTCCATTTGGCGAACGCGTTGTCGCGCTCGAGGGTCTCAAGTTCGTTATCCGCGTTCGTCACGCCGCGCCGGGCGATTTCGATCGTCCGGGTTGCCGGCGCAAATGCGAGGCCGCGCCAGATCCTGATTTCGGCGGGACCCGGCGGCGCCTCGATCAAATCGTCGCCGTCCGAATGAAAGTAATGCGTTTCGACCGCTTGCACCGGGTCGCGATGATCGTCCGCGTGGATGAGCGCACCGGGCGGCGCATAGTCACGTCCGTCGCTCGCGCGAATCTGCACCCGCGCGGCGATCGGATCGCCTTTAGCATCGACGATCCTGAGATTGACCGCGCCCATTTCCCCGAGACGGTTCAGCGTCGTTGCTTCAAGCGTTGTCCGCGCGCCGCCGATAACATCAATAACTTCGATCGAGAGGTTTCCCCCCGCATTCGTGATCGCCGCGATCTTTTCGCCGTCCGGCGACCAGCGGACAGCCGTCAGGTCGAACTCGCCATAGGTGAACGGCATCGGATAGCCGCCGCTTTCCGCCGTCGTCATCCAGATCTGATGCCATTGCCGCCCGAGATAGGAGGAAAAAGCGATTCGCGTTCCATCGGGCGACCAGTCGGGACGCGCTTTCCAGTTTGTCTCTTCCTCGCGAACGAGGATTGGCGGCGCGCTCAAGTCGATTTTCTGGCGCCAGAGGGACCCGGTTCCGTGAAGCACGTCCCGATTGCCGACAAAAACCAGCTCCGAACCGTCCGGCGACCAGACGGGCGAAAGCTCGTGATCCGTTTGCGAATAATAATAGCGCGGTTCTTCGGTTTTCTGCTCCGGCCTCCAGCGGCGCGACACCCAGCCGCCGCCGGCCTTGTCGGCAATTGCAATATGAAAATTTCCACTTTCTTCTGTCGTCACAAAGGCAATACGCGCGCCGTCCGGGGACCAGCGCGGGTCGATATTAAGCGCGCCGTTATTGGTGATCGCGGTTTCTTCGCCAGATTTCAAATCGACAACGAAAACGTCGATCGCGTCGTTCTCCCGGCGCACGAACGCTAGCATTCGACCGTCCGGCGAAACATCCGGCTGATAGTCATAGCCTCCGCCGGTCGTGACCTGTTCGGCTGTCGTCCGGTCGAGACGCTGGCGCCAAATTCTTCCCTGCATCGAGAAATAAAGACTTTTTCCGTCGTGCGCCCAGGCTAGGCTCGACGGGCCGCTCGTCAATTGCGGCGCGTACATTTCACGCCAGTAATAGGAATGCGGCGCGGTTACGTGCTTGAAAACCGGCTCACGCTTCGCCGCCATGGCAGGCGAAACGATCGACGCCAGCAATGATTCCAGGAGGACGAATAATGCTGCGCGGAATTGATTCATCGATCGACCATTTTTTCAGCCGCCCTGGATCGCCGTCAGCTCGTCGCCAGACAGGACGAATACGCGGTCATGCGCTCTTTCCTTGAAGCCGATCATTTCATAGAAGCTGACGGCGCGAAGATTATCTTGATCGACGGACAGGCGGACATAACTGGCGCCGCGAGAGCCTCCCCATTTTGCGACTTCGGCGATCAGGCGCCGTCCAATTCCCCGCCCGCGCGCGCAAGGCGCGATGTAAATGTCGAGGATATAGATTCCCTTTTGTCCGCTCCAGGTCGAGAATTCGTCATACATAATGACCGCGCCGACAATTTCGCCGGCGCGATGCCCAACGATACATTCAAAGGATTTCTCGGCGCCGAAGCCGAACCGGCGCACGGCGTCGACAGACAGGACCGCTTGCCGGTCGCCAATCGTTTCAAGCGCGAGCGCGGCGATCATCGCCTGAATGGCCGCCGCGTCTTCCGGGACCGCTGCGCGGATGACGATTTTCTGGCAATCAGAATCCAACCGCGCGCCGCCCTTTCAGATTCAACATTTTGCGGGCCTCATCCGCCGTCGCGACATCAAGACCGAGGTCGCCCAGAATGCGGCGCATCTTCGCGACCTGCTGGGCGTTGCTCTCAGCGAGAACGCCCGGCGCAATCGTCAGGTTGTCTTCAAGGCCGACACGGACATTGCCGCCCATGATCGCCCCGGCGGTCGCGATCGCCATCTGCCGGCCGCCGGCCGCGAGGACGGAAAACTGATAGGCGCCGCCAAGATGCCGGTCGGCCGTCGATTTCAGGTGCACAAGATTTTCAACGCTCGCCCCGGCGCCCCCAAGGACCCCTAGCACAAACTGGACGTGGAGCGGCGCCTCGACCAGCCCGCGGCGCAGGTAATATCCCAGCAGTTCGACCTGCCCGACATCGTAACATTCGAATTCAAAGCGCGCGCCGCCGCCCTTGCCGATATCGGCGAGGATCGTCTCGATATCGTCGAACGTGTTCTGGAACACGGTTCGGCGCGTCGCCTGCAAAAGCGCCGGCTCCCATTCATGGCGCCATTCGTCATACTTTTCGAGCATCGGAAAGATTCCAAAATTCATCGATCCCATGTTGAGCGAGCACATTTCCGGTTTCAGCGCGCGCGCCGGAGCAAGCCGCGTATCAAGCGGCATCAGCGAACTGCCGCCGGTCGATACGTTGAGCACGGCATCGCAGGCGCCGCTGATGCTCGTCATGAAGGCGCGGAAATGCTCGGGGTCGGCGCTTGGACGGCCGTCCTCTGGCTGGCGCGCATGGAGATGGATGATCGCCGCGCCTTCCTTCGCGGCAGCAATCGACGCCTCCGCGATTTCATCCGGCGTGATCGGGAGGTGCGGGCTCATGGTCGGGGTGTGGATAGACCCCGTCACCGCGCAAGTGATGATGACCTTTCGCCTCCGCGGTTCCACTGCTGATGCCATATGCGCGTTTCCCGCTGGCGTTCATCCTCGAATTCGCGCATTTTGTCATTGTACGCCGGGGCAATCAATAAGCAGTCATATGCCGAAAACCAGCGCCTCGGGGTTATTCGACTGGTCCGCATCGGCGCCGTCGAAGCTCTTTTATCAGTCCGGCAATCGCCGGCCGATGTTTGACCGCGCCGAAGGCGTTTACGTCTGGACGACCGACGGCGAGCGCTATTTGGACGCGTCGAGCGGCGCCATGGTTTCGAATATCGGACATTCAAACCCGCGCGTTCTCGCGGCGATGCGCGGCCAGATGGAGCGCGGGACCTTCGCCTATCGCCTCCACTTCGAGAGCGAGCCGGCGGAGCGCCTGGCGACCGCGCTCGGGCGCCTTTGCCCGCCGAATCATGAACGCGTCTTTTTCACCTCCGGCGGTTCGGAAGCGGTCGAAAGCGCGATCAAGCTCGCGCGCCAATATGCGCTGGCGCGCGGCCAGCCGTCGCGCACCGAAGTCATTTCACGCTTTCCATCCTATCACGGATCAACCGCCGGCGTGCTTGCCGTCACGGGCTACGACCCGCTGACCCGCCCTTTTGCGCCGATGGTGCGCGACATGCCAAAAATCCCCGCGCCGCGCGCCTATCTCGACCGTGACGATCTTTCCGACGACGAGCGCGGCCTCAAATACGCCGACACGCTGCGCGAGAAGATCGAAGCAATCGGACCGGAGCGTGTCCTCGCTTTCCTGATGGAGCCGGTCGGGGGCGCGTCGACTGGCGCGCTCGTAGCCCCCGACAGCTATTATCAGCGCGTTCGTGACATCTGCGACGAGTACGGCGTTCTTCTAATCTACGACGAAGTGATGAGCGGCGTCGGGCGGACCGGAAAATTCCTCGCCGCCGAACACTGGAACCAGTCGCCGGACATCATCGTCCTCGGAAAAGGCCTTGGCGCCGGTTATGCGCCGCTCGGCGCCATCGTTTCGCGGTCCGACATCGTTGAAGCCGTGCTCGCCGATGGCGGCTTTATGCACGGGTACACATACGCGGGCAATCCGCTCGCCTGCAGCGCGGGACTTGCGGTCGTGAAGGAAGTTCTTGAGCGCGACCTTATGGCGAATGCGTCGCGCATGGGAGAACTTCTGAAAGCGCGCCTCGTTGACCTGATGGACCGCTTTCCATTTATTGGCGACGTGCGCGGCAAGGGCTTGCTGCTTGCATTTGAACTTGTCCGCGACAGGACGACGATGGAGCCGCTGCCGCGCGAGTGGAACGCTTTCCACCGGCTGGTCGAGATCGCCTACGCGAACAAGCTCGTCATCTACGCGCGGCGGACGCGCGGCGGCGACAGCGGCGACCATTTTCTGGTCTGCCCGCCAATGATCATCACCGAAGACGAGATCGACGAGATCATGGAAAAGCTGACCGTTAGCCTTGCCGCGTTTGCCCGCGAAGCGAGCCTTCCCGACGGCGAAAGGTAGGCTCTCGATGAAAGCGTTCTACGCTGAAGAGCAACGGCGCCACTATCCGGCGACCTATCTCGTCAACGGCGTATTTGTCGAAAATCCGGAGAACCCCGAGCGCGTTGATCGACTCCTCTCCGGCGCGCGCGCCGCGGGATGCGATGTCGTTCGCCCCAACGACTGCGGGATCGCGCCAATCGCCGCCGTCCACGATGCTCGGTATCTCAAATTTCTCGAAACCGCGCATGAACGCTGGAAGCGCGTGACCGGCGCATCCGACATGGTGACGCCGAACATCCATCCGGTGAGCCGCACCTGCCATTATCCGGACTCTGTCGTCGCACAGGCCGGCTTTCACATGCTTGACATCGGCGCGCCCATTACCGCGCACACGTTCGAAAGCGCGCATTGGAGCGCCGCGACCGCAGTCGCCGCCGCCGATGCAATCCTGGCCGGCGAGCGCGCCGCCTACGCACTTTGCAGACCGCCCGGCCATCACGCGCGTCAGGACGCGGCGGCGGGATTCTGCTATTTCAACAATTCCGCCATCGCTGCCGTCCGTTTGCGGAGCAAATACGGGAAAGTCGCTGTCCTTGACGTCGATCTCCATCATGGCAACGGCACTCAGGACATTTTTTACGATCGCCCCGACGTATTGACGATTTCGATCCACGCCGATCCTGTCCGTTTCTACCCGTTCTTCTGGGGCGGAGCTGGCGAGTGCGGCGAAGGGCGTGGCGAAACGTTCAATCTCAACCTGCCGCTCCCGCGGCGTTCGGGCGACCCCGCATTTCTGGCGGCGCTCGAAACCGCGCTGACCCGCATCGACGAATACAATCCTGGCGCCCTCGTCGTCGCGCTCGGACTCGATGCGTATGAGGGCGACCCGATCGCCGGCCTCGGCGTGACGACAAGGGGTTTTGAACGCATCGGCGCGGCGATCGCCGCGGCTGGCGATCGGCCGGCTGTCATCGTGCAGGAAGGCGGCTATCCGTGCGCCGCTCTCGGCGATAATCTGACGGCTTTTCTGACCGGGTTTGCCGGGCGCTGAAGCAAGATTGGCGGCGACGGCGCGCGCCTGATATGTTCCAAGACATCATAAAAGGGGAACGCCATGTCGAAACGGATTGCCGGAACAATCGCCGCCGCGCTTATGATTTCCGCCGCAACGCCAGCGGTTGCTGACACGGCGACGCCGCCGGAACTTGTCGAACGGGCGATCAATCTTCTTGGCGAGTCGATCGCCTTCCGATCGGTCGAAGGGTCGAGCGACACGCTTGCCTATGCGCAGCATCTCGCCGGCGTGTTGAAGACGGGCGGATTTGCCGCCGCCGATGTCGAGGTTGATTCCTCCGGCCCCGCGCCGACGCTGGTCGCGACCTACCAGGGCGAGACCGACGAGGCGCCGATTGTCCTTTCGGGACATATGGACGTCGTCGAAGCCATGGCGGAAGATTGGGGCCGCGATCCGTTTGTCATGACAAGAGACGGCGATTATCTGATCGGCCGCGGCGCCATCGACAATAAATATGACGTCGCCATGATGGTGACAACGCTCGTCCGGCTCAAGGCCGAAGGATTCAAGCCGAAACGCGACATCGTCCTCGCCCTGTCGGGGGACGAGGAAACGCAAATGGAATCGACGGCGATCCTCGCTGAACGATTTAAGGCCGCGAGCCTTGTTCTCAATGGCGACGGCGGCGGCGGCACGCTCAATGAGGACGGCTCGCCTCTTTCCTACAATCTGCAGACGGCCGAAAAGACGTATGCGGATTATGAGATCGCTTTTACCAATTCCGGCGGTCACTCCAGCCGCCCAAGCAAGGATAATGCAATTTACCGGCTGGCGCGGGCGCTCGAGAAAATCGGCGCCTATGAATTTCCGGTGCAGGCGAGCGACACGACACTGGAATTCTTCCGCCTGACCGGCGCGACGACGCCCGGCGATCTCGGGCAGGCAATGGTGCGTTTTGCGGCGAATCCGAAGGACAAAAAGGCAGCGAAGGTTCTGCGCGCCAGCGCCGAATATGTCGGGCAGACAGGGACAACTTGTGTCGCGACCATGCTCTCTGGCGGCCATGCGCTGAATGCATTGCCGCAGCGCGCCGCGGTCTCCGTCAATTGCCGGATCTTTCCAGGCGTTGCGCCGGAATCGGTTCTCGATACGCTGACGAAAGTCGTTGACGATCCGGCGGCCAGGATTTCGCTGCTTGATGTCCCCAACTACAGCGATGGCTCGCCAATGCGCGAGGATGTGCTGGCGGCGGTCAGGAAGTCTGTTGACCGGCGATTCCCGGAACTCGCGATAGTTCCGCAGATGTCATCGGGAGCGAGCGACAGTCTTCACTTCCGCGCCAAGGGTGTCGCGAGTTACGGCGTCTCCGGCCTCTTTATGAAGCCGTCGGACGATTTCGCGCACGGCCTCAACGAGCGCGCGCCGAAATCATCCGTTGACGGGGCGCTCGATCATTGGCGGACGATGATCATGGAGCTCGCGCAATAGCAGGCGATCGCCGCATGAAGAAATAGACCGGGACGCCCGCGAGCAGCAGCGCAAATCCCAAACTGACCGCTTGCGCTCCGGCCCCGTAAATCGTCCACAGCGCATAGACGAGGGCGAACGACGCGATGGCCGGAAGCATACGCGAGGACTGCAGTTTCCCCTGCGCTTGCAGCTTCAGCGCCGCGAGTGCACAGGCGAGATACATGAACAGCGAAGATGTGGTTGAAAGCAGCACGACAAAAGTGAAGAGCTCCGTCATCGATTTGGCGTAGTTCAAGGTGACGACGAGCGTCAGCAGCAGGCTGGACACGACATGCGCGCGCACCGGCGTATCGCGCGCCGAGGTTTTGGCGAGCCACGCCGGGAACACGCCGTCTTTCGCCATGGCATAGGGAAGTTCGCCCTGAATCAGGATCCAGCCGTTGAGCGCGCCAAAGCCGCTGATCGCGGCAAAGAGCGCGAGCCACCTTCCGGCGTTCTCGCCCCAATGCGCGGCGACAAAATCCGCAAAAGGCGCCGCTGACGCCGCGACTTCGTCCGCTGGCAGGAGGAGAATGACGGCGGAGCAGGCGAAGAGATAGATGACGCCGGTCATGATCATGCCAATCATCGTCGCGCGCGGAATAGTGCGCTCGGGGTCTTTGACCTTCCCCGCGGGCACGGTTGCTGATTCAAGGCCAAGCAATCCCCAGAGCGTCAATGTCGCCGCCGCTGTAATCGGACCGATTGAGATGACAGAGGGGTCAAAGGGCGCAATCGACGCGCCGCCGTCGCCAGCGACGACGATGCCGGCGAGGAGAATGACCGCCAGCAGCGGCAGCAGCTTCAGGACGGTTGTCACCAGTTGAACGCTGCCCGCAAGATAGGCGCCGCGGCAGTTGACAGCCGTCAGCACCCAGATGATCCCGATCGTCACCGCCGCATGCAGCCCTTCGGTCGTCGCCAGCGACGGAAAGAATACGCTGAGATAGCTGACGGCGCCGGTCGCGACCGCCGCATTTCCGACCCAGATCGAAATCCAGTAGCTCCACGCGACAAGAAAACCCGCCGCCGGACCGAAGGCTTCACGCGTGAACGCGTAAGGGCCGCCCGCGCGCGGCAGGCTGCGCGACAGCGCCGCGAAAACCGCCGCGAGCAGAAGTCCGCCCGCGATCGTCAGCAGCCAGCCGAAAATCGAGTTCCACCCGAGCGGCGCAAGCGTCGCCGGAAGCAGGAAGACGCCCGACCCGATCATGTTGCCGACGACGAGCGCCGTGCACATCAAAAGGCCGAGTTGTTTGACAGGCTGCTTCGACTGCACGCGTCGGTTTCCGATTTGTGATCGCCGACCGTCTCGCGTTGATCAACCGAATTCAAGAGCGGCAATAAGGGGTCGATTGCCTGATGGTGGGCGGTGAGAGACTCGAACTCCCGACCTACTGGGTGTAAACCAGACGCTCTACCAACTGAGCTAACCGCCCGCATGAAACCATTTGGGTGTCAGGCGCGCCGCTTGCTAAAACGCCGCCGGACGCGCGTCAATTGGCGTGAATTGCGCTGCAGCGGCGTCAATGCGGCGGCCTCGCGGGGCGCAAGCACGGCGCGAGGCCCGCCGAAATCGATTTCAGTTGAGGGCGTCTTTAAGGCCTTTGCCGGGCGTGAATTTTGGCTGGGTCGAGGCGGGAATCTGGATGGTTTCGCCGGTACGCGGATTGCGTCCTTCGCGCGCCTTGCGTTTGACGGCCGCGAAAGTGCCGAACCCGACAAGCCTTACGTCATCGCCCCGCTTCAGCGCCGAGCTGATCGCGTCGAAGACCGCATCAACGGCTCTGGTCGCGTCGGCTTTGCTCATGCTCGACAGGTCGGCAACACGGTCGATGAATTCGTTCTTGTTCATTCGCTCACCCTTTCTGCTGTTTTTGGGGAAATACAAAATACTTGGGCTGATTATCGCCCGCGCCGGGGGCGGGAGCAAAGGAAAATGCCCGCTCGCTGCCGGCATGGCGCGGAAATCGTCCGTAAGCGACTGGTTCAGGAGGCTTTTTTGGCCGCTTGCGACGATCGCTGATCGGCCCAGTATTGATGTTCGTGCTCGATGCAGCGCTCGATCAATTCGCGCCAGACCGGTTCGGCGATTCGTTTTGACAGGCCCTCGCGTTCCGCCGCCGTGAGAACCTTGGCGACGACCTCTTCGATTCGCCATTCAAGCCGGATCTCGGTTTCGCGCTCTTTGATGCGCGCGGCCGCCTCGATATAGCCCTGCCGGTCAGCGATCAGGGAAACGAGCGCCCTGTCGATCCGGTCGATCTCGGCTCGCACCTCGTCCATTGAGACGCAGTTGAGGGCTTCGACAATGGCTTGTTCGCGGTCGGTCATGGTCCTTCTCTAGGCGACCTGCCGGTCGCCATAAAGCTGCTGGCGGCTTGGGCAAACCGTCTCGCCGCGCCGATGACGGGTTAACCTTTTGTCCGATCGAAAAAACCTCCGCCCGAACGCGCACCCCTTGCGCCAGCGCAATTGTTGCGCTATATGACGTTTCAATGACATTTTTGTATCAGTTCAGAGACAGCGGAATGTCCCCGTGATGAGTAGGAAAACCGGCATGGCCAATCTCCCTTTTACCCCCGCCCGCTTTTCGCGGAGCTTGCCGACCACCGGATTAAGGACCGCGGCCGGGCATCTCCTTGCGGCGTTTTTCCTCGCGGGAACCGTCGCCATGGCGGCGTCGATCATTTTATTCACGCCCGGGGAAAATGCGGATTGCTTCCCTGAAATCTGCTCCGCCCGTTAGGCAGCGCGGCTGGCAAAGGCCCCGGTAACGGTTCCTGGACTGACCCCCGGGCCGCTTTCGCGGCCGGGCTTTTTGGCGAGGCGACGCTTGGCCGGCGCCTTGCTCAGTGTGTGATCACTGTTTCGCCCGTATCCGCCTCCGGCGGCGGCGGCGTTGTCGCCGGCGGCTCCTTCCATTCGATCGGGGTCAGGGGCCGTGTCAGCGCATGCGCCAGCACGTCATCGACCCGGGCGACCGGAATGATCGTCAGACCGTTTTTCACATTATCGGGAATTTCAGCGAGATCTTTTTCGTTTTCCTGCGGGATGAGCACCGTCTTGATGCCGGCGCGCAGCGCCGCGAGGAGCTTCTCCTTCAGGCCCCCGATCGCCAGCACCCGCCCGCGCAAGGAGATTTCGCCGGTCATCGCGATGTCCTTGTGAACGGTAATGCCCGTCAGCACCGAGACAATCGCCGTCGCCATCGCGACGCCGGCGGACGGTCCGTCTTTCGGGGTCGCGCCTTCCGGCACGTGGATGTGGATGTCGGTCTTGTCGAACAGCGGCGGCTCGATGCCGAATTCGGCTGACCGGCTGCGCACATAGGACGACGCCGCGGAAACCGATTCCTTCATCACTTCCTTGAGATTTCCGGTCGGGGTCATCCGTCCCTTGCCGGGCATCTTTACAGCCTCGATCGTCAGGATGTCGCCGCCGACGGAGGTCCAGGCAAGGCCGGTGACGACGCCGATGCGGTCTTCGCCGTCGATCTCGCCATAGCGGAATTTGGTGACGCCCGCGTAGTCGCCGAGATTTTGCGCGTTGATTTCAACCTTTTTCGATTTTCCGGTTTCGATTTCGCGCACCGCCTTGCGCGCGAGCCGCGCCAGTTCGCGCTCCAGGTTTCTGACGCCCGCTTCGCGGGTGTAGCGTCGGATGAGTTGCATCAGCCCGTCATCCGTGACCTTCCATTCCGACGCCTTGAGGCCGTGATCCTTCATCAGCTTGGGCATCAGATGGCGCCGGGCGATCTCCCGCTTTTCATCCTCCGTATACCCCGGAAGCCGGATGACCTCCATCCGGTCGAGCAGCGGCTGCGGCATGTTCAGGCTGTTCGCCGTGGTGATGAACAGCACGTCCGACAGATCGTAATCGACCTCGAGATAATGATCGCTGAACGTGTTGTTCTGCTCCGGGTCGAGAACTTCGAGCAGCGCCGACGAAGGATCGCCGCGGAAGTCCTGCCCCATCTTGTCGATTTCATCGAGCAGGAACAGCGGATTTGATTTCTTGGCCTTCTTCATCGACTGCACGATCTTGCCCGGCATCGAGCCGATATAGGTCCGCCGGTGGCCGCGGATTTCCGCTTCGTCGCGCACGCCGCCGAGGGAGACGCGCACGAATTCACGCCCCGTCGCCGCCGCGATCGATTTGCCGAGCGATGTCTTGCCGACGCCCGGCGGGCCGACGAGACAGAGGATCGGGCCTTTCAGGATCCCCATGCGTTTTTGCACGGCGAGATATTCAAGAATGCGCTCTTTCACTTTCTCGAGGCCGTAATGATCATCGTCGAGAACGGCTTGCGCCTTGTCGAGATCGTTCTTGATCTTTGACTTGTTGTTCCACGGAATGGACAACAGCCAGTCGAGATAATTGCGGACGACCGTTGATTCCGCCGACATCGGCGACATTTGCCGAAGTTTTTTCACCTCGGCGTCGGCGCGCGTGCGCGCTTCCTTTGAAAGCTTTGTCTTCTTGATGCGATCTTCAAGCTCGGCGACTTCGTCGCGGCTGTCATCGCCCTCGCCGAGTTCCTTCTGGATCGCCTTCATCTGTTCGTTGAGATAATATTCGCGCTGCGTCTTCTCCATCTGACGCTTGACGCGGTTGCGGATCTTCTTCTCGACCTGAAGCACGCTCATCTCGCCTTCCATCAGCGCGTAAACGCGCTCGAGGCGGTCGGCGACGTCGAATATCTCGAGGAGTTCCTGCTTTTCCGAAATCTTGATGTTGAGATGCGAGGCGACGGTGTCGGCGAGCTGCGCTGCGTCTTCGATCGAACTGATCGACACAATGACTTCGGGCGGCACCCGCTTGTTGAGTTTGCCATAGCCTTCAAACTGCGTGACGACCGACCGTGACAGCGCTTCAAGCTCGGCGTCTTCGCTTTCGATTTCCGGCGGCGTTGTCGCTTCAGCCTCAAAATAGTCGTCCGTCTTCGTGAAGCGCTCGACGCGCGCGCGCTCTTCGCCTTCGACGAGGACTTTGACGGTCCCGTCGGGGAGTTTCAATAGCTGCAAGACCGAGGCGATGACGCCGATCGAATAAATGCCCTCGGCCTTCGGATCGTTGTCGCTCGCATCCTTCTGGGCGACGAGCAGGATTTTCTTGTCGTGCTCCATAACATGCTCGAGCGCGCGCACGGATTTGTCGCGGCCGACAAACAGCGGGATCACCATCGTCGGAAAGACGACAATGTCGCGGAGCGGCAGGACGGCGTATTTGACAATATCCAAATCAGACATGAACAACCTTCACCCTCTCGGACCCTGAAATATCGGCCCTTCTTGCTTTCGCCCCATTGAGGGCGGCCCTGTTCCGGCGCCGAGATCTTGATGACGCCGCGCCGGATATGAATGCCGCCGCCAATCGAAGGCGGCGGAATTTCCGCATAATGTGGCGATCCGGGGACCCGTTTCAACCGCCAATATTGCTCTGGTGAAAACGCCCCGGCCGCGCGCGTCATCCGCCGCGACCGCATGCGCGCGACCGGCCATCCGTCAGGCGGACGCGTCGGCCTCGATTTTTTCCTTGCCGCGATCTTCGTAGATTTGCAGCGGCTTGCCGCGGCCGTCGACGACATCGCCGTTGACGACGACTTCGGCGACGCCCTGCATCGACGGCAGTTCGAACATCGAGTCGAGAAGGATGTTTTCCATGATCGAGCGGAGGCCCCGCGCGCCGGTTTTGCGCAGGATCGCCCGCCGCGCGATCGCTGATTTCGCGTCTTCGGTGATCGTCAGCTTCACGTCTTCCATCTCGAAGAGGCGCTGATACTGCTTGATCAGCGCGTTCTTCGGCTGGGAGAGAATCTGGATCAGCGCCGGCTCGTCGAGGTCTTCCAATGTCGCAATCACCGGAAGGCGCCCGACAAATTCCGGAATGAGGCCGAATTTCAGCAGATCTTCGGGCTCGATCGCTTTCAGGACGTCGCCGACGCGCCGGTCGTCGGGCGCGGCGACCTTGGCCCCGAATCCGATCGAAGTGCCGGCCTGGCGGCTCGAAATGATCTTTTCAATCCCGGCGAACGCGCCGCCGCAGATGAAGAGAATGTTGGTCGTATCGACCTGCAGGAATTCCTGCTGGGGATGCTTGCGGCCGCCTTGCGGCGGCACCGAGGCGACCGTCCCTTCCATGATTTTCAGGAGCGCCTGCTGCACGCCTTCGCCCGAGACGTCGCGCGTGATCGACGGGTTGTCCGATTTCCGCGAAATCTTGTCGACCTCGTCAATATAGACGATGCCGCGCTGCGCGCGCTCGACATTGTAGTCGGCCGATTGCAGCAGTTTCAGGATGATGTTCTCGACGTCCTCGCCGACATAGCCGGCTTCGGTCAGGGTCGTCGCATCCGCCATGGTGAAAGGGACGTCGAGGATACGCGCCAGGGTCTGCGCCAGGAGGGTCTTGCCGGAACCGGTCGGGCCGAGGAGCAGGATGTTCGACTTCGCCAATTCGACGTCGTTGTTCTTCGACGCATGGTTAAGCCGCTTGTAGTGATTGTGGACGGCGACGGAGAGGACGCGCTTGGCCTGTTTCTGGCCGATCACATAATCGTCGAGCACCTTGCAGATCTGGTGCGGGCTCGGCACGCCCTCGCCGGCCTTGACCAGCGATGACTTCGATTCCTCGCGGATGATGTCCATGCAAAGCTCGACGCATTCATCGCAGATGAACACGGTCGGCCCCGCGATCAGCTTCCTGACCTCGTGCTGGCTCTTGCCGCAGAAAGAGCAATAGAGGGTGTTCTTGCCTTCGCCGCCGGTTTTTCCGCTCACTTTGCTCACGCTATGCAACTCCCTGGAGAGCCCCGGACGCTGGCGCCGTCAACGGCGCAGGCCTTGCCTTCGGACAACACCCTACCCGGCTGCGAGAGCTGTGCACAATCTGCGCCATCTCCGGCCGCCCGGCCGTCTGTCGTCCGTTCACTGTATTCGATCACAACCGCAACCCGCCAATCAAGCCAACTTTTCGCCCTTGGGGTAACCCTTTTCACGCCGCCGGCCAGCCGCGGTCCCTATTCGTCGGCCGCAGCCCTGGTGTCGAGAACCTTGTCGATGATACCGAAATCGACCCCTTCCTCGGGCGACATGAAATGGTCCCGGTCGAGGGTTTTTTCAATGACATCATAGGGTTGTCCCGTATGCTCCACGTAGATTTCGTTGAGCCGGCGTTTCATCTTGATGATGTCCTGGGCGTGGCGCTCGATATCGGACGCCTGCCCCTGGAAGCCGCCGGACGGCTGGTGGACCATGATCCGCGAATTCGGCAGCGAGAACCTCAAGCCTTTTTGACCGGCCGTCAGCAGCAGCGACCCCATCGAGGCCGCCATCCCGATGCACATGGTCGAGACCGCCGGCCGCACATAGCGCATGGTGTCGTACATCGCGAGGCCGGCGGAGACCGAGCCGCCCGGCGAGTTGATGTAGAAGGCGATCTCCTTTTTGGGGTTTTCCGCCTCAAGAAACAGAAGCTGGGCGACAATGAGGGTCGAGACCGCGTCATGGACCGGTCCCGACAGGAAGATGATCCGCTCCTTCAGCAGCCGCGAATAGATGTCATAGGCCCGCTCGCCGCGGCTCGATTGCTCGACGACCATCGGCACCAGCGTATTCATGAAAATGTCGTTGGGGTCCTTCATGGATATCTTTCGTTCGATGAGGGCCGGAGGAACCCCGGCCCTATCTGATTTCTTTCGCCCGTGGACTTCGCCCTTGTCCTCCGCCTCGCCCGCCCCGGCTTTCAGGCGATACGGTTAATATGGGGTTGCCGGGCGGGAAGCCAAAGCCCGCCCGCCCGACAATTCCACGACAATCCCACGAGCACGATAGGGCGCGCGGTTTAAGCGAGGGTTATTCCGCGCGAAAGGCAAGGGCAAGGCGGCGGCAAAAAAGGGGCGGCTTTCGGCTCCCGCGATTTTCTGTTTTGTCGGCTTTCCTCGCGCGGTCCAGCCGCAAAAGGCGCCCTTTTGACCTATTGGGAAGGGCGCCCATTTAACCACGGGCGGATATCCAATGGCGGAAGACGCACGCCGACGCGCCCGGCAAACCGGCGTCAGGCGCCGACCGCTGTTTTCATTCGCATCGCCAGCCAGCCACGAAAAACCGGACAGGCGACAAACCGGACTTGTCAAAAAGCGACGCGCCGCCATCCGCAAAGACAGCGGCGCAATTGCGGAGATGGGATCGCCGCCCGCGCCTTCAAGCAGCGATTTACTTGTATTTTGCGAGGGGGATTCGCGCGACGGGGGAATTCCTCCGTTTACCCATTATTCGCCGACCGAACGGTCGATTTGAAGACGCCGGGTTACGCCGCGCCAGCAATAACGACAGTCTATTAAGCGCACACTGTGACCTTAATCCCTGTGACCGTAATCCCTGTCACCCTAACCCCGGTAATCCCACCGTAATCCGTGTACGTCCGGCGTTGACAAATATTCAGTGTACCCTCGTGAAGCGATAGGTTTCGCGCCTTTTTTTAGGTTGCCAGGGGCACGGGTGAGGGGCCAGCTTTCGCGTCTGGTCCTGAATCCGCAGCGCGGGGACCCTCACCCCCGGCCCCTCTCCCAAGAGGAGAGGGGAGAAGAAAATTCCCCTCTCCCTCTGGGAGAGGGGCAAGGGGAGGGGCCCGGTCTCGCGTTTGCTCCTGAAACAGCAACAATAACCGCAAACCCCGCTCATCCCCACGTCGGCGGGAACGAGCGGCGGAACGGGCGCGCGACTCATTTAATTCGCCTACGGACCGCAAGGCGGGATGAAATCCCGCCTCTTTCACGAATGACGAAGGCGGGATTTCATCCGCCCCGCTTTCGCCCCGGTACGGCGCCTGAATTGGCAATCGCCGCAAGCCTCAATTGCTGGCGCGGGTAAAGAGTGCTAGACTTCCGGGTGAAGGCGCCGGAACTCAGACAAAACGGTGTCGCGTAGCCTTCCCGAGGTTCCGGTTCGTCCGCCAATTGGATGGAGGAACGCGATGTTTTTCAGGATGATTTTCGGCCTGCCCGGCGCGGCGTTCGTTACTGCGCTGCTGTTTATTGCGATGGCGTTCATGGTGCGCCAGCAGGCGCAACCGCTCCCCCCTGTCGATACGCCGGAGATATCGATCCTGGCGGAACTGGAGCCAACGGATCCAAAGGCGAAGCCGCCGAAGCCAACCGATATCAATGCTCCGGAACCGATCGACATCGAATTCCTGCCGCCTTCTCTCAACCCCGGGCCGACAATACCGATCGAAGTGCTCCCCGGTCCCGGACCGGGAGGAACTGGCGGGATCGGGTTTCCAGCCGGGATGCAGCCGACAGTCCGGATCGCGCCGGCCTACCCGGAGAACTGCCGGGCGCGCGGCGCGCAAGGCGTCGTCATCGTCGAATTCGACGTGACCGCGGAGGGAACCGTCGTCAACCCGCGCATTATCTCCTCGGCCAATTCCTGTTTCGACCGCGCGGTCATCAAGACAATTTCGAACTGGAAATACACGCCGCGAACCGGCGCCGACGGTCGCCCCGTGCCGCAACGGGGCTTGCGTGAATTTTTCAATTTTCAGTTAGAGGAGTAGCGGCTCTCCCCGCTCATCCCGGCGATCGCCGGATGAGCGGTTTGGCTGAGACCGGACGTTGAAATCCTTCCCGAAATCGCCTCTCGACATCGCCGCGTCCGCGCCATAGCGTTCGCGGCGGGAAACGCTCAACCAGCGGGGATCATTTGAACGGCGGCCGGATCATCGCGCGGCGCGTGATCGCGTTTCTTGTCGCGTGCGCAAGCCTTGGCTCTGGCGCCGGGGCGCAGGAAGGCGCGGCGTCGCTGCTTTCCGGAACTTCCGGTCTCGCGATCGGCTCGGCCGCCGTGCTCCTTCTCATGGGCGGCGTCACCTATAAGATCCTGACGACCGGGCGTCTCGCCGGCTCATCCCTGTTCAACCGGCTGTTCATCGTTGTCGCGACGTCGTCGATGTTTTTCTCGGCGATTTCATCCGCCATCGGATTTTCGCTGATCACGTCGCAGCAAACATCGGACTTTTTCAGGAACGCCATCCTGCCGCCGGCCTTCGGCGTTTTCGTGTTCTTCCTCGGCGTTGCGGTCTGGATCGGCGGCGCAGAACTGGTGCGCCATCGCGACTGGTTTCGCGGCCTCGGCGACGGGCCGGTCGCGACCGCGCTGCATTTCATCGAGCGCTCGATCAAGATTTTCATCATCATCCCGGTCCTGTCGCTCATTCTTTTCGTCGTCTCGACGTGGACGACGGTCGTCGGCATCGCCGGTGTCGATGCGGTGCGGGCAAGCTACGCCGCCGAACTTGACCGGCTGCAGGCCGAATGCGCCGGCGTCGTCGCGTGGCGGCAGAAAGACCGCGCCGTGCTGGAGGATTTGCGGCTTTCGGTTAGAACGACGACCGACGCCGCCGCGCGCGAACGCGAGGGCGGGTTCCAGACGGGGAGCGCCGGTCGCGGCGCCGTCGCCGGCTATATCGATGGCGTCGCGCAATGGTATGGGGCGGTCGAGGAGAGCGTCGCGGCGACGATTGCCGCTGACGATCCGACGGGCCTTTCGCCGTTCGAGCCTGAAATCTGCGCCAGAAAGAGCGCGGAACTGCGCGGGCTTCTCGCCGCGAACGCCTACGCCAATTACGATCTGTGGGCGAGCCGGTTTGAAACGACGTATAATGACTTTGCGATCGTCCTCAATCGCTGGCGGCAGGATCATCGCGTCGAAACGCTGATGCAGTCGCAACTTGATTCGTTTGACCGCGCCAATCCAAAGCCGGTCGCCGGCATAAGCCCAGCGCAAAGCCGAGCCATTAATGGCTTCGCCGACCAGGTGACGGGGACGCTGAAAAAACTGATCTCGAGCCAGAAGCGCAACAAGCCTTCGCCGCCGCTTCGATCCGCGGCGGAATTATCGCCAGAGCGCGGGCTCGACATCGTCGCCGCCCTTTTTCGCAAGTCCCCGGAGGCCGTCGCCAAAGAGGAAAGAAAATCGCGCACGGCGGAATTCGTCGCCGCCGAACGCATTCCCGTCCTCTCGGAAATCACCCCGCGCGATGCGGTCCTGAAACAGGCGCAGGCGTTTTCCGACGTGTGGGCGCTCGGGTTCGCCTGGGATTACGCAAGCTATATTTTGATGCTCGCTTTCCTGTTCTTCCCTTCGGCTGAACGTGCTGCCGGCCGCAAGGACGATTGAGCGGCGACGCGCCGGATCGAGGATTGAATTTGCAATACGTCGCCCTCGGACGAAGCGGACTTGTCTCAAGCGTCGCCGGTCTTGGCGCCGGCGGCCCGAGTCGGCTCGGGATGGCGACGGGATCGACAAGGGCCGAAGCGATCACGCTCGTCCGGCGCGCTGTCGATCTTGGCGTCACCCTGTTCGACAGCAAGGGCCTTCTCGGCGGCGTCGATGACATTCTTGGCGAAGCGCTGGAGCCGGTCCGCCGTCAGGTGCTGATTTCAACGAAAGTCAATCTCGCGCCGGCGATCTGGCCGGTCGACCGGATCCGGTTGCTGCATCGGGCGGCCGCGTTCGGCGCCGCGTCGCTGTCGCTGGTCGCCAATCCTTCCGCCATTCGCGCCCATGTCGAAAGGACGCTGCGCCTTCTCCGGGTCGATTACGTCGATATCCTCAGCCTGCACGCGGTGACGCCTCTTCAATATCCGCGCGCGCTTGCGGTCGCCGTGCCAGCGCTCGAACGGCTCAAACGCGAAGGAAAAATCCGCGCCATCGGCATCACCGAATCGTTCATGCGCGATCCAGAACATCGAATGCTGGAAAAGGCGCTGAATGACGGCGCCGTCGATATCGCCATGGCCGGTTTCAATATTCTGAATTGTTCGATCCGGCCGCTGCTCCCGCAAGCGGACACCAGAAATATCGGCGTCATCGGCATGTTCGCCGTACGCGGAGGACTTCGCAGCGAAAAAGACCTTGCGGCCGCGCTTTGCCGGCGCACGCCGGGAGTTGACCGGCGGATAGCGGCGTCGAGGGCGGCCGAGTTCATGCGCGTCCTTCGCTCGAACGGCGTCCCGGCGCTGACCGACGCCGCCTATCGCTTTTGCCGGCATGAAAACGGCATTGGCGCGGTGCTGTTTGGAACATCGAGCGTCGCTCACCTTGAGCGCAACGTCGCGGCCCTGAACGCGCCGCCGCTGCCTCGCGCGGTCATCGAGGCGGTTGACCGGCTTTAACGGCGCCGAAGCTTTCGGGCGCCGCGGCGTCGATCGCAAAACGGTAATGTTCTTTCCGGGCGACGACCCACAGGGCGCCGCCGATCGCCCCGATAACGACGCGCGTCAGTCCGTATACGATTGAAATGGCGAGAGCCATCGCGGCGTCGATGCCGGCAAGCCCCAGAAAATAGACGAAGCTCGCCTCGCGCACGCCCCATCCCCCGAAGGAGACCGGAATCATGGCGAGAAGGAGCGCCGCGGGGATCAGCGCAAAAAGCGCCAAAGCATCGATCGGCGCGTTGAGGCTCGAAGCGACCGCCGCGACGGCGGCGACGCGAAGAAGATGCGGAACAGTCGACAGGACCCAGCCGATCAGCGCGGCCGAACCTCCAGTCAAAAGGACTCTAAGATCGCCGGCAAGCGCCGCGACCTGCCGCGCGCGGATCGCGGAAAAGCGCGCCGGCAGCCAGGACAGGGAAGGTCCGAGCACGACGAAAACCGTCAGTCCCAGCGTTCCGGCCACGAACACCCCGGCGAGCAACGCCCTGTCCACGGGCCCGGTGACCAACCGGAACGCAATCGGAAGCCCCGCGGCAATCACGATCAGCAACGCGGCGAACGACATCAGGCGCGCGGCGATCACAACCCGGAGAGCGGTTCCGGCGGCGGCGCCCGCGTAACGCATCTGCGCCGCGCGAAAGAGGTCGGCTCCGACGGTCGATGGCGCAAAATTGGCGAAAAACCAGCCGACGAGCGAAAAGACAAGGGCCGGCCATGCGTCGATCCGGCAGCCGACCGCTCGCATCGAAACCGTCCAGAACGCGGTGTCCGCGAATACGATTCCGAACCCGGCCGCGATTGCGAGAAAAAGCGGGAACGCACGCGCCCCGGCAATCGTTCCGAACACCTCGGAAGGGTCAATGCGTTGTACAAGGACGGCAAGGAGCAGGAGCGCCACGACGAGCTTCAAGACAAGCTTCACCGACATCGTCCAAATCCGCCGTCGCGCAAAATCCCGGTATAAGACGTGCTTTAAAGGCCTTGTAAAGCAGACAATGATTAATGAGACTGGCTGAATGAAATACGGGGAACGAGCCGAGGGGAACGCCGACAGCCGGCTGTTCATGATCTGCATCGATGCGATGAGCCTCGACTTTGCGCGCGCGCATCTCGATCAACTCCCGACGTTGCGCGCGTTGCTGGCGGATGGCGCATTCGCCGATCTGGGCTCCCCGGCGGAATTCGCCAGCGCCTCTGTGTGGCCGACTTTTGCGTGCGGCGCCGACCCCGGCGTTCACGGTAATTATTATCCGTTCCAGTGGGACGCCGCGACGATGCGCTATCGCCGCACGTCGGCGCGGCGATGGCTGGATGAATTCAGCTTTGAACCATTCTGGTACAGGCTGAGCCGGAACGGCGTTCCTTCAATCGCGTTCGACGCGGGCATCGCGCTCGATCACACGAAAGCGCCATGCCGGGAAATTACCAACTGGTCCTATCAAAGCAGCGGCATGGCGACCGCTTCCGACCCCGCCCTTCTAGGCGAAATTCGCCGCCGCTTTGGCCATCGCCCGATCGGAAAAGAGGTGCCGGTTCCGAAGACCTTGAACCAGAGCCGCCAAATCCGCGACAGCCTGATCGACGCCATGCGGCGGAAGACGGACGCGATCCTTTGGCTGATGGAACGGGATGCGTGGCGGTTTTTCCTCACCGGCTTTTACGAAGTGCACCGCGCCGGTCATAATCTGCTGGTCGTCGATGGCGATTTCGGATCGCAGGCCGACCCTGATGCGCTGCTCGAAGTCTACAAGGCGCAGGACCATGAGCTCGGCCGCATTCTCGCCCGGCTGCGGGACGGCCGGACGACGAGTGTCCTTTTTTCGCTTCATGGCATGGCGCCAAACCGCGTCCAGGACCATGTTCTCGACGAGATCCTGGCCAGGCTGAACAAGGCGTACCTGGTTGAGATCGGCGCAAAAGCGCCGCCGAAAAAAGCCCCCAATCTCATTTCGCGATTGCGCGCGCGCGTACCGTACGGGTTCCAGTATTCCCTCGCCCAGATGATGGGTGAGCATGTTCAGGATTGGGTCGTCAATCGCAGCATGACGGCAGGCTTCGATTGGAAGAGAACGCCGTCGTTCCGTCTGGCGTCGGGAGGCGAATGCTATATCCGGCTGAACATCAAGGGCCGCGAACGCAATGGATATTTCGACCGATCCGGAGAAGAAATCAGCAGGTACAAAATCTGGCTGAAGGAGCGGCTATCCGAAATCCGTATTGTCGGCGACGAAACGCCGTTGGTCGGCGAGGTGATTGACGTCGACGACCTGTTTCCAGGGTCGAGGAAAGACTATCTGCCGGATCTCATCGTCACTTGCGCCGCGGATGCGCCCGTCCACGCCATCAAGTCGAATGCGATCGGCGAGATTTCCGCCGAACTCGAGACGGGCAGAGGCGGCAATCACACGGGCGATGCGTTCGTCGTCGCGATCGGCCCGGGAGCGGCGCATCCGGCTTTCCGCCGGATGCGGGATATCAAGGATATCGGAGGCTTCGCCGAGGCGCTGTTCCGCGCGCCCACCGCCGAAAGTCTGGAAAGCGCGCGCAGACCCGCGGCTTGCGCATGAGCATCAACGCGCTCGGCGATCGGGCGATGAGATCGGCGGAACCGAAGCGTTGGAGTGGGGCGGCGCGGCTGCCGGCGATGGCCGTTAGCGCTTTATTCGCGGCGACGCTTTTTCTTTTATGGAGCGGCATCGGGCCGAACGACGCGACGAAGTATATTGAAGCCGCCTTGCTGTGGGTTGAGCGCGGACCGGTGCTCGGCGATTCGCACTGGAGCTTGCGTCATCCGCTGGTCGCGCCGATCGCGGCGAGCTTTATGGTCTTCGGTCCGGGCGAATTCGTGAGTGCGATTCCGAATGTCCTGTACGCGGCTGGCCTTGTCGCCATGACATTCGTGTTCGGCCGAAAATACCTTGGCCATGCCGGCGGCGTCGCCGCGGCGGTCCTGATCGCGACCTCGTCGTTTTTCGTCGGCATGCAGTCAGAGGTCACCATTGCCGGCGCGGAAGTCTTTTTCATCGCCCTCGCCTGCTGGCTGTTCGTCGGCGCGATCGGCCGCCCTGGTGACCTGAAGCGCTTTGCCGCCGCGGGTGTTTGCGCGGGCGGCGCCTGGCTCTGCCGCGAAGTTGCGATATTTCTCCCGGCCGGATTTGCGCTGGTGCTGCTCATCAGGCGGCCATGGCCGCTGGGCGCGCTGGCGGCGACCATTGCCGGCTTTGCCGTTGTCGTTTCGGCGGAACTTCTCGCTTATGCGCTCGCAGCGGGCGATCCCTTCTACCGCTACGAAATCGACTTCGGTCATAACGGCGCTCAAAGCATATCCGACATCGTCGCGCCGCGGAGCGGGGTCATCCGCCACCTGTCGCGGCCGATCGTCTATCTCTTCAGCGATCCGGTCGTCACGCCTTTCGTGATCCTTGCGGCGTTGACATTGCTGGCGCCGGGGTTTCGCCGCTCCCTTGCTACGGGCTCGCGCCGCGACGCGGCGATTGTGTTCGGCGTATGCGCTGGCGCCGCTTTCCTGATCTCGGCCTACGGGATGAACCTTAAATCCGTCCGGTATTATCCGCTGGTTGCGTATTCGTCGCTGCTCGCGCTCGGCGCCTTCCTCGGACATCTTTACGATGCCGGCCGGACGAAGCGGGCAGCAGCGGCGTTTGCGGGCATGGCCGCCCTCAGTTTCGCGGCGGGCGATTTCCGCCTTTACGACGAATATGCCGAATCGCGCCATCTGGCCCGTTACATTGTCCGATCGGGCGAGACGATTACGACCGACCACGCGACCGCCGCCCGCACCTGGATGTATTTGATGCTGGACGGCTTGAGCAGAAAGGACGCCGGTCTGCGCGCGGTTTCCGCCGCGCAGTTTCCGGGCCCGCTCTGCGGCCTCGTTTACGTTGCAACGCCAAGGGGCGCCGAGCCGGCGATCAAAGCGGAGCCTTCATGGCGCGAAGTCTGGACTGCGGACGTCCGCAAGCGCAGGCGGACCCATCAGGTTCTTTCGGCGCTTGGAATGGAAAACAGCGGATCGCCCCGCCTCACTGAAATTCTGCGCGGCGCCGGTCCCGTCACGCTCTATTCGGCGCCGCCCTGTCCATAGCCGGCGGTCACTGTCGCGAGAATCGGCGACGAGCAATGTGCGCGCCCCCGCTGCGGCAATCGAAAGAACCGACATGACCTCGAAATGGCCGCTTCGGACCAGAGCGATCTCCGCGGATCGCGCAAGGTTGCCGATCAATGGAGACTTTAAGGCCGCGTCAGGCGCGGTATTTTCCGAGCAGATCGACGAGCTCGGCGAATTTTTCCCGTTGGGCCGACGCGCTTCCCTTGCCGATCGCCTCTTCGACGCAATGCGCGGTGTGGTTCTTCAGGATTTCGTCTTCGACCCTGCGCAAGGCGGCCTTGACCGCCTGGATTTGCGTCAGGGTGTCCAGACAATAGCGGTCGTCTTCGATCATGCCGATGACGCCGCGGACCTGGCCCTCGATCCGCCGCAGGCGGGTGATCACGGATTTCGACGACGCATGATGCATTTGACAGATACCTCTAAGGGGTATAGTTAATTCATCAGGCGCTGAAGGTCAACGCTCCCGTGTTCGACTGGCTTCGAAAGATTACGCTCACTGTCGCCGCCACGCTGATCGGCGGCGGCAATGCGGCGTGCGCTTGCGCCGCGGAAGCCATGGCGCCCGCCGGGATCAAAAAAGCGGAATGTCATTCGACGCAACCGGCCGCCGCAATCGCGCATCAGACGGCGCATTCAGGCGACCACCCCGAAGGCGCGCGCGCGACAACCGCGCATGACCATCGTCAAGGCGCGCCGGCGCACGACGCACAATGCGGTCATTGCGCCCAAGCCGCAATCGGCCAGTCGGCGTCGCTCGATGACGGCGTCGTCGCTTGGGCGCCGAAAGTCTTCAAGACGGCAGCGACCACAGCCGTGTTTGTGATGTCGCAGGTCGCGCCCCCAGTCATCGCGCGCTTTGACAAAGATCGATGGCGAACGCCGTCGACGGCGACGCCCGTGACACTCAAAATCCGCCTGCAGAATTAGGACCGCGCTCCAAGGCGACGGTTCGCTTGCGCGACTTTCGTCGCGCGACCGGACCCCGCGCGAGCCTTGTCGCCGACGTGACCGGCGCAAGACCGCGTCTTTCCCCCTTTTCCACGCTCATCAATGACAGGAGACCAGCATGATCAAACGAATGTGCCTTGTTTTGACGATTGCGATCGGCGCGGCAGCGCTGTCGCCGAGCTATGCCTCGCACCCATCAAAAGACGGCAAAGCCGCCTCGGATGCCGACGACGAGCATGAACAATGCGATTGCACCGATGATGCCTCAGAAGACTGCAAGGCGCATCGCCAGGCCGATGAAGATGACGGTCACGAGCACCGCTGCGAACCCGACGAACACAAGCACTGAAGGACCCGCGCCAATCTGATCATTGGCCAGACATTCAATCACGAATTCAACCCAAAGGAACCGACAATGAAACTCCAACCAATCGCCGCCGCGGCGTTTTGTGTGGCAATCGCAACTTCCTTCCCCGCCCTTTCCGCCGAGCCCGCCGCCAAATCGGCGCACCCCGCCGGCCATGAAGCGATGGACCACGAGGGCCATTGCGGCTTGCCGGCCGGCGAAGGCGTCATCAACACGCTCAACGTCAAGGCGTTGAAAGCAACGATTGCGCATGGCCCGATCGCCGCCCTCGGCTGGAGCCGGATGACGATGAGCTTCGTCGCGAAAAAACCGGTCGACCTCGCCGCATTCTCCGCCGGCGAGCGCGTTCACTTCCTGCTCAAGGCGGATGGCGGCACGACCTATGCGATTGCGGCCCTGTGCTCGCTCGACGCCGACGCCAGCGCGCATCAGGCGTGCATGGCGCATATGCACAAGACCGCCATGACGCTCGCTGAAGAAGGCGGCAAGCCCTGCGCCAAGGATCATGACGCCATGGACAAAATGGACGACGCCGCAGCCAGCGGCGCGGCCAAGGACGACGCCGGACACAGCGGGCATCAGTAAAACCCCGGCGGCGTTCGAGCATCCTTTCAGGAGTCTTAATTTGTTTGCGCAAAAACGACGGATGACGACGGCGACTCTCGGCCCGCGCCTCGAAGGCGCGGGCGCGGGCGCCTTTGAACGGAATGAAGGATGATGGCGAACGCCGGTCCCCTCACCAATTCGGCGATAGCGTTGGCGCTTCTCGTCGCGGTCAGCGGATGCGCCAGCGCGCCGAAAGATCTTGGCCGCGCGGATATCGGCGCGATGGCGCGCGATCGCGGCCTCCCCGCGATCGACGATGTCAGCGCGATCGACGCCGGCCTCATCGACCGCCTGATCGCCAAGCCCCTGACTGCCGATACGGCCGTGCGCGTTGCGCTCCTCAACTCTCCGGACCTCAAGGCGCGTTATGCGCGTCTCGGCTTCGGCGCCGCCGATGTTTACGCGGGCGGCCGGATTCGCAATCCGGTTCTCTCGCTCGCCTTTCTCTATCCGAACGGAGCGGGCGATCTCAGCCAGAACAGCTTCGGCCTGACGACCTCCTTGACCGACCTCATCACGCTGCCGGCGCGCAAGAAGCTCGCGGCTGCGGAATTCGCCGCCCTCAAGCAGGACGTCGGATCGGCGATCCTCGACGCCGCGGCGGAAACAGAAGCGGCCTACTACCGCTATGTCGGCGCGCAACAGGTCGCGGCCTTGCGGGCGCAAGTCGCCAGGGCCGGCGCGCTGTCGCGCGATCTGGCGGCGCGTTAT
>JBGTLL010000072.1:0-6121 GCA_041744115.1 Parvularculaceae bacterium | reverse complement strand
TGGCGCCGGCGCGCGCGCTCGCGCGATGGAGCGATCCGCAGCGCGAACCGCCGCGGCCGCGTTTCGCCATGCTGCTTGCGCGGGCGGCGGAAGTCGACAGCTTCGCCCAGGTGCGTCCGATCATGCGCGGCTACGCGGAAGAAGTGACCCGGCTCTACGCGCAGCTTGTGCTCGGCCGGCCGTCATTGGGTCTCGTCGCCAACGCCTGAGCGATTTACGACGGCGAGCGCGAACACACGGAGCGCCGAGGCAAGTCCGGGCGGCGGCGAATGTTGCAGTCGGGTCCGGTCTATTTCCGCGACGAGCGACGGCAGGCTGATCCGGCGCGCCTCCGCGGCGGCGTCCAGCGCCGCCCAGAATTCCGGCTCGAGCATGATGCTCGTCCGGTGACCCTTGATGCTGATTGACCGCTTGCGCACCCTGCTTCCGCATCAGAGGTCCGGACGGCGCTGAAGCAGCCTGACTTGCCTAGCCGCGAGTCCAGTTATCGAGGCCGTGCGCCTTGATCTTCTGCGTCGCCATGGTCACGCCGTCGATAATCCCCGCCATGTGGGAGACGGCTTCGGCGTCGCATTCGGCAAGCTCGGCTCCAAGCGCCTTATAAAGCGCTTCGATATCGATGCCGTGCGCAAACAGGAATTGAGCCAGAACAAGACGCGTCTGGCTCGGCGATTTCGGTTCGGCCATGGTTAACACCCCATACATTACGCGGCGGCGCCGCTTTTGTGCCCGCGCCCGCCGCGTCCCGAAGCAAGAATTAGTCCATAAGAGGAGCCGAATCTAGACTTCGCCGCTTCTTTCCGGCTTTTTGATGAAAGTCAGCCTGCCATTGGGTTCAAGCACCCCCCACGCAATATCGCTGATGGCGGCGATACCGTCCCCGCGCATCGCCGACTCGACCTCCCGCCTCGTCACGCGCAAGGGGCGCGCGCTCGCCGCAAGGAATTCGCCATCCTTGATAATGACCCGCGGCTCTCCTTCCAGCAGTTTCTGGGCGCCCGGCGAGTAATACGAAATCCACGAAAGCATGACCGACCAGAAGACGATCGTTGATACAGCGATGACGGCGCCGGTGAGGCTGAAATCGTTCTGGGTAATCGCCTGCTGGACGAGATCGCCCAGCATGATGGTGACGATCAGTTCGAATGGAGACAGCTCGCCGAGTTCCCGCGCCCCGATCATCCGCAGCAGGATAAACAGGAAGAAAAAAATGACGGTCGCGCGGACGACGATATCCATCAGGGGAACACCTTGATCCGGATGTCGGTCGATGCGAGCGGGCGATCGCCGTCGGAAACAATGATCTTTCCCGCCAACGGCGCAATAAGGTCTTCGTTCAACTGCCCGTCAACCTTGATGACAAGAATTCGCCCTTGTTCAAGGCGATCGAACTCGAACCGGAAAGCGCCGTCGCGAAACGACTCCGCCGCCGCGGCCGGATAAAAGGAATTGATGGTCGCCCCGCGCCAGAGGCCGAGTTCGATGCCGACGGTCGGACGGGCGATGGAAACGGTCGGATCGACAGAAATAATCATCTCGAAAAATTCGCCGGTCCGGAGCACATCCGGAACTGCGACGTCAAGCGCCGCGGACGGCGCGGGGTTTGAAAAAAGCGACGGGGGACCTCCGCCCAACGCGCCCCGCAGGGCAAGCACGAAAAGCGCCAGGAAAAACGCCAGCGCGACGAGGCTTGGCGCCGCCGGCGCCGGCTTCACCTGAAAGCGCAGGGCAACATTGACGCGCGCGGCGGACGGAGGACCGGTCGGCATGAATTAACCTCGACGACAGGAACGCGCAGAGGTCCGTTTCGGTTCCTTTCGAGGTCAGGACGGCCCGATCATCATCTCCGGGCGGACAATCGCGTCATAGTCCGCGGCCGGGACGCCGTCCCTGATCGCTTCCTCGCGCAGGGTCGTCCCGTTCTGGTGCGCGGCCTTGGCGATCCTTGCAGCGCGGTCATACCCGTATTTCGGCGCAAGCGCCGTCACCAGCATCAGCGAGCGTTCGACGCCGTTCCTGATAGTGTCGAGGCGCGGCTCGATGCCGACGACGCAATTGTCCGTAAACGAATTGGCGGCATCCGCCAACAGCTGCACGGATTGCAGGAAATTATACGCCATCATCGGGTTGAAGACGTTCAGTTCGAAATGGCCCTGGCTGCCGGCGAAGACGATCGCGGCGTTGTTGCCGAAGACGTGCGCGCAAACCTGCGTCATCGCTTCGCACTGCGTCGGATTGACCTTGCCGGGCATGATCGAGGATCCCGGCTCGTTTTCGGGAAGCGCAAGTTCGCCAAGTCCGGCGCGCGGGCCGCTGCCGAGGAATCTGATATCGTTGGCGATCTTGAACAGCGAAGCGGCGACGGTTGCGATCGCGCCATGCGTCATCACCATCGCGTCATGCGCGGCCATCGCTTCGAACTTGTTCGGGGCCGAGGTGAAGGGAAGTTTCGTCATCGCCGCGATGCGGTCGGCGACCGCTTCGCCAAAGCCCGCGGGCGCGTTAAGCCCGGTGCCGACGGCGGTGCCGCCCTGCGCTAGCTCCATCAGCGCGGGAAGCGTGTGTTCGATGCGAGCGACGCCGTTCTCGACCTGTTTGGCGTAGCCGGAAAATTCCTGGCCGAGCGTCAAGGGGGTTGCGTCCTGCGTATGCGTGCGGCCGATCTTGACGATATCTTTCCACGCATGCGCCTTGCCGTTCAGCGCGTCGCGCAGCTTGCGGAGCGCCGGGAGCAGGCGGTGATGAATTTCCTCCGCGCACGCAATATGCATCGCGGTTGGAAAGGTGTCGTTCGACGACTGGCTGAGATTGACGTGGTCGTTCGGGTGAACCGGCTTTTTTGACCCCATGTCGCCGCCGAGCAATTCGATCGCGCGGTTCGAAATGACTTCGTTGGCGTTCATGTTCGACTGGGTGCCCGAACCCGTCTGCCAGACGGCCAGCGGGAAATGCGCGTCGAGCTTTCCTTCCGCGACTTCCTGCGCCGCCCGGACAATCGGCGCGCCGAGTTTTGCATCGAGCAAGCCCATCGCCATGTTGGTTTCGGCGGCGGCGCGCTTGACGATGCCGAGCGCGCGCACGATCGCCGCCGGCTGCTTTTCCCAGCCGATGCGGAAATTCGCCAAAGAGCGCTCCGCCTGCGCGCCCCAATAGCGAGAGACGCTGACCTCCACGGGTCCGAAGCTGTCGGTTTCGGTGCGGGTCTTTTTCATTTGTGCGGCATAGGAGATACCGTAGGGCGGACGCAATCCGCCGGCGTTCATTTGCGAAAAAGGATCGATGGATTTCACCCCGAGCCAGCCAGTGTGCGGTGGTTTTCAAAACGCAGTGCTTGACAGCGCGGATCGCCTGAGAGAGTGTTCCTTGTTTGTTCTGGTCGGGAGGGAGACATGCCGGACGCTGCGTTTCCAACAGGCCTTGTTGTCGCCGTTCTCGTCGCCGCGGCGATCGTCGCGGGGCTCGCTTTGCTGATCGTCCGGGCTGAACGCGGACGGGCAAATGCGATCGCCGAGCTCGCCCGCGCCGCGGAAAAGGCGCTTGCGGGAAATGCTGCGGCCTCCGAACTCGCCCAGGCGCGTCTCGAAGTCGAACGTCTCGGCCGTCATGCCGCGGCGCTGTCGGCGAACGCCGAGAACTCCAACGCGACTATAGCGTCTCTGCGCGACAATGTCCGCACCGTATCTGATGAAGGACGGACCATGCGTGATGAGCGCGACAATCTTCATCGCACTCTTGAGCGCGAACGCGCAGAAGCAAAGGGCCTCGAACGCCAGATCGCGGACCTTCTGGAAGCCAAGGAACAGATGCGGCTGACGTTTGTTGAGAACGCCGGCAGGCTGATGGAGTCGCACAGCGAAACCTTCAAGGCGCAAAACAAGCAGCAGATCGAGAATCTGCTCGCGCCGCTGAAAGATGACATCGTCAATTTCAAGAGGTCGCTCGGCGACGCGCATGAAAAGTCCGCCGAGCACCACGGTTCGCTGAAGGAGCAGATCGCGGCGCTCAGTCTGCGTTCCGCCGAAGTGTCGAAGGAAACCGTCGCGCTGACGCGGGCGCTGAAGGGCAATGTGCAAAAGCAGGGCGCCTGGGGCGAGATGATTGTCGACACAATCCTCACAAGGCTCGGCTTTCGCGAAGGCGTCGAATTCACGCGTCAGGAAAGTTTTTCCGCCGATGAAGGACGAGTCCGCACTGACTATGTCGTCAATCTCCCGAACGGCGAGCGCATCGTCGTCGATTCCAAGGTGTCGCTGCTCGATTTCGAGCGCTATGTAAACGCCGAGGATGAAGAAGCGAGCGCGGTTCATCTCGCCTCGCACGCGCGATCCATGCGGGCGCATATCAAAGGTCTCGCCGAAAAGGACTATCACTCGCGCGCCGGAAGCGGGCTCGGCTTCGTCATCATGTTCGTACCGATCGAAGCCGCGCTCGGCGCCGCGCTTCAGCATGACGAGACGCTTTGCCTCGATGCGCTCGACCGCAAGATTGCGATCGCGACGCCGACGACGCTGACGACGCAATTGCAGACGATCCGCGCGCTCTGGAAGACCGAACTCAGGAACCGCAATGCCGATGACATCGCCAAGCGCGCTGGCGTTCTATACGACAAATTCCAGGGCTTCGTGACGGACCTTGTCGCCGTCGGCGACCGGGTCCGCCAGCTCGACGCCGCCTTTCAGGGGGCGATGAAAAAGCTTTCGACGGGCAGCGGCAATCTGGTGCGCCAGGCGGAAATACTGAAAGCGATGGGCGCTTCGGCGAACAAGTCGCTGCCGAAGGACCTCATCGCGGACGCGGGCGCCGAGAGTCCGGAAGACCTCCTGCGGATCGAGGATGCGACGGCGGCGCCGCAATAGGCCTACTTCTTCCGGAATGCATCAAGCTGCAAAACCGCGCCGTTCTGGGCCGGGGGCGGTTGGCGCTCCGGCTTGGCTTCGGCTTCCTGCAATTTGGGTCTTGCCGCATCCGTCGGCGCGTCAAAGCGCAGGCCGAACTGCACGCTCGGATCGGCAAAGCTGGTCACAGCGTCGAACGGGATCGTCAGCCGCGACTGCTGGCCCTTGAACCACAGCGTGACCGAAAAATCGTCGTCGCGGATTTCAAGATCGTCGAACTGGTGCTGCAGGACAATCGTCATCCGCACCGGATAGGTCGTCACCAGATGATCCGGAATATCGACGCCCGCGCCTTGCGTTTCGAATTCGATGTAAAAATGATGGTCGCCGGGCGCGGCGCCCAGTTCCTCCGTCATCAGCAAGACATCGCGGACGACCCGCTTCAGCGCCTGCTGGGTCAGGAAGTCATAGTCGATTTCAACGTCTTTCAAATTGCCCTCTACGCCCCACACGGGCGGCATGGCGCCAGCCAAACGCCGCGGACTATAGCAAAGCGGCGAGCCTTACGCCAATTACGCGAATGTCCACGACCGCAGCGCCAAACGCCACCCATTTCGGCGCTCAAAATGCTTTCGGCAGTCCGGCCATTTTGAGCGTGGCGTTTGCCGTGTGTCTCAATTTGCCGCTTCGATCGACCGGAAAGTTCTTGTTGGTGACCGGCTGTGCCAGATTTCGTGATCGCCATGCCCCGGGCGAACGTACCGACAGCCATTCGCCGTCAGGATTTCAATTAGTTCGCGATAGTATTTCGCGCCCATCGCAGCCCAAGACATGGTTCAGAATGAACGCCGGGGGGACAACACTCGCCTCAGGTCTTAGCGTCGGCAATACATTCATGGCGAACAATTCGGGCGCAAGAGCACAAACGCGCTGACGCAGCAAATCAAGGCTGTCGGCCTCTACGACAAGGCCAAGCTCTTCGTTTGTCGCCAAGTAGCCGGCCGGATCACCGCCTTCCGGTTCAAATCTTTCGACGCTAATCTGGTAGACCTTTTGGTGCGAACGCATTGGGTGTTACCCGGCCGTTGCCGCAGGATGTCTCCGTGGCCCATGCCATCGGACGCAGCCCTGACTGTTAGAGAAAAGAGCAATATCCCGGAATCGAGGACGACGTCACCCTGACGCAAGTCAGGGTCCAGAATGGCGAGCAAGTCCCTCGCGGCGCTGGATGCTGACTTTCGTCAGCATGACGGAAGAGGCATGACGGAACGAGGTTCGTGTCCAAT
>JBGTLL010000071.1:0-41381 GCA_041744115.1 Parvularculaceae bacterium | reverse complement strand
ATTAATCCGCATTGGACACGAACCTCGTTCCGTCATGCTGACGAAAGTCAGCATCCAGAGCCGCGAGGGCCTTGCTCGCCATTCTGGACCCTGACTTGCGTCAGGGTGACGTCGTCCTCGATTCTGAGATATTGCTCTTTGCTCTAGTCGCGACGGCGGCGCCCTGCAAGTCCGGGCGCCTTGTAGCTTGGCGCCGATTCCGTCATTTTCGGCCGCTCGCGTCTGCAACTTTGAAAGTCTGAACGCCAATGGACCTGCGCTCGATCATCCGGACCATTCCAGACTATCCAAAACCCGGAATCATGTTCCGCGACGTGACGACGCTGCTTGCGGACGCGCGCGGGTTCCGGCGCGCGATCGATGAACTGGTGCAGCCGCTCGCCGGCGCCAAGATCGACAAGGTCGCCGGCATCGAAGCGCGCGGGTTCATCCTCGGCGGCGCGATCGCGCATCAATTGTCGGTCGGCTTCATCCCGATCCGGAAAAAGGGCAAGCTTCCCTACAAGACGATCGGCGAGCGCTATGCGCTGGAGTATGGCGCCGATGAAATTGAAATTCATATCGATGCGGTCGCGCCTGGCGAAAAGGTACTTTTGGTCGATGATCTGATCGCGACCGGCGGCACCGCGACGGCGGCGATCAGGCTGCTTGAGCGCGCGGGCGGTAAGGTCGTCTTGTGTTCCTTCGTCGTCGATCTCCCCGATCTCGGCGGCGCGGCGAAGCTGCGCGCCATCGGCAAGGAAGTCGTCGCGCTGGTTGCGTTTGAAGGTCACTGAAAATACCAGACTGACGGAGGCGATGAATGGCGCTTTTTATCCTCGGCCTTGCGATCTTCTTTGCCGCGCACTTCTGGACGACGCTGGCGCGAAAGGGTCGGGAAAATCTGATCGCGAAGCTCGGCGGCGGACCCTACAGGGGACTTTATTCGCTGGTTTCGATCGCGGGGTTTGCGCTGATTGTCATCGGCTGGCCGAACGCCGACGCAACCGTTCTTTATACGACGCCCGCGTGGATGCGGTACGTTGCTCAGTTGCTGATGCTGCTAGCGCTGATCGTGCTGGCGTCGGCCTATCTGCCGAAAGGAAAGATCGCGGCGGCGGCAAAGCACCCGATGCTCGTCAGCGTCAAACTATGGGCGCTGGCCCATCTGCTTGTAAACGGCGACGTCCGGTCGCTGATCCTTTTCGGGTCGTTTCTCGCCTACGCCGCGATTGACCGCGTCGCCGTGAAAAGACGGGGCGAGCCGACACCGGTCGCTGGCCCCGCAAGAAACGACGCGATAGCGGTCGCCGTGGGCCTTGCCGCCTGGATCGCGATCTATCTCGTTCTGCACCAATACATCGGGGGCGTTTCGCTGCGCCCGTGATCATTCGGCAGCCGGCTCATCGGGAACAGGCGGCTGCGCGGTAAAATGAAGGGCTGAGATCTGATACCCGAATGATATCAGCCGCTCGACCGCTTCGGCGCGCGAGGCGTCGGAGATTGTCGGCGTCCGCGCCAGCACCCAGAGATAGCGGCCTTCCGGTTCGCCGACGATCGCGCGCGAATAGTCTTCCGCCAGATCGATGATCCAGTAGTCGCCCCAGAATGGGCCGAAGAAACTGACTTCGAGCTTTGCGTTCGTCGCCTCATCGACAATTCGCGCCTTGCCATGTGCCGTGCGCGCCCTGCCTGAAGGCGACCCCTCGCGGCAGGTGTTGACGACCCCGATCAAGCCATCATCGCGCATTGAATAATCCGCCGTCACGCCGCCGCAGTTCTTTTCGAACCGGTTCTCGTATCGCGCGATCTCATACCAGCGTCCGAGATAGCGATCGAGATCGACGGAAGTAACGCTCGTCAACGGTTCAGACGAATTGCGGTTGACAGGCGGTGGAGAGCAGCCGGCGGCGGCCAAGCACACAAGGGCGATCACAAGGCGCACAGTCACTCCGATCTTGATCGGCGCCATTGTGCGGCGCCGCATACGGCCTATACTACGCTTCGGCAGCAAGGGCGGTTCTTATGTCGAAGCAGGCGAATACAAAGAAGCGGATCACGACGGCCGATATCGCCGGGCGCAAGGGCGGCGAGCCGGTTGTGTGCCTGACCGCCTATGACGCGCCGATGGCGGCGATCCTCGATGATCATTGCGACCTGCTGCTGGTTGGCGACAGCGTCGGCATGGTCGTCCATGGCCTGCCATCGACCGTCGGCGTGACGATGGAGATGATGATCATGCACGGCCGCGCGGTCATGCGGGGATCGGAACGCGCGCTGGTGGTCGTCGATATGCCGTTCGGCAGCTACGAGGCGTCGCCGCCGCAGGCGTTCGAGAACGCAACGCGCATTCTCAAGGAAACCGGGGCGCAGGCGGTGAAGCTCGAAAGCGGGCGCTACGCCGCCGACGCCATCCGCTTCATGGTCGATCGCGGCGTGCCCGTCATGGGCCATGTCGGCCTCCGCCCGCAGGCGATCAACGTCTATGGCGCGTTCAAGGCGCGCGGGCGCACGACTTCGGAGCGCGCCGAGATTCTCGGCGAGGCCGAAGCGACCGCGAAGGCCGGGGCGTTCGCCATCGTTGTAGAAGGCGTCGCGGAGGACCTTGCGCGCGAAATAACCGAGCGCGTCAGCGCGCCGACGATCGGCATCGGCGCGTCGTCGGCCTGCGACGGCCAGATTCTCGTCACGCAGGACATGCTCGGCCTTTTTGACTGGACGCCGAAATTCGTGAAGCGCTATGCGAGCCTGAAAGCGTCGATCGATGACGCGGTCGGCCAATACGCCGCCGAAGTCCGCCGCCGCAGTTTTCCGGAAGCCGCCCAAGTCTATCGTCTCGACGCCCCTGGCCGGCCCGGAAAATCGGGCGCTTGAGGCTTCCCCCGCCTGTCGTTGCGCCTCTCCCTAAACGCCGGTAGAAGCGGCCCCTGCCGCATTGAGGCCATTGTCGGCGCTTAGGCGAGGCGCGGCCCGAACAAGTCAAAAGGCGAACCGGACCCAAGTGACCAACGACGACACCATTTTGCGCGAAGTCGATCAGGCGCTCGCCCAGGACCAGACCTCGCAGTCCTTCCAGAAGAACCTGCCGGCGATCATCGCGGCGGCGGCGATTGTCGTTGTCGGCGTCGGCGGCTGGCAGTTCTGGAACGTCCAGCACCGGGCGGCGGCGGAAAAGGCGTCCGCGGTTTATGATGAAGCGCTGAAATCAGCTGACGAGACGAAATCGACCGAGGCGCTGACGGCGCTGGCGGACGAGAGCGGCGGCTATGCGGCGCTCGCGAACATGCGCCTCGCGGGCGAGCGCGCAACGCATGGCGACCGTGAAGCGGCGCTCGGCCTCTATCGCGAGGTTTATGGCTCGGGCGCGGGATCGAAGCGCCTGAAGGATATGGCGCGGCTGCGCGCCGCCTATCTTTCGATGGCCGACGGCCGGGACGCCGTCATCAAGGACATCGGGGCGCTGGAGACCGACAAGACCGCGATCGGCTTTTACGCGCGCGAGATCCTTGCACTGGCAGCGCTGAAGGCCGGCGACTATCAGAGCGCGGAGCAAATGTTTAGGAAAGCGGCCTCCGCGCCCGACGCGCCGGAGTCGATCCGGCTGCGCGGCGCCGAATTTGCCGCGCTTGCGGGCGCCGGCAAGGCCGGGGTTGAACTTCCCGTCATCGAAGAGAGCCAGAAATCGGAAACCGAACGCTATCTCGAAACCCTCGAAGAAGCGTCGGGCGATCTGTCTTCGGTTCTGAAGCCGGGAACGCCCGCGCCGGAAGAAACCGTAGCGCCAGAAGCCGGCGCCGTCAGCAGCGACGCACCACCCAGTAACGAACCGGCCGATCCGGAAGGAAATGAGTAAAAGCATGTCGCAACATTCCGGCGACTGGCGCCTTGCGCTTGTCGTTCTTGCCGCCGTTTTCGCAATTTCCGCCTGTTCGTCCGGCCCGATCGGCGTCGTCGCTGATGTTATCGGCGGCGACGATGAGGACGAGGTCGACGAAAACGCGCCGGCGGAAGCCGACCGGATTTCAATTCTCGCGGTTGATGAGACGATCGAAGCCGATCCGCGCTTTGCCGGCGCGACAATCGAACTGCCGCCATCCTACGCGAACGCTTCCTGGCCGACGCCGGGCGGCGAGGCCGATCACACGCTCCACCATCTCAGCGCCGCCGTCAGCCTCGAGCCTGAGTGGAAAGCCGATGTCGGCAAGGCGTCGTCGCGCCGGGCGCGGCTGACTTCGCCGCCGATCGTCGCTGACGGGGCGCTCTATGTGATCGACGCCGAAGCGACGGTCTCGGCGTTTGACGCCGCGACCGGCGCCCTCAAATGGGAATCGGAACTTGCGCCGAAGATCAAAGAAAAATTCCGTGTGCGCGACATGCTCTCGCGCACCAAGGCGGCGCAGGTCGGTTTTGGCGGCGGCGTCTCCTATGAAGGCGGCAAGATTTTCGTCACCTCGGGGTTTGGATTCGCCGCCGCGCTCGACGCCGCGACCGGCGAAAAGCTTTGGCAATTCGATACCGAGGCGCCGGTGCGGACGCCGCCGACCGCCTATCGCGGCAGCGTCTATTTCGTCACCAACACCAATGACGCGATCGCGCTCGACCAGGCGACCGGCGAAAAGCAGTGGAATTTCCAGTCGTTCGAAGAGTCCGCGCGCATCCTTTCCGCCGCCAGCCCGGCGGCGGCGGGCGACCTCATCGTCGTGCCGTTTTCATCGGGCGAAGTCGTCGCGTTTCTTGCCGGCTCCGGCCGGCCGGTATGGAACGATACGCTCGCGCGCAATGCGCAGTTGACCGCCCTCTCCACTCTTAACGATATCGCCGGAAGCCCCGTGATTGACCGCGGCCTTGTCTATGCGGTGAGCCACGCGGGGCGCCTCGTCGCCATCGACATCCGTAGCGGCCAGCGCGTCTGGGAAGCGCCGATCGCCAGCCTGCAGATGCCGTGGGTCGCGGGCGAGTATATTTTCATCGTTTCAATCGACGGCGAACTGGTTTGCCTGTCGCGGACGGACGGCGCGATCGTCTGGGTTTCCGAACTGAAGCGTTACGACAACGCGAAGAAGCGCAAAGGTCGCATCGCGTGGTCCGGCCCCATTCTTGTCGGCGACTCGCTGGTGCTGGTTTCGACCGACGGCGTGCTTGCCAAGGTCTCGCCGCAAGACGGGAGCGTCGCCGCGACGACGAAAATCGACGGCGGCGCGGTGATTGCGCCAATTGTCGCCGACGAGCGCATTTTCGTGCTCACGCAGGAAGGAAAGCTCTACGCGTTCCGGTAGGATGCGAGTAGCGAGTAGCGAATGGCGAGTGGCGAATGGCTGGATTCAAGCTTTACTACAAGAACGCCATTCGCCATTCGCCAATTGCCACGCGCTGAACCATGTCCACGCCAAAAATCGCCATCGTCGGCCGGCCGAATGTCGGCAAATCGACGCTGTTCAATCGGCTTGTCGGCAAGCGTCTTGCGATTGTCGATGACACGCCGGGCGTCACCCGCGACCGGCGCGAAGGGGCCGCCAATCTCGGCGGCCTTTTGTTCATGGCGATCGACACGCCGGGCCTTGAAGAGGCGCCGGACGCGGCCCTTGAAGGACGCATGCGCCAGCAGACCGACAAGGCGATCATCGAGGCCGCGGCCTCGGTCTTCATCATCGACGCGCGCGCCGGGGTGACGCCGCTTGACCAGCGGTTCGCCCAGATGCTGCGCGAGAGCGGCAAGCCGGTCATCGTCGTTGCGAACAAGGCCGAAAGTTCGGCCGGCGATTCTGGCGTTCTCGACGCGTGGTCGTTCGGGCTTGGCGAGCCGATCGCGCTTTCCGCCGAGCATGGTCAGGGATTTGGCGAATTGCAGGACGCGCTTGAGCCGATCATCCGCGCGGCGTCGGAAGAAGGCGACGCGGCCGAAGCGGCGGAGCAAGCCTGGGACGATCCCCTGAAGCCTTTGCGGGTTGCGATTGTCGGCCGTCCGAACGCCGGCAAGTCGACGCTCGTCAATCGCCTGCTCGGCGAAGACCGGATGCTGACCGGGCCCGAAGCCGGCATCACCCGCGACTCGATTTCAACCGAATGGCGCTGGCGGGGAGAAGGCCGGGATTGGCCGGTCAAACTCTTTGACACGGCGGGGCTGCGCAAGAAGGCGAAAGTGCAATCGAAGCTGGAAAAGCTGTCGGTCGCCGATGCCCTGCGCGCAATCCAGTTCGCCGAAGTCGTCGTTCTCCTGACCGATGCGCAAACGCCGCTGGAGAAACAGGATCTCCAGATCGCCGATCTTGTCTTGCGCGAGGGCCGCGCGCTCGTCATCGCCGTCAACAAATGGGACCTCGTCGAAGAGAAAAGCGCCGCGTCGAAAGACATCCGCGAGCGGGCTGAGCTTCACCTCGCGCAGGCGCCGCGGGTGCCGATCGCTTATTTCTCCGCCGAAACCGGCAAGGGCGTTGAAAAACTGATGCCGGCAGTGACCAAGGTCTATGTCGACTGGAACGCGCGCGTCAAAACGCCGGACCTCAACACCTGGCTGCGGGCGGCGGTTGAGCGCCATCCGCCGCCGGCGGTCTCCGGCCAGCGCATCAAGCTGCGCTATATCGCGCAAACGAAAACGAGGCCCCCGACCTTTGTCGCCAAATGCACGCGCGCGAGCGATGTCCCCGCCGCCTATCGGCGCTATCTCGTCAACGGCATTAGAGAGGCGTTCGATCTCTGGGGGCCGCCGATCCGGCTTATTCTTGTAAAGCCGGATAATCCGTTCGCGGAGGATTGACCGTTTTTCCTTCTCCCCGTCCGCCGGGGGAGAAGGATACCAATCAACCGCGAAACGCCAACCGCTCCGCCATGCCGTCATAGTCCGCCGACGCCGCATGCACGATAAGCGGCGCAATCTCAGAAGGGTCGGGCAGGGTTTCCGGTTTCTCGCCCGGCATCGCCTCGGCGCGCATCCTCGTTCGCATCGCGCCCGGATCGACGATGGCGACGCGGACGCCGGCTTGCCGGGTTTCCTCCGCATAGGTTTTTGCGAGCATTTCAAGCGCCGCCTTCGATGCCGCGTACGCCCCCCAGAACGGCCGCGCGATTTCGCCGCCGATGCGCGAGGTCAAAACGATGACGCGCGCCGCCCCGCTCGCGCGCAACAGCGGGTCGAGTGTCCGCAACAGCCGCCAGTTCGCTTCGACATTGATGTCGAAAGTCCGGCGCCAGGCCTTCGGCGCGATGTCCGTCAACGGCGCCAGTTCGCCGAGAACGCCCGCATTCAGAACAAGAATGTCGAGCCTGCCGAAGCGTGTTGAAAGCGCCGAACCCAGTTGATCGACAATCTCGAAATCGCCGAGGTCGGCGGGAATGAGCGAAGCCTTGCCGCCATTCTTCGTGATCTCGTCGTCGAGTTCTTCAAGCCCGCCAACGGTGCGCGCCAGCGCCAGAACATGCGCGCCCGCTCTGGCGAGAGCGAGCGAGGAGGCGCGGCCGATCCCGCGCGAGGCGCCGGTGACGAGGGCGATCTTGCCCGAGAGATGAGGAATGGCGCGCATCGGCGTCAGAAACTCCCCGACAATGACAGCGCGCCGAAATTATTGCGGCGCTCCTGTGTTTCATATTCGCGCGTCCGCCACACCTGCGCGTAAGAAAGCCGCAGCCGGCCGGAACCAATTGACGCGCCGGCCTTCACCTCGCCGACGATCGTGTTCTTTTCAACCGAAGCGCTATCGACGAAGGTGTTTCCGTCGAGAAAAATGTTGCGCGCGACCGCGCGACCGCCGGCGACCGCAAAGAGGCGCCACGACCAGTCCGCGCCGTAGCTTCCATGGGTCGGAAGGCCAGGCCTTATCCACGCCGCATCGGGTGCGATCGACAGGTTGCGACCGACCTGAAGCACCGCGCCCGCCCGCGCCTCCGTCAGGACGTTGCCGACCGAAACCCCGGCGAAAGGCGCAATTTCGAAGTTGATCGCCGGCCGGTCCGGGCGGCCCGGCCGCCACAGGCGATCGAACGACAGGATCGCGCCGGGTTCGTTGCGGAGCTGATTGTCCCAGCCGCGCGGCTCGACAAATCCGAAGGCGCGGTGGGCGGTGCGCTGCGCCTGTTCGCCGAGGGCGGCGGGACCGACAACGCCGAGCGTCAGCGTCAGCTGATCGAGCGGACCGTGCTGGCGCTCGACGATCAGCGCGGCGTCGGCATAGAGCCAGCCGGCGTAAGGATGCTGCCCGGCGGGCGGCGTCGGAAGGGCGTAGCTTCGCGGCGAAAAAATGCTCTGGCCGGCGCCGAAAGCGAGACGCGTCCGGTCTTCGGACGCGGCGCCCATCAAGGCGCGGGCAAGGCCTTCGCCACGGCCCGCCGGTGACAGATAGCTGAGCCTTAATCCGTTCGTGTAATCCTCATCGCCGCCGGCGAAGAAGTCATTTTCAAAGGCGATTGTGTAACGCGCCCGGTCGCCCGCTTGCGCTGCGCCCGGCGCTGAGACCGCGAGGGCGAGGGCGGCTGCCATGCGCCGAAAGTCGATCGATCTCATTGCGTCTCCGGCTGTTATATCTTAACATCTTCTTGTTGCAGAACGCTTGACGCGCAAGGGCTTTAGGTTTTATCCAACGATTTTCAGCGCCGTCGACGATCGTGGTCGGACACGCGCAACGGGTCCTTAGGTGCGGCAAGTCTCCCCCAAGCTGCATTTTCGGGCGGGGCCGCGGCGGTTTACCGTCGCGGCCTTTTCGCTTATTCAGCAGGTTGCGGAGCCTCCTTCAACCACAGGTTGAGGTCGTCGAGCGCCCGCCGCGACAGCGCGCGCTTTCTTTCGCGTCCCTTTTCCTTGCCCTTGATGCGCCGGCCCTCGGCGTCGGTTTTGGGGTCTTCGATGTCGGGGAAGAGACCGAAATTCACATTCATCGGCTGAAAGCTTTTGGCGCCGCCGACGATATGGCCCGCTGTGATGTGGTGAAGAAGCGCGCCGAGAGCGGTCGTCGCCGGCGGCGCGATGGCGTCGCCCGCGGCAAAGCGGCCGGCGAGCAGCCCGACCGCGGCGCTTTCAAGATAGCCCTCGACGCCGGTGATCTGGCCGGCAAAGCGCAAAGCGGGCCGCGCCTTCAACCGCAAGGTTCGATCAAGCAGCGCTGGCGAATTCAGGAACGTGTTGCGGTGAATGCCGCCGAGCCGCGCGAATTCGGCCCGCTCAAGGCCGGGGATCAGCCGGAAGACGTCGGCTTGCGCGCCGTGTTTCAGCTTCGTCTGGAAGCCGACCATGTTCCAGAGCGTGCCGAGAAGATTGTCCTGGCGGAGCTGGACGACCGCGTGCGGGCGCTTGCCGGTTCGCGGATCGGTAAGGCCGACCGGCTTCATCGGCCCGAAGCGCAAAGTGTCGATGCCGCGCGTCGCCATCACTTCGACCGGAAGGCACGCCTCGAAATAGGGCGTATCTTTCTCCCAGTCCCTGAATTCCGTCTTCTCTCCGGCGATCAGCGCGTCGTAAAACACCTTGTACTGAGCTTCATCCATCGGGCAGTTGATGTAATCGGCGCCGTCTCCCCCCAATGCTTTAACGGCGGGACCCTTTTTGTCATAGCGCGACTGGAACCAGGCGATATCGAAATTGATCGTCTCCTTGTAGACGATCGGCGCGATCGCATCGAAAAAGGCAAGCGCGTCCTCGCCGGTCAATCCGTGTACGGCGCCGGCAAGCGCGGGGCTGGTCAGCGGCCCGGTCGCGACGATGACGTTCGCCCAGTCATCGGGCGGCAGACCGCAGATTTCCTCGCGCACGATGTCGATCGCCGGATGCGTTGACAAGGCGCGCGTCACCGCGGCGGAAAATACCTCGCGATCGACGGCCAGCGCGCCGCCCGCCGGCACTTGCGCGGCGTCGGCGCATTGCATGATCAGCGACCCGGCGCGGCGCATTTCTTCGTGCAAGAGCCCGACCGCGTTGGTCCCCGCGTCGTCCGAGCGGAAGGAGTTCGAACACACCAGCTCGGCGAAGGCGCCGCCCTGGTGCGCCGGCGTCATCCGCCGGGGCCGCATCTCGTGGAGGATGACGCGAGCGCCATGCGCCGCCGCCTGCCACGCCGCCTCCGAACCGGCGAGGCCGCCGCCAATGACATGAACGAGGGTCATCGCCCCGATCCCGATATCGCCGCCGGGCTTTCCGCGAAATTCCCCGATCTGGCGAAAAACCGCGTCGCAATTACGGAGATTGCGGATTGTCCGAGGCGCCCGGCTCCGGACGAATCCTGTATCCATGCGGGGTGCAGCGGATTTGTCCGTATTCCGCGGATTTTCGCCAGGAAGGCGAAGTTTTCGCGCTCCGCGCGAACTGCCGCATGCAGCGAGTGAGCGCTCACTTGCATTTGAGACTCCTGCTTCGACCCGAACGCCATCGACTTCCTTTCACCGAGCGTCCGCCGCGGGTTTTCACCCGCCCGACCGCAAAACCCGTCATCAAAGACAGTGTAAAGCCTCCGCAAGGGAGGGGGATAACTTTATTTTTCATAAGGAATTCAAAGGGTTGGCGGAATCGTATGGTTAACGGGCGGGATTTTTCCCGCTGCCGGGCGCTTATACCAACTTGCGTTGATCGAAACTTCGTGCGGCGTCGAGCGGTGTTCCTTCCCCCTCTGGGAGACGGTGGCGCGAAGCGCCGGATGAGGGTCCCCTCGGTGCGTTCTGTTGAGGGAATATCGGTGTACGGAGCAATGCGACTTCAACAAGAGCGATTTGATTAGAGCGGGGCGCAATTAATCCGCATTGGACACGAACCTCGTTCCGTGATGCTGACGAAAGTCAGCATCCAGAGCCGCGAGGGACTTGCTCGCCATTCTGGACCCTTTCGTCAGGGTGACGTCGTCCTCGATTCTGAGATATTGCTCTTTCCACGACGCCGGGCCCCAGGCAAACATGTCCTCCAGACGTCACCCTGACGTAAGTCAGGGTCCAGGGTCACGGGCGATTCCCCGCGCCGCTCTGGATGCTGACTTTCGTCAGCATGACGGGGAGTCTATCGGCGGCCTGCCCTCAAAAAAATATTTTTTGGAATCTTGTCACACTCGGGGGGTCTCGTTCGTCTTACTTGCATGGGCGCGTTTCTTGGCGCGCCGTTTGACAAGTCCGGTTTGTCGCCGGTCCGGTTCTTAAGGGCTGGCCGGCGATGCATACAAAGAAGCGGGCGGCGCGAGGCGCCGTTTTCCCGGGGCGCCCCGCTTGCGCCATTCGCGCAAAAGCGTCAGCGCAGCGGCGAGCGGGCAGGGCTGAGGAAGGACGGACCGTCGTTATTCGCGCCGCGATCGTCCGCGAGCGCGGAGGCGACGGGTCTCGGCGAGGGGCCGGACATCGGGCGCGATTTCCTGAAATCGCTTGCCGAGGCTTCCGACAAAGGGTCGTCCGAATGCCGGCAATTGCCCTCGAAATGCGCGCCGCTTTCAACCGATAGCGAGCTGTGAAGGATGTCGCCGACGATGTGCGCGGTCGCCGCCAGCGCGACCTGCTTGGCGCGTATGCCGCCCTCGACGCGGCCGCGAACGGTGACGGTTTCGCAGATGATCTCGCCTTTGACCGAAGCTTTTTCGCCGACAATCAGCGTCGACGCCTTGATGTCGCCTTCCAGAGCGCCGTCAAGCTGGACTTCGCCGGCTGAATTGATGTGTCCTCTGAGGATGACATCGGCGGAAATGATCGATGGGACGCCGGCTGCCTTCATGGAACTCGACCTCTTCGACTGCGCGGCGGTGGGACCGGACGGCGCCGAATTCATCTCGGCGACCGGCATCCGCACGCGCTCTTCGGTCTGCGACTTTTGCTTAGCTTTCGAAAACATATCTGCCCGCCTCAATAAAACGCAGAGGATTTCTGGGTTGGCCCCGGAAAAGCACCTCGTAATGGACATGCGGGCCGGTGCTGCGCCCGCTATTTCCCAATTCGCCGACCTTCTGGTGCAGCTTGACCCGCTGCCCCGCCTTTACCGAGATCCGGTTAAGATGGGCGTAACGTGTGACAAAGCCATTGCCATGGTCGATTTCGACGATGCGGCCAAACCCCTGACGCTGTCCGGCGTATTTGACGACGCCGTTCGCCGTCGCCGTCACCGGGGCCGCCCAGACGGCCGAGAAATCGATGCCATGATGGCTGGCGGCGCGTCCGTTGATGGGGTCGCGCCGGACGCCGAACCCGCTGGTGAATTTGCGGCTGACGGTGAGCGGCGAGGAAAGGGGGATCGAATTGACCGCGCTTTGGACGTCGCGAAGCTCATCGACCATCAGGCCAGCCCGGTTGGCGTGACGAAAGAAGGCCGACGATGTGCTTGAGAGGTTCGAGGCGTCGATAAAGGGGCCGCCCTGCGCCAGGACCATATTCGAGATCTTTGGCGGCTGGATAAGGTTTTCAACCCCGACGCCGGTGCTGGCGAGAACTGTCCGCAGTTCATCGACCTGGCTGGCGGCGCGCTCTTCCAGCGACGCCAGCAATAGAACCTGCTCGACATAGAGGTCGGCCGAGGCGGTCCGCATCTGCATCAGCGCCGGCGCAGCCGGGCTGTTTGGGGGAACGTGGGTTCCCTGGGCGCTCGCCTCGCGCGTCGCCTGCAGTTTCAGCAACGAGACGCGCGATTGTCTTGGCGTCGGCTCGGTCGGGACGACATCGATCATGATGCGGTTGCCGTTGGCCGGCTTCTGGCCATTCGGCGATCCCGCTTCCGACAGGCCCCTCGCCAGCGTTTCGAGGTCGGAATCGGCGGAAGCCTTCCTCTCGACCATGCTCTTAAGCGTTTGATGCCGCGAGGAAATCTCGGCCATGGTGGCGTCGAATTCCTGCTGCATGATGACGTTGAGCGAACTGACATCATCATAAGCGCGCTGCGACTGGGCGACGCGCTTGTTGAAAACTGTCTCGATAACGCGGCGATCCCGCTCTTTGGCGACGATGATCTGTTCTTTGAAAACGACGTTGACGGAGGCGTAGGCGACCCAAAGCGACGCCGCTCCGATGACCGTCGCCAGAGCGATCTGGGTCCGGGTCGACATCGAAATGAAATGGACCACCCCATCGCTGCGGTGGTAAATCTGCCGCTCTTTGAACCAGCGGCTAATTACACGCTTCGTCTGGCCGGATTTCTTGCGGCTCATTCAAAGTCGCCCCTGATCAACGCCCGCAAGCGTTCTACGTTGACACCCCTTAATATATAGCAGCCGATCCGGCTGCATTTCGCAACTGTTATGTGATGAGATAACCATTCTTTTTTAACGATTCCGATTTTCTGCCGGCTTTTGTCGCTTCGCAAGGTTCGTTCCGACAGCCGAAGGACCCAAATCAGCCGAGCGCTTTCACCGCCGCCAGTACTTCTTCAACATGGCCGGGGACTCTGACTTTACGCCAGATTTTCCGGATGACGCCTTTGCCGTCGATCAGAAAGGTCGATCGATCAATCCCCATATATGTCCGACCATATAGGGTCTTCCCGACCCACGACCCATAGGCTGCGACGATCGCGCCGGCTTCGTCGGAGGCAAGCCTGACGCTCAAGCCATGCTTTTCTTTGAACTTGTCATGCTTTGCGACCGTGTCCTTGGATACCCCGACGATAACGGCGCCCACCCGCCTGAGCGACTTTTCGGCGGCCGAAAATTCGGTCGCCTGTCTGGTGCAGCCGGCGGTGTCGTCCTTTGGATAGAAATAAAGGACGACGGTCTTGCCCGCGAGATCGGCAAGTCTGACCCGGCCGCCGCCATCGGTCGGCAGGTCGAACGCCGGCGCTTTCGAGCCTTCGACGACCGTTTTCGCTTTCGGCGCCATCAATCCTCCTCAATGCGGTCCGACCCGATGTCTTTGTCCCGGTTCGGGCGAGCGTCCTAACCAAACTTTCCTTGATTGGCCGTTATATTGTTACTACGCATGCGAAAGGGCCGACAGGGCGGAGAGGGGCGGGCTGACACGCGCATGAACTCGCGCATCGCACGCGCAGGCGTGATCGCCGCGGAGGCGGTCGGGATCGTCGTGGCGGCGGCGGTTGCGCTCGCCGCCTTCGTGTTCTGGCGCGTGCAATCGGGTCCCGTCGATCTCGACTGGGCGGCGCCCGCCGTCAGGGCCGCCGCCAATGCGGCGGTCTTCAACGGCGCCGTCAACCGCATTGAAAAGGTATCGCTTAGAACGGCGGACGATCGCGGCGGCTATCGCCTCAACCTCGTCAATGTCCGCCTCGGACGGCGCGGCGCCGAGGCAAGCGCCCGGCTCCCCGTCGTCGATATCGCATTTTATCCGAAGGATTTCTTTTCCGGCAAAGCAGGGCCGCGGCGCGTTCTGATCGACGGCGCCGAGCTTCGCATCTTGCGGCGCGCCGATCGCAAATTGCGTCTCGACTTCGGCGAAGCGACGGGCGAGCGGGCGCGCGTCTTTCAGTCATTGACCGGCGGCGCCTATTTCCGCGAGGGCTTCGAACGCGCCGAACTCCGCAACGCGACGATCGCCTTTGTCGACGAGGCGTCCGGGCGAACCTGGGTCGGCCGGGACGGCGCCGCGGAAGTGTCGAGGACGAAATCAGGCTACACCGCAAATCTTGCTTCGCGTTTCGACATTGGCGGCAAAGCGGCTTCACTGTCTTTCAAGTCCGATTACAATCTGACGACGGACATTATTTCGTCGCGGCTTTCGCTCACCGACGCGCCTGTCGGCGACCTTGTCGCGGTTCTCTTCGATGCGAACGCCGAGCTTTTGACGTCGCCGGTTTCCGGCAAGGCGAGGATCGAGCTGACCAGCGACGGATCGGTGCTGTCCTCGCAGATCGACCTTCGCGCCGGCGGCGGCGTACTCACGCTCGGCGGCTGGTCGACATCGATCCGGAAATTTGCGGCCTCCGCCGAATTCGATCCTCAAAGCAACGAATTCACGGTCAGCCGCGCCGAATGGGACGGCGCTCTCGGCCACGGCGCTGTTGAGGGCAAGGTGACGCTTGACACGGCAAAGTCGGGCCGCGGCGTCAGCCGCGTCAACTTTGCGCTCGCGGGCGAAGAGCTGCTTCTGATCGAGCCGAAGTTCTTTCCTGAACCGCTGCCGATCGGGCGGGCGTCGGCGCAAGGCTACTATGACGTCAAAGCCAAAGTTCTCGATCTCGCTGCGCTTTCGGCCGCTTTTCTTGGCGTCGACCTCAGCGGGCGGTTGTCGGTTGCGGCGCAGACTGACGCTTTTCCGGCGATAACGGCGCAGGCGGAAATTGCCGGCGCTCTCGATCCGCCGACGCTGCTGAAAGCCTGGCCGAAAAACCTCGCAATCAGCGCCCGCGACTTCGTCGCAACGCGGATGCCGCGGGCGACATTCAGCGGCGTTGATTTTACGATGGATCTGAAGGCGGGAGCGGTCAGCGCGGACGGCGGCTTGCCCGACGAGGCGATGACGCTTTCTTTCCGCGCTGACGGCGCCGAAGTCATTTACGCGCCCACGATGACGCCTCTGACAAACGTGTCCGGCCGCGGCGTCCTTGGCGGCAACAGCTTCCGCTTCGACGCCGACAAGGGCAGTCTCGGTAAAATCAGGATCAGCGACGGCGAAGTCGATATTCCGGTCCTGATGCCGAAGGGCGAGCCAGCCGTTTTCAAAATCAACGCCGCCGGCGACGCGCGGGACATTATCGGCGTTCTCGCGCAGCAACCGATCGCCGCCCTTGCCGAGACGAAACTGACGCCTCAACAATTTTCCGGACCGGCGCTTGTGAAAGTCGAAATCATCCGGCCCAATCTGCGCGAAGCTGACCGCGAGGATTATCGCTACCAGGGCGTTGCGACATTTGAAAATCTTGGCGTCGATGGAATCATCGGCGATGCGACCTTGTCGGGCGGCAAGGGGCGAGTCGATCTTGACACCGACGGCATGGTGATCACGGGCGACGCACGGGTTGGCGACGCGCCCGTCGCCATCGAATGGCGCCAGCGCTTTGCCGGCGCCGGCGACAAGACGGTCATCACCGTCAAGGGCGAGGCGAGTTCCGCGACCGGGGACCTGTTCGGCGTGCCGACGCGACAATATATACAGGGCGCGGTGCCGTTTACGGCGACAGCTACCGGCGGCGTTGACGCCTTCCGCGCGCTGGCGTTTGAGGCCGACTTCACGAAGGCGGCTTTGGTGGCCGAAGCGCTCGGCTGGATGAAACCGCAGGGCGCGCCGGCGAAAGGGTCGGCGAGCTTTGCATTCTCGCCCGAGGGCACGAAAATTTCCGCGTTGTCGCTCACCGGCGAGGGCGTCGCGATCGGCGGCAGCGCGGCCTTTGCGCCGGGCGGCGCGCTTGAAGCATTCGACATTCCGACATTCGCGCTTGAGGGCGTCGCCGATCTTGCGATGACCGCGCGGCGGGACGAGACGGGCGCGCTCGCGCTGACGGCGACAGGCAAATATCTGAACGGCGCGGAAATCATCCGTGACCTGATCGACAACGGCGTTGGCGGAAGCGGCGGCGCGGCGCCTTTGGCGCTGACCGCGCGGCTCGACCGCATCGACTTCCGCGCCGGCGCTTCGTTTCGCGACGCTTCGCTCGAATTCCGCCGCGACGCCGACCAGATTGACGCGCTTGCCTTTTCCGCGATCACCAGCGAGCGCCGCTCGATTGCAATCGAACTCAAGCAATCCGGCGACGGCGACGCAGGCGAACAGGCGATCGAGGCAAGATCCGACGATATCGGCGAGCTTCTCGCCGGCATGTTCGGCCTCACCTCCGTCAAGGGCGGGCGCGGCCGCCTCGACTTCGTGTTCACGCCGGGAACGCCCGATGCCCCGCGCAAGGGGACGCTCGAAGCGCAAGACCTTCGCGTCGTCAAGGCGCCGCTGCTCGCGAAAATTTTTGCGGTCGGTTCCCTGACCGGGCTTTCCGATATCATGAACGGCGAGGGGATCGAGCTCGATGACGCTTACGCCGCTTTTGCGATCAGGGACGGCGTCGTCCACATCAGCGAGGCGCGCGCGACCGGGCCGGCGGTCGGCATCACCGGGCAGGGCGAAGTCGCGCTCGAAGGCGACCGCGAACTGAAGCTTTCGGGAGCGGTCGCTCCGGCCTATCAGTTCAACTCCTTTCTCGGCAAGGCGCCCGTCATCGGCGATCTTTTTGTCAACCGCAAGGGCGAAGGCCTGCTCGCGCTTTCCTATGACGTTGACGGGCCGGCGGGCGGCCCCCGCGTCACCGTCAACCCGCTGTCGGCGCTCGCGCCCGGCGTCTTTCGCCGGATGTTCGAGGGCGGACGATTGGAAGCAGAGCCGCCGCCAGCCGAGTGATTCATATGGCCCGCACCAGCGCGTGCTTCTTCCTTCCGACCGACAGCTTGATAGCCCCGTCTACAAGCTCGTCCGTTGTCAGCGGATTTTCATGCGTCCTCGGAACATCGTTCACCCTGATTGCGCCCGCGGTGATGTGCCGGCGCCCTTCGCCGTTCGAGGCGATGAGGCCGGTCTCGGCAAAGGCCCGAAACAGCGGCAGGCCGGCGTCAAGTTCGGCGCGCGAGACCGTCATCGTCGGCAGTCCCGAAGCTGACGCGCCTTCCTCAAATGTCCGCCGCGCGGTCTCGGCGGCTTCTTCCGCCGCCGGGCGCCCGTGCAGCAGCGCGGTCGCTTCGGTTGCAAGAATTTTCTTCGCCTCGTTGATCTCGGCGCCGCCGAGCGCGGCGAGACGCGAGACTTCCGCCATCGGCAGTTTGGTGAAGCGCGCGAGCATCGCGCCGACATCGGCGTCCCCGGTGTTGCGCCAGTACTGCCAGTAATCATAAGCGCTTGTCATGTCGGCGTTGAGCCAGACGGCGCCGCTCTCGGTCTTGCCCATTTTCTTGCCGGACGCGGTCGTCAGCAGCGGCGTCGTCAGGCCGAAAACTTCCGCGCCATCCTTGCGCCGGCAAAGCTCGACGCCGTTGACGATATTCCCCCACTGGTCCGACCCGCCCATCTGCAGCGCGCAGCCATGCCGGCGATGAAGCTCGTGGAAATCATAGGCCTGCATCAGCATGTAGTTGAATTCGAGAAACGTCATCGGGCTTTCGCGCTCAAGGCGGAGCTTCACCGAATCAAAAGTCAGCATACGGTTGATCGTGAAGAGGCTCCCGTAATCGCGCAGGAATTCGACGTAAGAGAGACGCGACAGCCAGTCGTCGTTATTCGCCATGATCGCGCCGCCGGCGCCGAAATTCAAAAACCGCTCAAAGGCGCCCTTGATCGACCGGATGTTGGCGTCGATCTCCGAATCGGTCAGAAGCGCGCGGCTCTGGTCCCTTCCGGTCGGATCGCCGACCTTGGTCGTTCCCCCGCCCATCAGGGCGATCGGGCGGTGCCCGGTCTCGGCGAGCCAGTGGAGCAGCATGATCTGGATGAGGCTCCCCGCGTGCAGCGAACGCGCGGTTGCGTCAAAGCCGATATAGCCGGTGACGACGCCGGCGGCGAGGCGCTGATCGAGCCCTTCAAGGTTCGTTCCCTGATGGATCAACCCGCGCTCGTCGAGTGTCTGAAGAAAATCGGATTTGAATTTCATGGCGTCTTGGTCATTTCCGGTTCGGGCGGCACTTCTATAGCGGCGTTCGCGGCAGGGGAACCCGGCGGGTTGCGCCGTCGATTCCGGGTTCCGCCAAGCGGCGGCCCCGGCATGACAACGAGCGTTTTTGCGAAGGCCGCAGGGCGGATAGAGCGAAGTGAAATCCGCCGCCTTTCCGCGCGATAGACGGTGCATCGCGCCTCGCTTAGAGCAACGAGCAATATCTCGGAATCGAGGACGACGTCACCCTGTCGCAAGTCAGGGTCCAGAATGGCGAGCAAGTCCCTCGCGGCTCTGGATGCTGACTTTCGTCAGCATGACGGAACGAGGTTCGTGCCCAATGCGGATTAATTGCGCCCCGCTCTAATGCACCCTGCGTTTGCCGATATTTCAAATATCCAGCTCCCCCCGCACAAACCCCGCGTTCTCCTGAATGAACTGGAACCGCGCTTCCGGTTTCTTTCCCATCAGCCGTTCGACGAGGTCCGCGGCGCCTTCCTGCTTGTCGTCGGCGATGACGACGCGGGCGAGGGTTCTCGTTTTCGGGTCCATCGTCGTTTCTTTCAGTTGCGCCGGCATCATTTCGCCGAGGCCCTTGAATCTTCCCGTCTCGACCTTCTGGTTTGACTTGAATTCCGATTTCAGAATCTTCTCGCGCGCCGCGTCGTCCATCGCATAGACGGTCTTGCCGCCGGCGGTCAGCCGATAGAGCGGCGGCTGCGCCATATAGAGGCGCCCCGAATCGATCATCTCCTTCATCTCCTGATAAAAGAAGGTGATGAGCAGCGAAGCGATGTGCGCGCCATCGACATCGGCGTCGGTCATGATGATGATTTTCTCGTAGCGGAGATCTTCGACGTCAAACCTGGCGCCGAGACCGACGCCGAGCGCCTGCGCGATGTCCTGGATTTCTTGATTTTGCGTGATCTTGTCGCGGCCGGCGCTGGCGACGTTGAGGATCTTTCCGCGCAAGGGGAGGATCGCCTGCGTCGCGCGGTTGCGCGCCTGTTTGGCGCTGCCGCCGGCTGAATCGCCCTCGACGAGGAACAGCTCGGTCCCTTCGCGGTCTTTTTGCGAACAGTCGGCGAGCTTTCCGGGGAGGCGCAATTTGCGCGTCGCCGCGGCGCGCGAAACTTCCTTTTCCTTGCGCCTGCGCATCCGCTCGTCGGCGCGGTCGATCACCCACGAAAGGAGATCGTTCGCCTGTTTCGGGTGGCTCGCAAGCCAGTGGTCGAAGGCGGGGCGGACGGTGTTCTCGACAATGCGATGCGCTTCCGCGGTCGCCAGCTTGTCTTTGGTCTGACCCTGAAATTCCGGATTTCGGACGAACACGGACAAAAGGGCGCCCGCCGTTCCCATGATGTCTTCGGGCGTGACATTGCCGGCCTTCTTGTTGCCGGCGAGATCGGCATAGGCTTTCAGTCCTTTCGACAGCGCGGCCCTGAGGCCCGCTTCGTGGGCGCCGCCTTCACTGGTGGGGATCGTGTTGCAATAGGAATGGATGAAGCCGTCTTCGTCTCCGAACCCGGCGGCGCCCCACGAGACCGCCCATTCGACATTGCCGTGGCCGCCGCCTTCCTTTCGTTCAAAGCGGCCTGAGAACATCTCGTCGGTGACGGTCGGCTTTTCGTTGATGAGGGACAGAAGATAGTCCGTCAGCCCCGCTTCGAAGTGAAAGACCGCTTCCGCCGGCGTTTCGTCCATGATCAGGGGCGGCGCGCAGCGCCAGCGGATCTCGACGCCGCCAAAGAGATAAGCCTTTGAGCGCGCCATGCGATAGAGGCGCGCCGGCCGGAACGCGGCCTTGGCGCCGAAAATCTCCGGGTCCGGATGAAACTTCACCATCGTGCCGCGCCTGTTTGGCGCGGGGCCGGCGTCTTTCAGCTTCGAAGTCGGCGCGCCCCTGGCGTAAGTCTGGCGCCACATCTGGCGATTGCGGCAGACTTCGACGACAAGATCGTCGGAGAGCGCGTTGACGACCGAAACGCCGACGCCGTGGAGGCCGCCCGAGGTCTGATACGACTTGCCGTCGAATTTGGCGCCCGAATGCAAGGTCGTCATGATCACTTCGAGCGCGGATTTGTTCTTGAATTTTGGGTGCGGGTCGATGGGGACGCCCCGACCATTGTCAGTGACGGCGAGATAGCCGTCGTCGAAAAGCTCGACCTCGATCCGGCTCGCGTGCCCCGCGACCGCCTCGTCCATGGCGTTGTCGAGAACTTCCGCGAAGAGGTGATGCAGCCCCTTCTCGTCGGCGCCGCCGATATACATGCCGGGGCGTTTGCGGACCGGCTCCAGCCCTTCAAGGACTTCGATGTCCTTGGCGGTGTAATCGCCGCCGGCGGAGAAGAGGTCCGGCTCTCCCTTTTTGGTCGCGCGCGCCGCCATGCCTTGTGTCGAACTCCGAACGGGGAAAGGTTTCCGCCGAAAAGCCATGTTCGGCCCGCCCCGTCAAATCGAACGGACTGACCCTGGTCTTGACATCTATAACGACTTCATTATATTGAGAGAGCGTAGGCGGCCGTGTTCGCGGTCAGCTTCGCCGATATACGGCGCGTTTCCGGCGCCGCCCGCTTCGAGACCGAAGCGCGGCGACGGTTGACGGAGGCAGGGGTTTGATGAGCGGGCAAAAAATAAGGGCGACGGCGAAAGCGGCGAAGGCGAAACCGGTGAAGAGGGGGCGCGGCGGTTCTTCCGTGAACCAGGACCGGCTGTTCGCCGGCAGGCCCGGTTTGCGCATGGCTTACGAAAGCGCGCTTTTTGCGCAGGAAGCCGCGCGCCTCATTCGCGAAATGCGTCTTGGCGCCGGCCTCAGGCAAGGTGATCTCGCCGGGCGCCTTGGGGTATCGCAGCCGCGCGTCGCACGCCTTGAGCGCGTCGGCTCCGGCGACGGTCCGAGCTACGCGATGATGCGGCGCATCGCTGTTGCCTGCGAGATCGAATGGACGCCGCCGGTCGCGCTCGCCGCGCGCGACCGCTGATGGACGCGTTCGACGTTCTCTTCTTCATTCTGATGACTGTCGGCGGCGTTGTTGGGACTAAAAAATCCGTTAGCGGATCATTCCCGCTCATCCGCGTTGGCGCCTTCACATAAACTCGTTCCAGACAGGGGAGACTCGCCATGCGTCTTTCATTCCTCATCGCGGCGACACTTGCGCTCGTCGCCGCACCCGCCCTCGCCGCGGAAAACCTCGTCCGCGCGCGCGATCTTGGCGTGCCGTTCGAGGGAACGCCGGGACCCCTTAACGCGATCACCGATGTTGCGGGCGTCGAGGTCGGGCATCGGACGATCATCCGGGGCGAGGGGAAACTCGTTCGCGGCAAGGGGCCGGTCCGCACCGGCGTCACCGCGATCCTGCCGCGCGGGCGCACTTACGATCCTGTTTTCGCCGGCTGGCACGCCTTGAACGGCAATGGCGAGATGACGGGGACGACATGGATCACGGAATCGGGCTTCCTTGAAGGGCCGGTGATGATCACCAACACGCATTCGGTCGGGATCGTCCATGACGCGGTGATCGAATGGCAGGTGAAGCACAAATTCTATGAAGGCTTGCCAGGCGAGCCCGAAGTCTTCTGGTCGCTCCCGGTGGTCGCCGAGACCTGGGACGGGGATCTCAACGACATCAACGGCTTTCACGTGACAAAGAAAGACGCTGTCGCGGCGCTCGATGCGGCAAAGCCCGGAAGGGTCGCCGAAGGCAATGTCGGCGGCGGCACCGGCATGATCACGCATCAGTTCAAGGGCGGGATCGGCACCGCGTCGAGAATACTCGGCGAGGATCAGGGCGGCCATACGGTCGGCGCGCTCGTCCAGTCGAATTATGGTATCCGCAAGACAATGCGCATCGGCGGCGTCCCGGTCGGCGAAGAAATCGCCGACCTTTTTCCTGAAAATCTGCCGCGTACGGAAGAACGCGGCTCGATCATCGTCGTTCTTGCGACCGACGCGCCGCTGCTGCCGCACCAGCTAAGGCGGGTTGCGCAGCGCGCCTCGCTCGGCCTCGGCCGGATGGGCAGCTTTGCGTCGAACGGCTCGGGCGACATTTTCATCGCTTTTTCGACCGCCAACCCGAAAGCCGCCTACCGGACCGGCCTGCAGACGGTTGAAATGGTCCCGAACGATGCGATGGGCGCGATCTTCCTCGCGGCGGTCGAGGCGACGGAAGAAGCAATCGTCAACGCGCTCGTCGCCGCGGAAACGATGACCGGCGCCGATGGCTACACAGTCCATGAACTGCCGCATGACCGCCTGCGCGCGGCGCTGAAAAAGCACGGACGGCTGGTCGAGACGGCGAAGTAAAAAAAGGCCGCCCGTTTCGGGGCGGCCTTTTCAGCAGAAAGTCGCTGCAGGGACTTCAGGTCTCTTTCTTCTTCCGCGATGCAAATCCGAAGCCGGCAAGGCCGGCGATCATCAGCACGCCGGCTGCGGGGATCGGCGTCACCACCGGCTCCACGTCGAAGGCTTCGAGTTCGAATCGCGTTGGATCGGCGCCGCCTGACCCGATATTGATGACGGGACCCGAGAGCGCGAGCCCCCCGACATCGGCGAATCGCTGCGAAACATTATTGATCAGCAACGTCCGTCCCGTCATCGTCAGGCTGCCTCGTGCGAAGTCGTCAAACCGGAGGTTGCTGATCCTGAAACCGCTATTGACCGAAATCGCCGTGTGAGCCGCAGCGCTCGGGGCGGACGCTGCGCCCGACAGACGGGCCCCGTTCCCAAACTGGACCTGGACTTCGCCGAGATCAAGAAAACCGCCTTCGGCCATGCCGCCGCTATTGGCAAGCACATCGGCAATTCTAATCGTCCGCGCCGACGCCGCGCCGGCTAGCGTTCCGGCGGCGGCCACAAGGCTCAAAACAATGCGCAACATCAAACAGACTCCTTCAATTTGACCCCTACAACACGTTCTGGCGGGTTGCGTTCGCGGCGGAAGCGCCCCGTAGAGGGGTATTCATGAGCCTGCCCGGTCGAATCACGATCAAAACCGGGTGTAGCGGGGATTGACCGAAGTCGCCCGGCGCCCGCGGGAAGGTCTGATGGCAGTATCGATCGCCGATCCGATCACGCTTCCCTGCGGCGTCAGGCTGAAAAACCGGCTCGTCAAAGCGGCGATGACCGAGGGCCTTGGCGATGCGCTGAACCGCGCCACGCCGAGGCACGAGACGCTCTATCGCCGCTGGGCGGCGGGCGGCGCCGGTCTCCTGATCACCGGCAACATCCAGATCGACCGACGCTATCTTGAGCGCCCCGGCAATGTCGCGATCGACGGCAAGCAGGACGCCGCCGCCATGCAGCGCCTCGAGGCGTTCGCCGCCGCCGCGACATCGGCGGGGGCCGAGATCATGGCGCAGCTTGCCCATGCCGGCCGCCAGACGCCGGTCTATGTCAACCGGACGCCGGTCGCGCCGTCGGCGATCGGCGTTGATCTTCCCGGCGGCCAGTTCGCAATTCCGCGCGCGCTGACGGCGGAAGACATCATCGATGTGATCGCGCGCTTTGCCAACGCCGCGTCGGTCGCCAAGGCCGCGGGGTTTTCCGGGGTCGAGGTGCACGGCGCGCATGGCTATCTGATTTCGGCGTTCCTCAATCCGAACGCCAATCAGCGGGACGACGAATGGGGCGGCGCGCTCGAGAACCGCGCGCGGCTTTTGCTGCTGACGGTCGCCGCCGTGCGCGCGAAAGTCGGATCGGGGTTCCCCGTCGCGGTGAAGCTGAATTCTTCGGATTTCCAGAAGGGCGCCTTTTCATTCGACGAGTGTCTTCAAGTGATCGAATGGCTGAACGAGGAAGGGATCGACTTCCTCGAGATCTCCGGCGGTTCCTATGAGCAGCCGCGGATGATGGATATGGCGGGGCTGGAGGCGCCGGTCGAGACTGAACTGCGCGCATCGACAGGCGCGCGCGAAGCTTATTTCATTCAGTTCGCGGAGGAAGCCGCGCGCGTCGCCAGGATGCCGCTGATGGTGACGGGAGGATTCAGAAGCCGCGCGGCCATGGATGACGCGCTTGGCGGCGGCGCCGCCGATCTCGTCGGCGTGGCGCGGCCGATGTGCATCGACCCCGATGTTGCAACGAAACTCCTGTCCGGCGAAATCGCCGAGGCGCCGAGGCGCGAAAAATCGCTTCAGCTTGGCGAAGGTTTCTGGGGTCCGAACTCTTCGAGCACAATGATGAAGGCGATGAACGGCTTTGCGGCGATGGCGTATTTCTATGAGAACCTCTTCCGACTCGCCGACGGCAAGGACGCTGATGAGAAGATGGGACTGCTGCCGGCGTTTATCCGCTTTCAGGTGGGAGAAAGGCGCGCAGCAGGAAAATTGCAGGGGCGGTAGGACGTGCGGGACGAGTGTTCCTGATGCGCCCGGGCCTTGCCGTATTGCAAACGCCGACCCGTCAGAAAATGAAACGGATCGCGCCGCGGAACTGGCGCGGCTCGATCGGATGCAGGTGGATGTCTGCGACTGGCCGAGGTTCGCCAGCGAGCCGGGACTCGTAGAAATACGTGATGTCGGCGTCCTTTGTATCGAGAAGATTGAGGACATCGAGGCTCAGCCGGACGCGCCGCCCGAGATCGTAATAGGCGCCGAAATTGACCACCGTTGTCGGTTCGGAAAATACCGATCCGTCCTCGATCAGCGGCGCCTTGCTGAAATACCGCACCCGGATGGTCGCGGTGAGACCTTCAAGCGGCGCAACCGTCACGCCGCCGCCGAACACTGTCGGGACCGATTGCGGAATGCGGTCTTCGCCCGGCGCGACATTCCTCAGCCGCGCATCGGTATAGGCGGCTGTCGCATCGAGCACGAGCCAGTCGGCCGCCTGCAGGAAGGCGCTGAACTCGGCGCCGAAGCGGCGCGAGCCGTCATTGGGTTCGGTGGTGCCGGCGTCGCCGACAAAGACGAGCTCGCTCGCGAGGTCGAGCCAGAAGCCGACAAGCGTTGCATTGAAGGCGCCGCGCTCGAAGCGGGCGCCGATCTCCGCGCCCTCGGACCTGACCAGCACATCGACCGGATCGACCGGCGTCAAGGTTACAGGGTCAAGGGTCGTCGCCGCGCCCCTGACATCGTTCGAGTGAAAGCCGCGCCCGTAATTGGCGTAGAATTCGAGACTGTCGGTCGCAAGGAACGCAAGGCCGGCGCTCGGCGATAAAATCGCGTCCGATCCGTCGCCGGAATTGGCGTCGAGCAGCGACACGACGTCATAGCGGTAGAAATCACCGCGCACGCCCGCATTGGCGCGCAAGCGGTCGGTCAGGCTCACTTGCAGATCGGCAAAACCGCCAAGGCTCAACTCCTTCACTTCGTCATCGCGGATGGTGTTGAAGCGCTGGCGGGCGGCGGTATTGTAGAGGGCGACGTTGAATATGTCGTCATAGCGCACGTCGCCGCCGAGGCGGAACGTCGCCGGCCTGCCGCCGAGCGAGGTGTCAAAGGCCTGCACGGCGCTGCCGCCGGCCATCACCCGCTCGTCGCGCTGCTCGAATTCGTCGCCATTGACGGGATCGCTGGCGAAATAGGTGAAGTTCGAAAACAGCGCAAAATCATAATAAAGGGCGTAGGCGGACAAAGAGAGGCCGCCGGCCGTCGCCTCGCTGTTGAAGGCGATCCTTGTTGTCCGGCCGCCGACATCGGGGTCGATGAAGCCGAGCCGCGAAATCTGGCCCGACTGGACGGCGCGCAGTGCAATCTGGTCGGTCGACTTCCACGACGCGTCATAGGCGCTGAGCGACGCGCTGTAATCGACGCCGCCCGCGCTGTCGGAAAACTTCACGAAGCCGTTGAACTTTTTCAGCTCTTCGTCGAGCTCGTACGGGCTGTCTGTAAATGTCGCCTCGCCGGCGAGCAGGAGGTCGCCGCCGCCCGCTTCGATCGAGGCCGCCGCCAGCCCGCGCCGATAGCCGTCGGAGCCGATCGTCGCCTCGCCAAAACTGCGGTCGAGACGGTCATAGGTTTTGAATGTCGCCGTCCCCGCCGCGGAAAAATCGCCGACATCGGCGTAGTAGGGCCCCTTGCGGTATTCGACGCGCTCGATGATTTCCGGGATGATGAAGTTGATATCGAGATAGCCTTGGCCATGCCCGTGGGTGCGGAAATTGACCGGCGCGCCGTCAAAGTGAACGGCGAAGTCGGTGCCGTGATCGAGATTGAAACCGCGCAGGAAATACTGGTTCGCCTTGCCGGTCCCCGAGTGCTGGGTCGCAACCAGGCCGGGAATGACTTCGACCAGCTCGCCGACGCGCGAGAGCGGCCGGAACTCGAAATCGGAATAGCCGACGATGCCTTCCGAACCCGCTTTCGCCTCGCCAATGAGATCGATCGCACGGCCCCAGACGACAATTTCGTCGCGCGTTCCGGGTACGGAGGCGTCGGCCGGGAGCGGCGGCGACTCTGACGAAGCATCCTCGGCGGCGGCGGGCGGCGGCGCGAGCCCGGCCATAATCGCCGCCGACGCCGCAAACACACGGTGAATCATCGGCGGGGATCCCCCTCAAGACTATGGCAGCTATTACGCGGCCAATGCGGTTCTGGTTCCCTGCGCGGGCGAGAATGCTGCTCGAACGGGCCGCGGCTGACGCTCAGGCGCGTTTCATCATGACAATCGCCGCATCAAGCGCCTGCAGGAACCGCGAGCGGTCCTCTTTCGCGAAGGGCTTGGCGCCGCCGATGGTCGGGTCGCCGCTCCCGCGCAAATCCTGCATGATCGCGCGGGTCGCGATGGCGGCGCCGATCGAGCTTGTGGTGAATGGTTTGCCGCTCGGCGCGATGACGGCGGCGCCTTTCTTCAGGCAGCGTTCGGCAAGCAGGATGTCGCCGGTGACGACAATCGCGCGGGCGTCCGACCGCTCGGCGATCCAGTCGTCCGCGGCGTCGAATTTGTCGCCGACGATGGCCCGCCCGATCAGCGCGTGATCCGGAATTCGGATGCCGCCATTGGCGACAACTGTCACGTTCGCCTGATGCCGGAGCGCGACCTTGTAGATTTCCTCTTTCACCGGACAGGCGTCAGCGTCGACGTAAATGTGCGGCGCATTCATCCGCGCGGCTGCCGGCTGGCGGCGGCCACGAGGAACATCAGTGCAGCGATGGCAAGCATCGCTTCGCCGACAAAGGGACCGACATGCACATAGAGCAGCGCGGCGTCGATCGCGATGACGGCCGCGCAAAGAATGAGGATGAGGCGACGACCGACGCCGCCCGTCGCGGCGGCGAGGCCGGCGACGATCGCAACAAACACCCAGTGAACCGACGGAAAGAGCCACAGCGGCGCAATGATCGTCTGGAGGTCCGAGGCGATCCCGCCCTTTGCCGCGGCCGCGGTCACGCCGGAAAATCCGGACCCGTGAAACGCGGCGGTCGCGCCCAGCATGAGCGAGCCGGCAAATGCCGGGATCAGTCGAAGGTTCATGGCCGCCGCTCCAGTCTCGCCGAGGTCATCCCATTTTTCCTAACAGATGCGAACGCGCGCGAGGATGCGGTTTCATGGCGCGCCCGTAACTTCCCGGCCCGGTTGGCCGGCTGGGTCCCTGCGCTGACGCAAACCAGATCCTGGACGGGGCGCAATTGATCCGCATTGGACACGAACCTCGTTCCGTCATGCCTCGTTCCGTCATGCTGGCGAAAGCCAGCATCCAGAGCCGCGAGGGCCTTGCTCGCCATTCTGGACCCTGACTTGCGTCAGGGTGACGTCGTCCTCGATTCTGAGATTTTGCTCGTTGCTCTAATTAGCGCGCGGCGCTGGAACTCAGAAGTAAGTATTAGCGTTTTGAGGGTGAGCCCTGTTCCGGCGCGACGAGCAATTTTCACCAACCGACGGCGACAACATCACGAAAGAGCGCCCGCCCAGCAGCGCCAGAGATTGAAGGAGAAGCCCAATGGCTGCCAAAAAAGCGACGAAGAAAGCGGCGCCGAAAAACAACGCCGCGCCCGACGCGGTCAAGCTGCTTCGCAGCGATCACCGAGCCGTCGAAGAATTGTTTGAGAATTATGAAAATGCGAAGGGCAAGGCGGCAAAAGCCAAGCTTGCCCAGCAAATCTGCACGGAACTGTGTGTCCACGCGACGATCGAAGAGGAAATTTTCTATCCGGGCGTGCGCGGCCAGGTCGAGGACGACCTCCTGGATGAGGCCTATGTCGAGCATGACGGCGCGAAGATGCTGATCGCGGAGCTTCTCGCGGGTTCGCCCGATGATGATTTCTACGATGCGAAAGTCAAAGTGCTTTCCGAAGAGATCAAGCATCACGTGAAAGAGGAAGAACAGCGCGAGGGGATCTTCGATCAGGCCAAAAAGGCCGGCGTCGACCTCGACGACCTTGGCGAACGCCTGGCGACCCGCAAGCTCGAATTGAAAAAGTTGTTCAAACAGAACGGCATTCCGACGCCCCAGACGCGGTCGATGAAAGGCGCGAAACTTGAAGTCGGCCAGCCCTTCGCGTGAGGCGCGCTACTGGCCGCGAATCGGGCCTGGAGGGGCAAAAAACCTGAATCGCTTCAACCCGAAAGTGTGGCGGAAAACAAGTGCAACAGATTCCTGCGTTGTCATTCCGGGGCCGCCTCTTGGCGGAACCCGGAATCCATCGCGCGGCGGGGGATTCGTTGAGAAATGGACCCCGGGTTCCGCGTGAACACACGCGGCCCCGGGGTGACGGCGCTTTGCGAGAATACTTTTCGGCCGGACACTGAGGCCGATCCGAGAGATCCGACAGTCAGGCCTCGCCCCGCAGCGGCCAGTTTTCCGCGCGCAGCGCCTTCGGCGTCAGCGGCCCCATCAATGCGAATACGCCGTTCAGCATCCGTGCGCCCAATGTCGCCTTGCCGGTCTCAACCACGGCCTTGAAGTTTTCGACGATGAAGCGGGCGCCCTGATCCATCGATTTTTCGCTCTTCGAGCCGGCGACGATATTCTCCGTAATCAGACAGAATTCGACGCCGTCGGCCGTCTCCTTCAAGGTGTAGGTGACTTTCGACGGCGCATCGTCGAGGGACGTCAGGCGGAACGAATGCGACAGCAGGTGCGGCGGGTTCATCTCGAGGAATTCGCCGACGACGCCGACCGCCTTGCGGTCCGCCGAGATCATGCGGAAGGGCTGGCCCGGTTTCATCGCCGGCGTCTCCCAGCTTGAATTCCAGAAGAAGGGACGCGGGCTGGTCCTGTTGACGAGTTCCGACCACACCGTTTCGATCGGCGCCTTGATCGTCACCTTATAGACCTGCCGTTTTGCATAATCGCTGTCGGTCATTTTTGCTTCCCGCGTTGCGTTTTTTTTCCCGCCTCGTTCGCCCGCGCTTCGGCGGCGTATTTGAGGCGCGTGATTTCGCCCGCCCAATAAGCGCTGTATTCGCTCGTCCAGCGGTCGTAGATCATCTGGATCGGGGCCGCGTTGAAAAAGAGCCGCCGCGTCCGCCCGTCTTTTTCCGAGACAATGAGGTTTGCTTGTTCGAGAACGGCGAGATGTTTCATGATGGCGATGCGGCTGACATCGAATTCGAGCGCAATCTCGCCGACGCCGGCGCCGGGGCGCGCGGTTACGAGATCAAGAATGCGCCGCCGGGTCTCATGCGCGAGCGCGGAGAAAACGGCGTCCATGTCACGGTCCCGGGCGGCGTTCATAGGTAACCAGTAAGTTACATCATCGCGCGGGGGCGGTCAAGCGCCGGAGCGAGGCCGCTGATCGGCGCGCGGCTCGGGATTGATCGGCTCCCGCCTGTTGACAGGCGCCGCGGCGCCCGAGACGTTCGCCTGATGCTTCAACAGGCTGAAATTATTGAAATCCTGCTGCGCGGCATCAATGTCGGCGCGTCGTTGATGATCGCCGGCGCGATGCTGGCGGGACGTCTCTCTGCGCGTCGCCTCCTTGGCGCGCTTTTTTCCCTGGCAACGGCGGCGTACGTTGTCGTCAGTTCCGATCCGCTCACGGCGGCGATCGGGCCGCTCGCCGCGCCGGCGCGGATCCTTGCGATGTACGCGCCGATCCTATTCTGGTGGTTCGCGCTTTCGCTTTTCGACGACGGATTTGCGTGGCGGCCGGCGTATTTCATTCCGATCGCGGTCGGCGTGCCTTTCATCCTGTGCCACTTTCTGAATATCGGCGGCGTTATCGGCGGCGTTTCGTTTCTGGCGTTTCGCCTGGCGCAACTTTTCGCCTATGCGCACGCCATCTATATTGCGCTGAAATTCGCGCCCGATGATCTGGTCGAGGGAAGGCGCCGGTTCCGCGTCGTGTTCGCGGTAACTGTCGCGCTGACAGGGATCGTCATCGTGGCGGCGGAAACCGCGCTCGGCGCCAATCTGCCAGAGGCGCCGTTGCTGATTTTTCAGGCGGCGGCGATTCTCGCGCTGACGTTCGCCCTCGGTCTCTGGCTCATCGACACCCGCAAGGATGTGCTCGACGGGCCGCCCGAGCCGCCAGTTTCGGCGCGAGGTCCCGTGTCCGTGGCGGGCGCGGACCGACCCGCTTTTGACTCGCTGATGCGCCTGATGGCGGAAGGCGCTTACCGGGAGGAAGGACTTTCGGTTGCCGGGCTCGCCGCAAAGGTCGGCGTTCCCGAGCACCATCTGCGGCGCCTCATCAACCGCGAACTCGGGCACAGGAATTTCCCGTCCTTCGTCAATTCCTGGCGGATCGACGAAGCAAAGCGGTTTTTGTCCGATCCGGCGCAGGCGCGCCGTCAGGTGCTGCAGATTGCGCTCGATGTCGGCTACGGCTCGATCGCGCCGTTCAATCGGGCGTTCAAGGAAGCGACGGGCAAGACGCCGACGGAGTTCCGCAAGGCGGCGCGGGGCGAAGCGCCGATCGTTTCCGAAAATCTTTGATCGAATCCGAAAACGCAAACGAATTTTCAGCATTTGAGGAGAAGTCGGCCGCGGCTGGCTGCACATTTCGTCAAGCTTCAAAAAGGGAGTTTGACGATGGAGCATGCGCTCTTCCCCGCAATCGACACGCCCGCCGCCTTCGCCGGTCTTTACGCCTTCATGTTCCAGCACGATTTCGGGCGCTACGTCCTTTGGACGGGGGCCGCCTATCTGGTCCTGCGGCTGTTCGCGAGGGCGCTTTCAGGTCGCAAAATCCGCGCGACTTCCCCCGACGGCCGACAGATGCGCCGCGAGTTTCTCGCCTCGACGCGGACGGCGGCGATCTTCGCGCTCGCCGGCGCAACCATCGTGGTCGGCGATCAGGCGGGGTTGATGCGCAATTACGAAGACCCGGCGGGCCTGGGATGGCTGTATTTCTGGGTTTCCCTTGCGGGTCTCATCCTCCTCCACGACGCCTGGTTCTATTGGACGCACCGCCTGATCCACGATCCCCGGCTGTTCAGGCGGCTGCACCGCACTCATCACAAATCACACAATCCCTCGCCCTTCGCCGCCTATTCCTTCGATGCCGGCGAAGCAGTCGTTAATGCCGCCTTCATGCCGCTCGCCGCCATGCTGATGCCGATTTCATGGCTCGCGATGGGGCTGTTCATGATGCACATGATCGCCCGCAACGCGATCGGGCATTCAGGCTACGAACTGTTTCCCGCGCGGCGCAGCGGACGGCCCGTCCTCGACTTCATGACGACGGTCACCCATCACGACCTGCACCATGCGCAGGCCGGCTGGAATTACGGCCTCTATTTCACGTGGTGGGATGGGATGATGGGAACCGAGCACCCGCTTTATCACGAGAAATTCGCGGCCGCTGTCAGAAAGCCGCTCGACGGCTCGGCGGTCGCGGCGATGAGGCCGCCGATGTACAGCGCCGCTCGCTCGCGCCGGCCGGTTAGCGGAGCCAGCCCTTCGTCGCGGCGGTGCGCGACAGCTGCAACATCGCGGCCCCAAGAATCACAATGACGGCCGGAAAAATCGCCGCCGTCCAGCCGAGCAGCGCAATCGCGCCAAGAGGAACGAGGACATAGACAAACTGGATGAGGACCGCCGCGAGCGAGACCGCAAACAGTGGCATCGACCATTTTCGATTCAGCAGTAGACCGATCGCGCCGGCGAACGCGCCGAACACGGCGATTGCATAAATAGCAATAATCCAGTCCGGCCGGCGCGAATAAAGCTCCTGCTGATCCTCTGAAAGCTTGGCCATCGCCTCCGGCGTTGTCGTCACGTCCATCAGATAGGATGCAACGCCCATGATGGTCCAGGCGAGCGCGGCGTAAACGGCGATCTTGAACCAGGTCGGCGGGGCGGCGGTCATCGGCGCTTTCCTTTCACAGGCTGACCGCAGCGAGATTACGCCAGGCGCGGCGGTAGCGGCAATGCGGGTTGACCCGGAGCCCGCCCTTGCGCGAGGGTCGGCTTGATGACGGTCGATCTTTCACCGGCGGCGCGATCCGCGGCCGCGCCGGCAATGGGTCTGGAACGATCGCTGACGACGAGCGAATGCGCGCTGCTGCCGCCATTGCTGGCGGCGGCGATCGATCTTGATGCGGTGCGGATTGTCCGTCGCTTTCACACGCCGTTTGCAAAGTGGTTCAATCTGACGATTGCGCGGGGCGCGCGCGTATTCTGGGCGAATGCGCCGGTCGAGGCGATGACCCTGTTTGAACGCTCTCACCTCGCGCACGAGCTGGTTCACGTCTGGCAGTACAAGGCGCTCCGCCGGACCGGGATCGAGCTTCTCGCGAGCCGGATCTATCGCTACCGCCTTGATCCCGCGCGGCCGTTTCTTTCCTACGGTTATGAGCAGCAGGCGTCGATTGTTGAAGATTATACGCGGATGCGGGGCGGCGGATGTCCGCGCCGCGCGGTCGGCCCCGCCCAGCCGATCGCCGCGTTCGAGCGGGTGATCGCCTCGGCGCCGATGCTCGCGCCCGGCATATAAGGGAGGAAATAATGGGACTTCTCGGGAACGCAAAGCCGGTCGTCATCATCTGCACGCGCGAGCGCGCTGTCTCAATGCCGTTTTATCGCGATATTCTCGGACTGCCGCTGATGTCGGAGGATCCCTTCGCCGCCGTGTTCCGCCTCAACGGCGCCATCATGCGGCTTTCGACGGTTGAAGGCTGGAAAGCCCATGCGCACACGGTCTTCGGCTTTGCGGTCGCCGATATCGCGCAATCGGCCGCCGACCTTTCGAAGAAAGGCGTCGCCATAATTCGCTATCCGGGCGTTGATCAGGATGCGGACGGAATATGGACCGCGCCCGACAAGTCCGCGCGCGTCGCCTGGTTCAGCGATCCGGACGGCAACAATTTGAGTCTTACCGGGCCGGCGAACTGAAAAGACCGTTCGCGTCCCTACGACGAATAATACATCGCGAATTCGATCGGGTGCGGCGTCATTTCGAAACGCTTCACTTCCGCGAGTTTCAGTTCGATGTAGGCGTCGATCTGGTCGTCGTTGAAGACATTGCCTTTTTTCAGGAACGCCCGGTCGCGGTCGAGGCTGTCGAGCGCGTCGCGGAGGGACGGGCAGACATGCGGGATGTCTTTCAGTTCCGCCGGCGGCAGATCGTAGAGATCCTTGTCCATCGGCTCGCCGGGGTGGATGCGGTTCTCGACGCCGTCAAGGCCCGCCATCAGCAGCGCGGCGAAGGTGAGGTAGGGATTGCCGGCCGGATCGGGGAATCTGACTTCGATGCGCTTGCCTTTCGGCGAGGGAACCCACGGAATCCGGATCGAGGCCGAGCGGTTGCGCGCCGAATAGGCGAGAAGCACCGGCGCCTCGTAGCCGGGGACGAGGCGCTTGTAGGAATTCGTCGTCGAATTGGCGAAAGCGTTGATCGCGCGCGCGTGCTTGATGACGCCGCCGATATAATAAAGGCACATCTCGGAAAGATCCGCATACCGATCGCCGGCAAAAAGCGGCTTGCCGTTTTTCCAGATCGACTGGTGGACATGCATGCCCGAGCCATTGTCGCCGAAGACGGGCTTGGCCATGAAGGTCGCCGTCTTGCCATAGGCCGCGGCGACCTGATGGATGATGTATTTATAGAGCTGCATGTGGTCGGCCATCTTGGTGAGGCCGGCGAACTTCATCCCGAGTTCATGCTGCGAGGGCGCGACTTCGTGGTGGTGTTTTTCGGGCTTCAATCCGAGATCGCCCATGATCGACAGCATTTCGGTGCGCATGTCCTGCGCGCTATCGACCGGCGGCACCGGGAAATAGCCGCCCTTGGGGCCGGGCCGGTGCGCGAGGTTTCCGCCTTCATAAGCGGTCGATGAATTGTAGGGGCCTTCGTCCGAGTCGAGCGAAAAGCCCATATTGTGCTGCTCGGTCGACCATTTGACGTCGTCGAAGACGAAAAACTCCGCCTCCGGACCAAAATAGGCGGTGTCGCCGATCCCGGTCGAGGCGAGATAGGCTTCCGCGGATTTCGCCGTCGTCCGCGGATCGCGGCTGTAGGGCTGGCCGGTCGCCGGCTCCAGCACGTCGCAGAGGATCGAGAGGGTGGGCTGCGCGAAAAACGGGTCTTCGAAGGCGGACGCGGGGTCCGGCATCAAGATCATGTCGCTCTCGTTGATCGCCTTCCAGCCGGCGATCGACGAGCCGTCGAACATCGTTCCTTCTTCGAACAGATCGCTGTCGATCATGTCGCGGTCGAAGGTCACATGTTGCCATTTTCCGCGCGTATCGGTGAAGCGCAGATCGACGAATCGGATGTCTTTGTCCTTGATGCGTTTCAAGACGGCGTCGGCGGACATCGGGGATATCTCCTAGCTCGGGTTGTCGCGCTCGCGCCCGTGGCGGGAATGCGCCGCCCAGGGGCTGTTATTCAACGGCCAGACGAAGACGTGACTGACAGATGAATGGCGCTGCCAACCGAAAGCAACAGGAATTTTGCAGTGCAATATCGACTGGATGTTTCCGCTAAAATGCGTCGCCGTTAGGAAAGTCCCTGCTATTTTTCTCCGCAAAACAGCTAGATTGCATCGTCTCCGGTTTCGCCGGTGCGAATCCGGACCGCGTTTTCGAGCGGGTAGACGAAGATTTTTCCATCGCCGATTCGCCCGGAATGGGCGGCCTCCCGAATCGCCTCGACGGCGCGCGGGGCGAGGCTGTCGGTGGTCACGATTTCGATCTTCACCTTGGGCAGGAAATCGACGATGTATTCGGCCCCGCGATAAAGCTCGGTGTGGCCCTTCTGGCGGCCAAAGCCGCGGACATCGGTGACGGTCATCCCCTGGAGGCCGATTTCGTGCAGCGCCTCCTTTACGTCATCGAGCTTGAACGGCTTTATGATGGCTTCGATTTTTTTCATGCGCGGGCGCCTGTTGTTGGCGACGTGACAATTACGATGCGCGCCGCGCTCGTCAACCAAGCATGGGGTTCGCGCGAGATCTCGCCGCGCAAGATCCCGTTAAGACACACGCCTCAATCGCAAACCAGTTCGCGAACGCGACGCAGAATTTCAGCATCGTCAAGCTGCGCGAGTTTCGCACTGATACCCTCGATTATCGGTGTAAAATTTTGTCAAACGAGTTTCATGAGTGTTGAGACGCGCGCAGGCCTATGCTATTGGCCTATGCCAAACTGAAAGGCCCAGGATGCACGACGAACGCCGCGTGAAAATCTTCAGAAACGGCCGGAACCAGGCGATCCGTATTCCCCGCGAGTTCGAATTCGCGGGCGATGAGGCGATTATTCGCAAGGAAGGCGAGCGCCTGGTCATTGAGCCGACTGCGCCACGGTCGCTTCTCGCCCTGCTGAGAACCTTGAAGCCGATCAGTGAACGCTTTGATCCTGTTGTCGACCGCGCGCCGGAGCCGGTGGACTTGTGAGCGTTCGCTACCTGCTCGACACAAACATCTTGTCCGATCTTGTTCGCTCTCCGCAAGGACGCGTTGCGAAAAAGATCGCCGAAGTCGGCGAAGGCGCCGTCGCCACCAGCATCGTTGTCGCGGCTGAACTGCGGTTCGGCGCCTTGAAAAAAGCTTCGCCCAAGCTCGCCGCGCAACTCGACGCGATCTTGGCGGCGCTCGAAATACTGACTTTAGAAACGCCGGCCGACCGAATTTACGGCGAGGTGCGCCTCGCTCTTGAAACGGCAGGCGAGCCGATCGGCGCCAATGACTTGCTGATTGCGGCGCATGCGCTGGCGAACGACATGATCCTCGTCACCGACAACGAACGCGCGTTTCGCCGCGTACGCGGATTGGAGATCGAGAATTGGCTGGATCGATGACCCCGCCGTTCATCCTCCTCACCGCCGACGAAACGCGCAGCGTCGAAGCAGCCGCGATCAAGAACGGATTGTCTGGCGCGGCGATGATGGAAGCGGCGGGCGCCGCCGTCGCCTCGATCCTTATGCGGAGCGTTCCGAAGCGGCCGGCGGTCGTCCTTTGCGGTCCCGGCAATAATGGCGGCGACGGTTTCGTCGTTGCGCGCAAGCTGAAGGACGAAGGCTGGACGGTGCGCGTCGGTCTCCTCGGCGACAAAGCCGCGCTCAAGGGCGACGCGGCGCTGATGGCCTCGCTCTGGTCCGGCCCGATCGAGCCGCTGCTCCCGGCCCTCCTTGACGGCGCGGGCGTCATTATCGACGCCCTGTTCGGTACGGGCCTGACGCGCGCGATCGAAGGCGAGGCGCGCGACATGATCCTTGCCACGAACGCGCACGCGGCGCCGGTTTTTGCCGTTGACATCCCGTCCGGCGTCAGCGCCGACAGCGGCATGGCGCTCGGAGAGGCGATCAGGGCGGCGGCGACCGTCACCTTCATCGCGAGAAAACCGGGCCACCTTCTGTTTCCGGGCCGGGCCCTCGCGGGCGCGGTCACCGTCGCGGAGATCGGGGTCAGGGACGAATGGATCGCCGGCGTAAACTCCGCGACCTGTGAGAACCATCCGATGCTGTGGGCCGCGCGCTGGCGGCGGCCGACCTTCGAGACCCACAAATATGAGCGCGGCCATGCAGCGGTCGTGTCCGGCCCACGCCTTGCGACAGGCGCGGCGCGCCTTGCGGCAATCAGTGCGCTCCGGGCCGGGGCGGGCGTCGTCACGGTGCTGTCGCCGAAAGACGCAGCCGACGAGAACGCCGCGCATCTGACCGCGGTCATGGTCCGCGAAGCGGAAGGCGCGGCGGCGATCGGGAAGATGCTCGGGGACAAGCGTTTTGCCGCCGCACTGATCGGACCCGGCGCCGGCGTTGGCCCCGGCACAAAAGACCGTGTGCTGACGATCCTGAAATCCGGCGCGGGCGCCGTTGTTGACGCCGACGCATTGACGAGTTTTGAGGACGATCCGGCGTTGCTGTTCGCGGCGCTGCGCGCCGACGATGTCTTGACCCCCCATGACGGCGAATTCGGGCGGCTGTTTCCCGACCTGAAGGCTCTGGAGCGCGGCCGGCTTGTAGCCGCCCGCGCGGCGGCGCGGCTTGCGAAGGCGGTTGTCGTCCTCAAAGGCGCGGCGACGGTTATCGCGGCGCCGGACGGGCGCGCCGCCATCAATTCGAATGCGCCCTATGACCTTGCGACGGCGGGGGCGGGCGACGTTCTCGCCGGCCTGATAACCGGCATGCGCGCGCAAGGAATGCCGGGCTTTGAAGCTGCCGCCGCCGCTGTCTTTCTGCACGGCGCGGCAGCGCAAGTCGCGGGGCCAAATCTCATCGCCGAAGATCTGCCCGACGCGCTGCCGCGGGTTTTTCGGGTGCTGTTCGCGCCGCCAAAGCCGGAAGAAAAGAAAGCGCAGCCATGAAGATTCGCCGCGCCGCGCCGGACGATGCGTCCGCGATCAACGCGGTCTACGGCCCGTTCGTTCACGAGACGGCGATCACGTTCGACATCGGCGAAATGACGCAGGCCCAGCGGCGGGAGTGGATCGCGGAGCGGCTCTCATCGTCGCGGACGCCGGTTTTTGTCGCTGAAAATGACGCAGGCGCGGTCATCGGCTTTGCCAATGCCGCGCCCTTCGATCCGCGCGGCGCCTATGAGACGTCGGTCAAGACCTCGATCTTTCTGGCCGCCGGCGCGCAAGGAGAAGGGATCGGCGCGAAACTCTATTTTGCGCTGTTCGAGGCGTTGTCGGGGGCTGACGTTCACCGCGCTTACGCGCTAATTGTCGCGCCCAATCCCGCATCGGTTGCATTACACGAGCGCCTCTCTTTCCGTCATGTGGCGACGCTCGATGAGGTTGGGCGCAAGTTCGGGCGCTATCACAGCGTCATGTGGTTTGAAAAGCGGCTCGAAAGCTGACGGCAAGGCGCATTGCGCGCGCCTGCGGGCAAAATTTAATGGGAACGGCGGCCAGCTTGCCGTGTTGGCGTTCCGGGACGGGGCTATCTAAAGGCGCCGGGTGATATGGATCGACAATTGTACCGCCAATGTCGAATTCGATCGGCGTCGAACATGCAATTTTCCGAATTTTGGCGCGCGCCTAAGGAAGTGTTAACCGATGACTAGATCAATGATGTCCGAGTGGGTTCAAGATCAGCCGGTGCGCGATCCGTCGCGCAAGGGGATGAAGGCGATGCGTCAGCGAGGAAGATTGACAAATCTAGAACCCGATGACTGGCAGGTAAAGCCGCTCGCCAACAAGCGCATCCTGATCGTCGAGGACGACTTTCTTATTGCGTATGAACTTGCCCGGTGCGTCGAGGAAATGGGCGGCGTCGTGCTGGGGCCTGCCGGCTCGACCAGACTGGCGCGGATGAGACTGAAGAACGAGCCTTGCGACGGCGCCTTGCTCGACGTCAATCTCGGCCAGGAAACCTCGCTCGACCTCGCGCGCGACCTTCAGGCGCAGATGGTTCCGGTGCTGTTTGTGACCGCCTATGCCGATCACCATGGCCTGTTCGATAACGGACTTGCGCTGACGCCGCGCATTGGCAAGCCGGTCTCGCACGCCGCCCTGAAACGGCGCGCGGCCGAGCTTTTCGCCGGACCGCGCTTTAGCGCCTGAGCGCGGCTCGACTCCGCAATCGCCTCTGCTATAGAAGCCGGCTTCCGGTCGTCGGTCCCTGCTCGCGCCTGGGCCGGCGGCGCCTTGTTGTCCCGCGGATGTGGCGGAACTGGCAGACGCACTGGATTTAGGTTCCAGCGGGGCGACCCGTGGGGGTTCAAATCCCTCCATCCGCACCAGGCTTTGCCCGTCGCGCGAAGCCTGTCCGGCGTCGCTGAGCAAAGCGATGCGACGACGGACGGCTAGCGGCGATTGAAACGAGAAAGTTTGGACGATGGAAGTGACCGAAAAGACCGCCGACGGGCTCGAGCGCAAATTCACGGTGAAAGTGCCGGCGGCCGAACTTGACGCCAAGCTGAACGCCCGCCTCGCCGACATGAAGGGCCGCGTCCATCTCAAGGGCTTCCGCAAGGGCAAGGCGCCGCTGCCGTTCCTGAAGAAGATGTACGGCAAGGGCATGATGAGCGAGATCCTGCAGGAGATCGTCAGCGAGACCAGCCACAAGGCGTTCACCGACCGCGATCTTCGCCCCGCGACGACGCCGCATCCGCACCTCCTCGGCGACATCAACGAGATCATCGACGGCAAGGCCGACCTTGAATACGACGTGCACGCCGAAGTCCTCCCGGTGTTCGAGCCGGCGTCCGTCGACGGGATGAAACTGAAGCGTCCCGTCGCCGATGTCGCGGAAACGGACATCGACGAGGCGCTGGCGAAAATCGCCGACCAGAACCGCGACTACGAGCCGCGCGAGACATCCGAAACAGCCAAAGACGGCGACATGCTCGTCATCGATTTTACTGGCACCGTCGATGGCGAGGAATTCCGCGGCGGCAGGGGCGAAGGCCATTCGGTCGTCCTCGGCTCCAATGCCTTGATCAAGGGCTTTGAAGACCAGCTCGTCGGCGCCAGGGCCGATGAGGACGTCGAAGTCAGACTGACCTTCCCCGACGATTACGGTTCCGCCGACCTCAACGGCAAGGAAGCGGTCTTCGCGGTCAAGGTGCGCGACGTGAAGGCGCCGCAGGAAGCGGTCGTCGACGACGCGCTGGCGAAGAAGCTCGGCCTCGACGATCTCGCCGATCTCAAAAAGCGCGTCCGCGAACGCACCGAACAGGAATACCGCGCGCTGTCGCGCAGCCATGTGAAGCGCGCGCTGCTCGACAAGCTCGACGCCGCGCATGACTTCGACCTGCCGAAGACGATGGTCGACGCCGAGTTCAACCAGATCTGGACGCAGGTTCAAAACGCCGAGCGCGACGAGGAAGACAAGGACAAGACCGACGACGAGTTGAAGGAAGAGTACAAAAAAATCGCGGTCCGCCGCGTGCGGCTGGGCCTCGTCCTTGCCGAAATCGGCCGCCGGGCGGAAGTCCAGGTGCCGCAGGACCAGCTCCAGCGCGCGGTGCAGGAACACGCCATCCGCGACGCGCAGCTGTTTGCGATGCAGGGCCAGAAAGTGACGCCGCAGGAAGTTCTGAAACTCTATCAGCAAAACCCGAACGCGATCGCGCAGATCCGCGCGCCCCTGTTCGAAGAACGCGTCGTCGACTTCATCCTCGAGAAAGCCGACATCACCGACAGGAAGGTGTCGAAAGACGATCTGATGAAGGACCCGGACGGGGCGGAGTAGGGCGCGCGCTCGCTTGTCATCCGTCGAGACGCGCCTTTTCAAGGCGCTCCGGCAAACGTCCGGGGAGCCGCGAAGCGGCGTCTCGAAGGATACGCCGAGCCAGTTCAGGTAAGCGCGGACCGGCGGCGGGTTACTCACAATTGCAGAAGCCATGATCACCCGATAGCTTCGCGAGGCAGGCGGGGAGGCTGAGCAATGCTCAAGCGCAATATCCAAATCATCTGGTTTGTAATGTCGGCGATCACTGCCAGCCATTGGGGCGGCGGGGCGCGGGCGCAGCAGGCGGGCGGCGACAAGCCGATCATTGAATACGAAAAGCGGATGGGCCAGGACGGACGGATGCAGTGGGAGTGTCAGGGTTTTTGTGTAAGGGGCGAACGCCGGCATGCTAAGCTCGAAGGAGATTTGCATGACCGAAGCGACGAAGGCGCCCGAAATTGCTGAAGCCGTCCTTGACGCGCTTTTGAAGGATTACAAGAACCCGGAG
>JBGTLL010000070.1:0-6042 GCA_041744115.1 Parvularculaceae bacterium | reverse complement strand
ATTAATCCGCATTGGACACGAACCTCGTTCCGTCATGCTGACGAAAGTCAGCATCCAGAGCCGCGAGGGCCTTGCTCGCCATTCTGGACCCTGACTTGCGTCAGGGTGACGTCGTCCTCGATTCTGAGATATTGCTCTTTGTTCTAAAGGGCGCGTTCGCGGGTTTGCTTCAGCTCGTCCGCGAGGACAAAGGCAAGTTCGAGGGCCTGTGTCGCGTTGAGACGCGGGTCGCAATGGGTCTGATATCGGGCGGAAAGGTCGCTTTCCGAAATATCCTGCAACCCGCCGAGGCATTCGGTGACGTTCTGGCCGGTCATTTCAAGATGGACGCCGCCGGGATAGGCGCCTTCCGACCGGCAGATTTTAAAGAACGAATCGATTTCGGACCGAACGTCGTTGAGGCGGCGGGTCTTCAACCCGTTCTCGACCTTGATCGTATTGCCGTGCATCGGATCGCTTGACCACACGACGACGCGGCCCTCCGCGGCGATCCGGCGCACCAGCGGCGGCAGCCCTTTGCCGATCTCCCCGGCGCCAAAGCGCGCGATCAGCACGATGCGGCCGGGAACATTATCCGGGTTCAGAACGTCAAGCAGCCGGGCGAGCTCGTCGGGCGAAAGCGACGGCCCGCATTTTATGCCGAGGGGATTTTCAACGCCGCGGCAGAACTCGACATGCGCGCCGTCCAGCTGACGCGTGCGGTCGCCGATCCAGATCATGTGCGCCGAGGTGTCATACCAGCGGTCCGTCGTCGAATCGACGCGCGTCATCGCCTGCTCGTAGCCGAGCAGAAGCGCTTCGTGACTGGTGTAGAAATCAACCTCGCGCAGCGATCGGACCTCTTTCGCGGTGATGCCGCACGCCTCCATGAAAGTCAGCGCTTCCGAAATGCGGTCGGCGAGGGCGCGGTAGCGATCCGCCTGCGGGTTGCCGGAAACGAACTCAAGATTCCAGCGGTGGACGTTATGGAGATCGGCGTAGCCGCCGCCAGCAAAGGCGCGGATGAGGTTCAAGGTCGCCGCCGCCTGGCCGTAGGATTTGAGGAGCCGCTGCGGATCGGGCGTCCGCGCCGCCGCGGTGAACTCCATGCCGTTGATATTGTCGCCGCGATAGCTCGGCAGGGTGACGCCGCCGATGGTTTCCGTCAGCGCCGAGCGCGGCTTCGCGAACTGGCCGGCGATGCGCCCGATCTTCACGATCGGCATCGCCGCCCCGAAGGTCAGCGCGACCGACATCTGGAGGAGGAGGCGGAAGGTGTCGCGGATATTGTTCGGGTGGAATTCCTTGAAGCTCTCGGCGCAATCCCCGCCCTGCAACAGGAAAGCGCGGCCTTCGGCGACGCGGGCAAGCTCCGACTGCAAGGTTCTCGCTTCGCCCGCGAACACGAGCGGCGGGTAGCCTGACAGTTCGGCCTCGACGGCCGCCAGCGCCGCCGGGTCGGGATAATCCGCGGGCATGTGACGGGCGGGTTTTCCCCGCCAGCTTTCTGGCGTCCAGGACATCAGGCCTCCGAAGTCCGCCACCCTTACAGCCCGCCTTTCCGCACCGCAACAAAAGCTGCCGCCGCGGGCTTCATCTTTCGCGGGATTGAGTTAAGAAGCCGCGAACCACTGGAGCAAACCATGAACCGCATTGTCACCCTCGCCGCCGGATTGTTTCTGATCGCCGGCGGCCCGTCCTTCGCACAGCCCGACGTCAGCGCCGTCGAAATCAAGACCGTGCTGGTCGCCCCCGGCATCTACATGCTCGAAGGCGCTGGCGGAAATATCGGCCTTTCGACGGGACCCGACGGCGCCTTCCTCGTCGATGATCAGTTTGCTCCGCTGGCGGATAAAATCAGCGCGGCGATTTTGAAGGTCAGCCCGGAGCCGGTCAGGTTTCTCATCAACACCCACTGGCACGGCGACCACAGCGGCGGCAATGAACCCTTCCGCGCCGCGGGCGCGATCATCGTCGCCCATGACAACGCCAGAAAACGGCTGAAGGAAGGACTGAAGACCGACCATTTCGAGGCGCCGCCAGCCCCCGAAGGCGCGCTGCCGGTCGTCACTTTCAGCGATGAAGTTTCGTTCCACTGGAACGGCCAGGACATCCGCGTCCGTCACCCGGCGCCCGCCCATACCGACGGCGATGCGATCGTTCACTTCGAGACCGCGAACGTCATTCACATGGGCGACGTCTATTTCAACGGCAACTATCCGTTCATCGACATCGACTCCGGCGGCGATATCAACGGGTACATCGCCGCGCAGGAAGCAGCGCTGGCGCTGATCGACGACAAGACGAGGATTATCCCGGGGCACGGCCCGCTATCGTCGAAAGCCGAACTCGCCGCGCATACGGCGATGCTCAAAGACGTGCGCGCGCGCGTCAAGGCGCTGATCGATCAAGGCCTCGATGAGAACGCCGCTGTCAAGGCCGATCCGCTGAAAGATCTGAACGCCGAATGGACCTGGGAATTCATCGACGGCGAAAAGATGACGCGCGCGGTTTACCGGTCCTTGAAAGCCAAATAGAGCTTCCGGCGCTATATCGGGGCATGCTTACTCCACGATATCGAGCCCCATCCCCCGATAGCGCGCGGCTTCGTCGGTCCAGCCTTCGCGGACGTTGACGGTGAGAAAAAGATGGACCGGCTCGCCGAGGATTTCGGTCAGGTCCTTGCGCGCCGCTTCGCCGATGACTTTCAGGGTCTGGCCGCCCTTGCCGAGGACGATCGGGCGATGCCCTTCGCGGCTGACATAAATCGTCTGCTCGACTTTGAGTTCGCCTTTCCTGGTGCGCGTCCACGCGGTCGTCTCGACGGTCGATTCGTAGGGAAGTTCCTGATGCAGGCGCTTGAAGACTTTCTCGCGCGTCACTTCCGCCGCCATCAGCCGGTCGGAAATGTCCGAGAGCTGATCTTCCGGGTACATCCACGGGCCTTCTGGCGCGCGCGCAGCGAGGTACGCCTTGAGGTCCGCGACGCCATCGCCGTTTTCCGCGGACAAAAGAAACGTCTCCTCGAAAACGCCGTGCGCGCTCATCCCGGCGATGAGTTTCAAAAGGCTCGCGCGCGCGACCTTGTCGATCTTGTTGAGGATCAGCGCGGCTTTCTTTTCGCGCTTTATGAGTTCGGCGATGATCATTCCGGTGTCGGCGGTCGCCTTCGACGGAGACCCGAGTTCGGCGACGGCGTCGACGACAAGGAGGATCTGATCGGCGCCCTCAAGGCTCTCCCAGGCGGCGGCGACCATCGCGCGGTCGAGCCTTCGGCGCGGCGAGAAAATTCCCGGCGTGTCAATGAAGACAAGCTGCGCGTCCTCGACGATCGCGATGCCTCTGATGCGCGCGCGCGTCGTCTGCACTTTCCGGGTGACGATCGACACCTTCGCGCCGACGAGCGCATTGACCAGCGTCGACTTTCCGGCGTTGGGCGCGCCGATGACGGCGATAAAGGCGGAGCGGGTCATCGGCGCGCCCAACGCGATTCTTGAATTGACCGCCTTCGCGGTCGGTTGGGCGCGCCGATGACGGCGATAAAGGCGGTCCGCTTCATAGCCGACCCCTCACCCGCTCGCTTCGCTCGCTGGCCTCTCCCAAGGGAGAGGCAAAGAATGAAAGGCGCCGCGCGTTACGCCTCTCCCTCGGGAGAGGCCAGCGAGCGCACTTGCGCGAGCGGGTGAGGGCCTTACTCACGCTCCACCCATACTTTCTCGCGCACCAGAAACGCCGCCGCCGCCGCCATTTGCGCCGCGCGTTTCGACTGGCCTTCCGCGCGGATGGCGTCGTAGCCCGGCACATGAACGTTGATCGTAAAGGCTGGCGCGTGCGCCGGCCCTTCGGCGTTGGCGACTTCATATTTTGGCGGACCGAGCCCGCGCTCCTGGCTCCACTCCTGCAAGGTCGTCTTGGCGTCGCGATGGCCGTGCGACAGCGTCTCGAGATTGGGCGTCCAGTATAGATCAAACGCTTTTTGCGCCGCGGCGATGCCGCCGTCGATATAAAGCGCGCCGAGCAGCGCTTCGCAGGCGTCGCCGAGGATCGCTTTCTTGCGGCGGCCGCCGGATTCGTCTTCCTGCGCCGACATTTTGATCACCGCGTCGAGGCCGAAAGCGAGCGCCGCCTTGGCGCAGGTCTCCTTCCTCACCAGCGCATTAAAGCGCGACGCGAGATCGCCTTCGCGCATTTTCGGATATTTCCGCCACAGCGCTTCCGCCGTCATCAGGCCGAGAACGCGGTCGCCGAGAAACTCCAGCCGCTCAAGATCGCCGATCTTCGAGGTCGCCGCGAGACTTGAATGAGTGAGCGCGCGCTTCAAGAGGCTCTGATCGGCGAATTTCCAGCCGAGTCTTTCCTGCAGCGCGGCGATGGCTTTCGCGCTCATTTCACCGGATCAAAGATTCGCCCATAGCGGATGGCGAACGGCCATTTCCACAATTCCCAGACCGCGGCGCGGTCGCCGTCGACCGAAAAGAAAATGCGCTCCGCCCTGCCGACGATATCGTCGAGCGCGACATAGCCGACCTGGCTTTCAACGCGGCTGTCCTGGCTCTGGTCGCGATTGTCGCCCATCATGAAATAATGGCCTTCGGGGACGCGATACGGTCCGACAAAGTCGAGATTGCCTTCATCGCCATGGCATTCCTGAACGACATAGCTGACGCCGTTGGGCAGCGTTTCGCGATAGCGCGGCGCTTTGGCGTTCCGGTAATGGTCGCAGTCGGTGTCGGCCATGCCGATGAATTCCTTCACGACCGGCTCGCCGTTGATGTTGAGATGGCCGCCGATCATCCGGATCTCGTCGCCCGGCATGCCGATGACGCGCTTGATGTAATCCTTGTTGCCGTCGCGCCGCGCCTTGAAGACGACGATCTCGCCGCGTTCCGGCCCGTGGCTGGAGAGGATTCGGCCGCGCATATCGATCCGCGTGAACGGGTAGACGAGCGAGGCGCGCGAATAGCCATAGGTCGGCTTCGACACGAACAGGAAATCGCCGACTTCGAGCGACGGCTTCATCGAGCCTGAGGGAATGTTGAAAGGCTGGAAGATCACGATCCGCAGGACGAGCGCGATCGCGACCGCATAGAAAACGGTCTTGGCGAGATCCCACGCCTCCTCCGACGCCGTCATTTCCTTCTTGTCGGGATTCTTTTCGGGATTCTTTTTTGGGCGCGCATCCCCGCCGGCCCGGCCGATCTTGAACTCGTACGCCATTGATCCTCGTTTACCCCTCGCCCGGTTCTGCCCGGTTTGTCCCGATATGCGCCCCGCTTGCCGGTCGAGCGTAGATGATCACGAACGCCTGAGCCATCGGGAATTCGTCGGTGATGGTCAAATGGATGTCAGCGAGATGGCCCGGCGGAGTGATTTCTTCAAGCCTTTTCAAGGCCCCTCCCGTCAGTTTGACCGTCGGTTTTCCGCCTTTCAAGTTCACAACGCCCATATCCCGCCAGAACACGCCCCTCGACAGCCCGGTGCCAAGCGCCTTGGCGCAGGCCTCTTTCGCCGCGAACCGCTTGGCGTAGGAGGCGGCGCGGTTATGCCGGCGGTCGGATTTTTCCCGCTCGATGTCGGTGAAAACCCGGTTCGTGAACCGCTCCCCGTGCCGCGCCAGCGTTTTTTCGACGCGGCCGATGTCGATCAGATCGCTGCCGACGCCAATGATCATGGCGCTTTCCTGTCCTTCTCCCCCGTCTGACGGGGGAGAAGGTGGTCCGAAGGACCGGATGAGGGGGCGGCGCCGCTAGCCTCGGCGGCGCGCGTGGGGCGCCGCCCCCTCACCCCGCCCTCTCCCCCGAAGACGGAGGAGAGGGAGAAGCAAGAGGCGCTCTCCCCCCAAGAAGGGGGAGAGGGAGAAAAAACGTCGATCCGTGTACGCACTACCCGATCACCGTCATCGCGCCGCGGCGTGGACTGTCGGCGAAAAGCGTCTTTGGGGTGACGGCAAGGCCTAGCTCCTTCGCCTTGTCCCGCTGTTGCGGCGGCGGCGTTTTCGCCAGCGCGTCGGACCAGGCGGTCGGCGCCTGCATTGCCGGGTGCGCTTCGGCGCGCGCAAGCCAG
>JBGTLL010000069.1:0-5348 GCA_041744115.1 Parvularculaceae bacterium | reverse complement strand
CTGGACCGCGCGCAACGCGGAGGGCGCCCTGACTTTGCTAGCCCCCGCCGACCATCACATCGCCAACGCGGGAGCGTTCCGCGCCGCGGTCATTGCTGGCGCCGGCGCCGCCGCCAAGGGCGCAATCGTCACCTTCGGGATCAAACCGACCGAGGCGCATATCGGATACGGCTATATCGAGGCGGGCGCCGCAATCGGACCCGAGATCGCCGAGGTCGCGGCGTTTCGCGAAAAGCCGGACCTTGCGACCGCGGAAATTTATCTCGAGGGCGGAAGGCATTTCTGGAACGCCGGCATTTTTCTTTTTTCGCCGGAGACGATGGCGGCGGATCTCGGCGCCCATGCGCCGGCGATCGGACGGGAGGCCGCCGCCGCGCTCGCCGCCGCGCGCCAGGACGGCGTCTTCATTTTTCTCGACGCGGCGCATTTCGCCGATTGCCCCGCCGACTCGATCGATTACGCGATCATGGAGAAAACGGCGCGCGCCGCGGTCGTCGGTCCCATCGGCGCCGGCTGGAGCGACATCGGTTCATGGACGGCGCTCGCCAATGATGAGGACGACAAACGCATCGCCGCGCTTGATTGCGACGGCGTCATCATCCGGACGGACGGCCCTTTTGTCGGCGCGGTCGGCGTCAGCGATCTCATTATTGTCGCAACCGGCGACGCCGTGCTCGTCGCGCGACGAGACCGTGCGCAGGACGTGAAGCGCATCGTCGAAGAAATAAAGGCGAGGAAGCGCGAGGATCTGCTTTAATGTCAAAACGCATCGTCGTTACCGGGGGCGCCGGCTATATCGGAAGCCATGTCTGCGTCGAGCTGCTGGACGCCGGGCGCAAGGCGCTTGTCATCGACAATTTTGCAAATTCCAGTCCGAGGGCCCTGGAGCGGGTCAAGGAAATCGCCGGGGCCGGGGCCGAACTTTGCGAAGCCGACCTTGCCGATCCGGCGCATACGGACAAAATCGTCGCCGCTGTCAAGGCGTTCCGGCCGGACGGCGCCATTCACCTTGCCGGCCTCAAGGCCGTCGGCGAATCCGTCGCCGAGCCGATCCGTTATTACGCCGTTAATCTTCCGGCGACGTTTACGCTGGTCCGCGCGCTTGACGAAGCGGATGCGAGGACGCTGGTCTTTTCGTCGTCGGCGACGGTCTATGGCGACCTCAACGAAAGCCCGGTCGAAGAGACCGGCGCCGTCGGTCCGACCAACCCCTATGGCCGGACGAAATTCTTCATCGAAGAAATGCTGCGCGATCTTGCGCGCGCGGACGCGCGCTGGAAGATCTGCAATCTGCGCTATTTCAATCCGGTCGGCGCGCACGCTTCCGGCAAGATCGGCGAAGACCCGAACGGCGTTCCCAACAATCTCTTCCCCTATATCGCGCAGGTCGCCGTCGGGCGGCTCGACAAGCTGCTGGTCTACGGCGCCGATTACCCGACGCGCGACGGTTCCGGCGTCAGGGACTATATTCACGTCTCGGATCTCGCCGGCGGCCATGTCGCCGCGCTCGATTACCTCGCGCGGGAAAAGGCGCCGGGCGCGGTTGAGGTCAATCTTGGGACGGGCCGCGGCGTTTCGGTGTTCGAGGCGATCAGCGCTTTCAAGCGCGCCTCGAACCGCGACATCCGGTTTGAAGTGGCGCCGCGCCGCGAAGGCGATGTCGCCGAGATTTACGCCGAAACCGGGAAGGCCGAGCGCCTCCTCAACTGGCGCGCGACGAGGACGCTCGAAGACATGTGCGCCGACCACTGGCGCTGGCAAAGCGACAATCCGGACGGCTATGGTAAGTGAGCGTCTACAGACGCTCACTTGATTGCTTCTCCCTTCCTTCCCCCGCCTCTTCGCGCTATCGGATTCACACATTTTTTGGGTGCAGCCGATGGCCGTATTTAATCGAGTGAAAGTCCTGAAGGCCGATGCGCATGACCTTTGGCCCCGGCTTTCCGCACCAGGGATCCGAGGCGCCGAGCCTTGCAATGCGCTCTTCATGCCGCCGGTCCAGCGTTGCGATTCTCTCTCTCGCGTCGGTCTTTTGGCGCGATGCGCCGGCTTGCCGCCCCGGTGATTGCACACCTCGCAGCCGACCACGCCCAGAAGCGCTCCGCTCGCGGCATCGACCGCGAGAGCGGCGTGTAGCAAAAGCCCGCCGGTTCCCCCGCAGCGCCCGATCGGGCCAAAGCCCCGGGCCCGCGCTTTCCGGCCGCCGTACATCCATTCGCTGCGGTTCTGGATGGCCAGGATCGCGCCCCTTCGTTGGCGCGCCCGTGCGTTCGGCCGCCAGCCGCCGGATCGCCGAACAGGGCCGCTCGATAAGCGCCGCCTGCAGCAATGCCCCCCTTTTTGCAGGCGCAGGTCGCCAACCCGCCCAAGACCCTCGCCAGCCAACATCGCAAAGCCCTCCCGCGTATCATCGACGTAACGGAATCACCAAACTCCAAGCCTCGCATTCCAAAATGTGTGAACCAAATAGCCCCAAGCAGGGGGAGCCAAGAGGTGCTCGCGCTTCTCTTCCCAACTTGCGCGGCGCGGTTCATGTTCCCCACATCGCAGCGGGGCTGACCTGAGATTGATCAATCGTCGTAACCTCCTCGCCGGCGGCGCGGCCGGCTTTGCGTCCGGGTGCGATTGCGGCGTTCCGCCGGGAACGACTGCAACCGCCGGCGCCATCCGCGAACGCGAATTCCGCATGGTGACGACTTGGCCGAAGAATTTTCCGGGCCTTGGCGCCGCCGCGGATCGCGTCGCTGAGTTCATCACCGAAATGTCCGGCGGCGCGATGCGCGTGCATGTATTCTCCGCAGGCGAACTGGTCGGCGCATTCGACAGTTTCGATGCGGTTTCCAGCGGCTCGGCCGACATGTATCACGGTGCGGAGTATTACTGGGCCGGAAAATCCAAGGCCTACCCCTTCTTTACCGCTGTGCCGTTCGGCATGACCGCGCCCGAGATCATGGGCTGGACGGAATTCGGCGGCGGTCAGCAATTGTGGGACGAACTCTCCTCGAAATTCAACATCAAGCCGTTTGTCGCCGGCAATTCCGGCCACCAGCTTGCGGGATGGTTCAAGCGGCCGATCAATTCGCTCGAAGATCTGAAGGGCATGAAAGTCAGGATGCCGGGGATCGGCGGCGAAGTGCTGCGGCGCATCGGCGCGTCGGCTATCGCGTTGCCGGGCGGCGAAATTTATGCAGCGCTTCAGTCCGGCGCGATCGACGGCGCGGAATGGGTCGGCCCTTGGAACGATCTTGCCTTCGGTTTTTATCGGGAAGCGAAATATTATTACTGGCCGGGCTTTCAGGAACCCGGCGCGCAGCTCGGCGCCGGCGTCAATCTCGATGTCTGGAATTCTCTGAACCCGCAGGAACAGTCGATCGTCAAAGGCGCCTGTCACCGCGCCAATCATCTGTGCCTTGCCGAGTTCACGCATTTCAACGGCGTCGCGCTTGAACAGCTAGTCAGGGATCACGGCGTCGAAGTTCGAAGGCTCCCGGACGACGTGCTTGCCGCCCTCGCCCGCGAATCGACGGTCGTGCTGAAGGAAGCGGCCGCCAGCGACGACATCACGGCGCGAGTTTTTGCAAGCTACAAGGCCTCGCTGATGCGCATGCAAGGCTGGAGCCGCATTTCCGACGAGGCGTTTCTGGAAGCGCGGCGGACCGTGTTTTCACTCTGACAATGCTGACACCGCTCGGCGACATCCTCAATTGGCTGGCGGCGGGCGTCCTGTTCCCGCTGCTGATGCTGCCGCTGGCGTCGCTCGTCGATGGAAAAACAAAGAGCGGCCTCGCGTGGCTGTCGCTGGTCGCGGTTGCCATCGCATCGCCAGTGGTTTTCGCCATTCTCGCGGTCGATCTTGCGCCCCCAAAAATCTCGGCCGGATTGATGACCGCGACGATCGCTGGCGTTGTCATCGGATTCATCCTGACGATCTCCAACGGGGCCGCTGAATTCGCACGCCGGCTTGCCCGCCCGATCGAATGGGTCGTCCGCCGCGTCGGGCGGATTTCGCTTTGGCTCATCATGGCGATGGCGCTGGTGCAGTTTTCAATTGTCATCCTGCGCTACGTTTTCGGCATGAATTTCATCTCCATGCAGGAAAGCGTCACCTACATGCATGGCGCTGTCTTTCTGCTGGCAGGCGGCTACGCGCTGCTGACCGACGATCATGTGCGCGTCGATATTTTCTATCGCGAAGCAAGCCCGCGCAAAAAGGCGCTGGTCGATCTTGCCGGCGCCTATGTCTTTCTCTTTCCGTTCTGTCTTGTCGCCCTGTGGGCGGCCGGGCCTTATGTCGCGAACGCCTGGGCCGTCCGCGAAGGCTCGATGGAGCAGTCCGGAATCAAGGGCGTCTATCTCCTGAAGACGCTGATTTCCGTCTATCTGCTGCTGCTGATCATGGCGGGTTTCGTCGTCGCAACCAGAGCCGCGGCCATGCTCAAGGGCAAGGGCGCCTGATCGATGGAGCTGTTCGACGCGCACGGGTTCTGTCTTTGCGGCGCCGCCCCGTGGCTCGATGTTGCAATGATCGCCGTCGTCTGCGTGATGATCCTTTCAGGCTATCCTGTCGCGTTCAGCCTTGCGGGGACCGCACTTCTTTTCGCAGCGCTCGGCCTTTCCTTCGGCGTCTTCGATATCGGCTATATCCGCCCGCTGCCGCAGCGGATTTACGGCGCCGTCACCAACGCGACGTTGATTGCCGTACCGATGTTCATCCTGATGGGCGTCATCCTCGAAAAATCGAAGATCGCCGAAGACCTCCTCGACGAAATGGCGAAGCTCTTTGGAACCTTGCGCGGGGGCCTTGGCATTTCGGTGATGTTTGTCGGCGCCCTCCTCGCCGCATCGACCGGCATTGTCGGGGCGACCGTCGTCACCATGGGCCTCTTAAGCCTCCCCTCGATGCTGCGGCGCGGTTACGATCCGGCCTTCGCCTGCGGAACAATTGCCGCGGCCGGAACGCTTGGCCAGATCATTCCGCCTTCGATCGTGCTCATCCTTCTCGGCGACGTCATTTCGAACGCCTATCAAAAGGCGCAGCTCGAAATGGGCGTGACGGCGCCCGAAGCCATTTCCGTCGGCGATCTTTTCGCCGGCGCGCTCATTCCCGGGCTGATGCTTGTCGGGCTCTATATCGTTTATCAGATTTTCGTGGCGATTTTCGACGGCAAGAAAACGCCGGCGATCCCCGCAGCCGAACTTGGCAGCCGCGCGGAAGTCTTGCGCGGCGCGCTGAGGGTTCTTCCGGCGCCGCTCTTGCTGATTGTCGCCGTGCTTGGTTCGATCCTCGCGGGTGTCGCGACGCCGACGGAAGCCGCGAGCGTCGGCGCCATCGGCGCGCTGCTCATCGC
>JBGTLL010000068.1:0-2117 GCA_041744115.1 Parvularculaceae bacterium | reverse complement strand
CGATCCGGGCGGCGTCAAAGCCGAGCGCGCGCGCGCGGACCTTGATCAGCGCCGCGGGCGCGGGGGCTGGCGCGTCCATCGCCTCAAAAATCCAGATTGGCGTAATCGGCGGCGGGCGCTGCGCCGTCGAGCCGGTCGGCGAGGATGGGACGCATCGCGGGCCGCGATTTGACGCGGCTATACCAGGCTCTGGCGTCGGGAAAATCCGCCCACGGAACGAGCCCGAAATAGTCGCTGACGGACAGATGCGCGGCGCCCGCAAGATCGGCGATCGTCAGCCGGTCGCCAGCGAGAAAGGCGCGCCGCTCCAGAAGAAAACTCAAGTAATCGAGATGCCAGGAAAGCGCTTCCGCCGCCTGCCGAAAGGGCTCGGGCTCCCCCCAGCGCCTCCCTTGCAACTTGCCGTCGATCCGGCGGCGGACGATCAATGCGTTGACTTCCGCCTCGAATTTCAGATCGAACCAGTGAAAGAGCCGGCGCGCCTCGGCGCGCGCGGCCGATGTGGCGGGGAGCATCGGCGGCTCGCGGTAGACCTCGTCGAGATATTCAGCGATCGCGGCGGCCGGCGCGACCGCTACTTCGCCCCCCGTCGGCGGCTCGTCGATGAGGACCGGGATCGTCATCGCCGGATTGGCCTGCGCCAGATCGCTCTCCTTCGCCCAAGGCGGGGTCTCGACAAAGCGCGCGGCAAGGCCCTTATCGGCGAGCATCAGCCGGACAAACCGCGACGCCGGATCGAACGGCATATGCAGAAGCGAACGCATGGCGGCCGCCATGGTGGGCGGATGAAATCCGCCAGGCAACACCCAAACGGCGGATTGTACCCGCCCTCTTGCCCCTGAACACGGCAAGCCCTTTGCGAAGATCGCCGGGAAGTTGTGCGGCGCTGCGTTTTTCCGCGCCGGATTGGCACAGGTTGGCGGCAAAGATGGCGGGCGGCGGCGGCGAGCGGAACCAGCATCACGAGCATCCGGCCTGGCGGAGCCCTGCGCCGCGCGCCAGAGCCGTGACGATGGCGCTCTACGGGTGGCAGGAACCGTCTCTCGTCTTTGGTTTGTCGATGCTGGCGGCGGCGCCGTTCATTCTCGCGGCGCTGCTTTCCCCCGCGCTGCTGAGCCTTGCCCCGACGGTCACGGTCATTGCCCCGATTGCGGACGCAAGAGCCGCTGCGTCGGGCGCGCTCGCCCTCGCCGACGCCGCCTCGCCGTTTCACCTCGCGCTTCTGATGGCGGGCGACCTCCTTTTCGATGCGCCCGGCCGCATTCATCTCGGGGCCAAGGCCTTCGCCGCCATTCTCATCGCAACGCCGCTCGCCTGGTTTGCTTCGGCCCGCTTCCCAGCGATCGCGGCGGCGCTGCTGACCGCCGCCATCGCCGCCTTTGCCGCCGCGCCGTTCGCCGGTCCATTGGAGGTCAGCCTTGGCCTCTTCCTCGCGCTTGGCGTCGCGCTGATGTCGGCGCCCGCCGATGAAAGCCGCGGCAGAGCCCGCATCGAAGGCGCGCTTTCGGGCGCGATCCTCTTTGTCCTGTGGATTTCGCATCCGGTCTTTGCGCTGCTGGGGTTTCTCGCGCTTTCGGCGTGTCCGTTCCTGAGCGGGCGGCGCGGTCTCGACCGCTATGTCGCCGCGCTCGCGATTGCGCTTGCGCTTGCCGCTGGCGCCGAAGCCCTCGCCCCGGGCCTCACTTTCGCACGCGCCAATGCGGCGTCAGGGATTTTGAACGGCGCGGACGCAATTGCGGGCGTCGCGGGCGTCCGGGGACTCGCCGGACTTGCGGCGTCGACCGCGATCGTTCTTTTTGCCGCCGCGGTATTCGGCGGACGCGACCACGCGAAAGGCTGGCTTTCCGCCACAATCCTCCTCGTGGTTGCGCTCGCCGGCGCGCGCCTCGCCGGCGCGCAGGCAGCGCCGATCTTTGTCCTCGCCGCCGCGATCGCGATCTTCTCGGTTGCATCGCCTTTCTATGACGGCGTCTTTCGCCATCATGACCGCGCATCGATTGCGATCTCCGCTTCGGTCGCGGCGCTGACCCTGTTCTGGACCTTTGCGATCATCGTCCAGTCCGCCGGACAATTCGCGCTGCAACACCGCACGGCGGCGACCGCGCCCGCCGGCGCCC
>JBGTLL010000067.1:0-8916 GCA_041744115.1 Parvularculaceae bacterium | reverse complement strand
GCGGTTAAAGCGATTTCGGCGCGCTTGCGCCGCGCAAGGGCTGGCGCCGCGGCGCCGCGCAGCGCGCGGTCGAGCTTTGACTCGACGCTGAGGCGCAAACGCCCGTCATACGCGTCGATCACCCTGAAGGCCAGGTCAAATAGCGCGGCGGGATCGCCCTTCATCAGCTCAAGCTCGACTTCGGCGAGCGGCGCCGGCGCCGGCGAAAGATCGCGGATATTCTCCGCCCTGCCGATTTCGGCCGAGAACTCGATAAGCGCTCCGTTGACCGAGAGGAGCCGCGACCAGCGATCGGTCGTCGTCCGCGCGATCGGCGCAAGATCATCGCTGCTCGGCCCGATGATCTGATCGATTTCGGCGACGCCGGTGTGAAAACCGATCGCGTCGATGATCAGAGTGCGCTCGCATTCGAAGCGATAAAGCGCGCTGCCGCCGCGCGGCGTCAGCTTGGCCGAAACTGTGCGGTCGCCCGCTTCCTCCCGGATGCGCAACGACAGCCCCGCGGCTGCGAGACGCCCGTCGGCGCTATCGTAATAAGTCGAGACGAGCCGCTCCCAGGCGCCAGGCGCGGCCGCGATCGAATCGAGCCAGTCAAGATGCGGCGCGGACGCGATATCGGCCGCCGGTCCGACCAGCTTCAGTTCGAACTCAGTTTTCGAATGCGCCATCGGCGCGCCATCCTGGCGTTGCGGGCGTCAAGCCGCCGATGCGGCTCAATCATTTGGCCGCAAAACCTGCGCCAGTATGGACTTTATGTCATGCTTTGCGCGCTCAAATTTCTTCGCGCGCGGGCGCTGGAAGGATCTTCGAACCAGCGCATTGCCCGCTCCCGCCCCAGACAGGCGAAGCGGCCGCGCCGAATTCCCGCAATCGGCGAATCCCGTGAAGCGGCGGAGAAAAAAAACGGCGCCGCCTTTCGGCGGCGCCGTTTTCAAATTGTAAAGAACGGTCAGCCCTGTTCGGCGTCCGGATAGCAGGCCGCAATCGCTTCGTTGGTCGATTCATCCGCCGCTTCGAGGTCTTCGGGCGAATTGATCGCGGCAAGCGCGTCGGCGAGCGCGGCATCGCCGTCGGCGGCTGCCCCGAGGCAATCGCACCCGGAAGCGTCGCCGCCATGTTCGGCGACATAGGCGCGGCAATGGTCAGCGGTTTCATTGGCGGCGGCCGGCGCGATGACGAGCGCGGCGGCGGCAAGGACGGCGGATAACGTCTTCATGTGCATTTGCTCCAATACTAACGCGTGCAGGCGTCCATCGCCGCTTTGGCGTCGTCCGAAGCGGCGTCATAGCGCTCGGTTGCGTCCTCGATCTCGCCGAGATCGCGGAATTCTTCTTCAAGCGCCGGATTGGCGGTGATCCTGTCTTCAAGACAGGAGCAGCCGGAGGTGTCGCGGCCTTCCGCTGCGAGACGGGCGACGCATTTGTCGGTCATTTCGCCGGCATAGGCGGCGGCGGAGAGCGCGGCCGCAGCCGCGCCCAAGGCAAAGATCAGTTTCATCAGGACCCCTTCGATGTTCGGTTTTTCTCTCCCAGCCGACCGCTTTTCACCCGGCAGGGTTAACGCCGTCAAGCGGCGCCCCTTCGTGACGTCCTTTTGCTTCAGCCCTGAGAGCCTGACCAAAAGGCATTCTCGCAGACACGGGCCAAAAAAAACCGCCGTCACCCCGGGGCCGCGTGTCTTCACGCGGAACCCGGGGTCCACGCCTCACCGAATCCCGCGTTGCGCGATGGATTCCGGGTTCCGCCAAGAGGCGGCCCCGGAATGACCATCTCGGAATTTGCTGCATTAGAGTCGGTCAGGCTCATAGGTAAAGATTTATAGCAATCATTGATCTTCGCCGATCGGCGCGCGATGACCGTTGGATGAAACCCGGCATGCACGGCACGACGATCCTTTCCGTCAGACGCGGCGGGGTTGTCGCCATCGCCGGCGACGGCCAGGTCAGCCTTGGCCAGACGATCGTCAAGGCGGATGCGCGAAAAGTCCGGCGACTCGCGGGCGGCAAGGTGATCGCGGGCTTCGCGGGCGCGACCGCCGACGCCTTCACGCTGATCGAACGGCTGGAAGGCAAGCTTGAACAGCATCCCAAAAACCTGACCCGGGCCGCAGTCGAACTCGCCAAGGACTGGCGGACCGACCGCTTCTTGCGGCGGCTGGAAGCGATGATGATCGTCGCCGACGACAAGGTAACCTTGACGCTGACCGGCGCCGGCGACGTGATCGAGCCGAGCGAAGGCCTTGCCGCGATCGGATCGGGCGGGGATTTCGCGCGGGCCGCGGCGCGCGCGCTCTTCGATGAAACCCAGCTTGACGCCGTGTCGATCGTCAGGAAAGCGATGGCGATCGCCGCGTCGATCTGTGTCTACACGAATGATCAGCTTACGGTGGAAACGATAGAGGCAGTAGGCAGTAGGCAGTAGGCAGTAGAAGCAGGCCCGCCATCATTTGCCTACTGCCTCTGCCTACTGCCCGCTTCATTAACCCTAACCGCCATTATCCATATCATTCCGTTAACTGAATAGTTTTCATCTTTTTAAACGGCCCGTAAACATCGCTCATCAATAAATCATCGTGCATTGTTGCGCGGCCGTAAGGTTCGCGCCCGTGTGCGGCGCAAATGACGGGGACGGAAGATGACGATGGCAAATCCAAAATCCAGGCCGAACCTCGGCGCCGCATTTCTGAAGGACGTTCATGGCGGCGCGGCGATCATCATGGGCCTGATGACGCCAATTATCATCGGCGGCCTCGCCTTCGGGGCCGAACTCGGCGGCTGGGAGCTGACGAAGCGCCAGGTGCAGAACGCGGCCGACACGGCGGCGTTCGCGGCGGGGACACAGGTCCGGTCGGGCGCGGATGTCGATGTCATTACCACGGCGGCGACCCTCGTCGCCGAAGAAAGCGGCTATGACGGCGGCGAAGACGGCGTCGGCGTCGAATACCCGCCGGCGACGGCGCCGAACGCCGCCGACGGAACCGATCCCAATGGCGACAACGCCTTTGTCTATGTGACGCTGACGCAGACGGAAAGACGCCGGTTCACGCGATTCTTCTCGGACGGAGACGACGTGACCTTTCGATCGGCGGCGCTCGCCCATATCGAAAATGGCCGCCCGGCATGCGTACTCGCGCTGCATCCGAGCGCGACCAGCGTCACGACGACCGGCTCGGCGAACGTGGAGCTGACTGGTTGCGACGTCGCTTCCAACTCGATTTCGTCGAGCGCCGTCAGTGTCGGCGGAAGCGGCGACATCACAACGGACTGCGTGTCTGCCGTCGGCGGCGTCAGTGCGACGAGCGGCCTGCATCTCACCGAATGCGCCGAGGCGATTGAGAACGCGCCGGTGACGGCGGACCCGTACAGAAATATCCCGGCGCCGGCGACTTGCACTTCGACCCACAACTACAATCAGTTCGCGAACCAGGGGAGCGGCGCCACGCGGTGCTACACCGGCAGCTCGGGGAATATTCAGATCAACAACAACATCACGCTGACGTCGAATGTCACCTACGTCTTCAAGAACACGGGGGCGAGCGTGTCCGAATTCAGGTTGAACGGCAACGGGTCGCTCAACGGAACGAACATCACGCTCTATTTCGAGGGCAAATGGGACGTCAAACTGAACGGCAACTCGACGATGAACATCTCCGCGCAGACCACCGGGCCCTATAAGGGTCTCGCCATCTGGGGCGATCGGAATAGCGAAGTAAACATGGACCTAACCGGGAACAACGGCGCGAAGGTAGTCGGCGCGATCTATTCGCCGAACAAGCTGTCGGACATCGCGTTCAGGGGCAGCAACGTCGCCTATTCCGCCGGTCAATGCACGCAGGTGATCGGCGGCACCGTGCTATTCACCGGCAACTCTGACTTCAGCACGGATTGCACGAATTCCGGCACGACGGCGATCATGGCCGGGCAAACCATCAAAATCGTGGGGTGAGAGAAATGTTGAAGCTGCTTTGCAACCGGGCTTCGAAAATCCGCCGCTGCGAGCGCGGCTCCGCCGCGGTCGAATTCGCGGTCGGCGCGCCGGTTCTTCTGCTCGGCCTGATCATCGTCACCGACGTCGGCCTCGCCGTCAACGACCGGATGAATCTCGACCAGTCGGTGCGAGCGGGCGCCGAATTCGCGATGAACAATGTCGAAGACGAGACGACGCTTGAGGACATGGTGAAATCCGCGGCGACCGGCGCCTATGGCGTTGACCTTAATGACGTGGATAGCGGCGACGTGCCGACGGTCGATGTGACAAAGAGCTGCGAATGCCCCGATTCCCCCGGCGTCGCCGCTTCGTGCACGACACTGTGCACCGGCGATCTTGTCCCTTCGATCTATTACGACTTCGTCGCCAGCAAATACTATCAGGGCATTTTCGTTCCGGACTTCAGCATGCAGACGGAAATGAAAGTGCAGGTCCGCTGAGATGAGCCTCCTTCCCCTCATCCTGAGGAGGCCCGGTTCTCCTCGTCCTTCGAGACGCGTTCGCTTCGCGAACGCCCTCAGGATGAGGAGAACCGGGCCGTCTCGAAGGATCACCGCCTTCGCTCGCGACCGCCGCGGCGCGCAGGCCGTTGAATTCGCAATCATCGCGCCGGTGCTCTTTGCCTTCATCTTCGGCGTCTTTGAAATCGGACGGCTGATGTACGAGCAGAACCGGGTCGCGGCCGCCGCCGCCGCCGGCGCGCGCGCGGTCACCCTCTACGGCGCCGACGACACCACCCAGATCGAGGCCGCCATCAACGCCAGGCTCCCCTACACGGCGGTGATCGCGCTCTCCGATACAAGCTTTGGCGCGCAGCCGTTCAAGAAAATCGACATCACCTATGATTTCGATTTCCTGATCAAATTCAGCGACGACTGGAGCGGCGTCACCATCACCGCGACACGCTATGCGCCGGATATGAGCTGATTTTGCAACGTGCACGGACTTTCACCTTTCCCTTCGGAGAGGTCGAAACCGCTTAGGGTCCGGCTCTTCGCCGGAACCGGAGCGGTTTCGGGTGAGCGGGCCGCGCTGTCAATGAGAGGGCGGACCCCTCACCCGCTCGCGGCGCTCGCTGGTCTCTCCGGAGGGAGAGGCGGGGCCTTCCCCCCGCCCGCGCCTTCGCCTACATGCCTCGCCATGTCGTCCTTCTCCCCGCGCGAGATCGTCTCAGAACTTGACCGTTTCATTGTCGGGCAGACGGCGGCCAAGCGCGCCGTCGCGATCGCACTCCGGAACCGCTGGCGGCGCCGCCAGGTCGAGGGCGCGATGCGCGAGGAAATCACGCCGAAAAACATCCTGATGATCGGGCCGACCGGGGTCGGCAAAACCGAAATCTCAAGACGGCTGGCGCGGCTCGCCGGCGCGCCCTTTCTCAAGGTCGAGGCGACGAAGTTCACCGAAGTCGGCTATGTCGGGCGCGACGTCGATCAGATCGTCAGGGATCTTGTCGAGGTCTCGATGTCGCTCGTCCGCGAGAAGCAGCGCGCGGAAGTGAAAACGCGGGCGCAGGAGGCGGCGGAAGCCCGCGTCCTCGACGCGCTGGTCGGCGGCAACGCCAGCGCGGCGACGCGCTCCAGCTTTCTGGAAAAGCTGAGGCGCGGCGCACTCGACGAGCGCGAGATCGAACTTGATCTGAGGGAACAGGGCGGCGCGCCGAGCTTTGACATTCCCGGCATGCCCGGCGCGCAAATGGGCGTCGTCAATCTCTCCGATATTCTCGGCAAGGCCTTCGGCGGCGCGGCCAAACGCCGGAAGCTCCGGGTCCGGAACGCCTATGAGCCGCTGATCGCCGAGGAATCGGACAAGCTCCTCGACGAGGAAGCGATGGCGCGAGAAGCGGTCGATCTGGCGCAGAACGACGGCATCGTCTTCCTCGACGAGATCGACAAGATTGCGCGCGGCGGGACCGAGGGCGCGCGCGGCGCCGACATTTCGCGCGAAGGCGTGCAGCGCGACCTGCTGCCGCTGATCGAAGGGGCGACGGTCGCGACCAGATACGGGCCGGTCAAAACCGACCACGTCCTCTTTATCGCATCCGGCGCCTTTCATCTCTCCAAGCCGTCGGACCTTCTCCCCGAACTCCAGGGGCGGCTGCCGATCCGGGTCGAGCTTGACGCCCTGACCCGCGACGACCTCCGCCGCATCCTGACCGACACCGAGGCGAGCCTCGTCCGCCAGTATTCGGCGCTGCTGGCGACCGAAGGGGTCGCCTTGACCTTCGCCGAGGACGGCATCGACGCGCTCGCCGACGCCGCGGCGGCCGTCAACGCCGCCGTCGAGAACATCGGGGCCAGAAGGCTCGCGACCGTCCTCGAGACGGTCCTTGAAGACCTTTCCTTTTCCGCCGCCGACCGCTCGGGCGAGGCGGTCGCGGTCGACGCCGCCTATGTCGAGGCGAGAATCGGCGCAATCGCCCGAAATACCGACCTCTCGCGGTATATTTTGTGACCCGAAGGCGTTGCCGCCCGGACACAGCGCGGCCGGCTGGCGGTCTTTGCGTTTCGTTAATGGCGGGTTAAGCTCCCGCTTTCTGGGCGTAGGTGGGGAAATGGCCATGGCTGACGGCGCATCCAGTCATTCGATCCGGCGGTCCGCGCATGGGTCGCACGGAAGCCATGGGTCGGCGCCTGCGTCCGACATCGGGATCGGGCACAGCCACAGCCTCGGCGCGCCCCACAGGGAACGCCCGCGCGTCGCCTTCACCGGCGAGGAATTCGGCTTCGGCTATCAGGCGGCGGAAACCTTTGCCAGCAAGGGACGTGAGCGGCCGATCTATGACGCGGGGCTTGCTGTCGCCAAGGCGCGCACCGAACAGGAATTCCGCCTTTACGCCGACCGCTTTGAGGGCGGCGAAAACCGGAAGTTCGATTTCACCGCCACGACCTGGCAGCCGCTCCGCACCAAGGAGCAGGCGCTGATGGCGGTCAAGCAGCACACCGCCGACTTCGCGGTGGTGCCGTTCTATCATCCCTATTTCGGCTATGATTTCGAAACCTTGCGCGCGCTCGGATCGCTGATCTTCCTGCTTGGCGTTGAACAGATCGAGGCGACCGACAATTTCTGCCTCGCGGTGCATGAATCGCAGCTCTACGACCTCATCCAATCCGCCCATCCCGGGACCGGGTTCTCGGCGCGGCAGCGCCGCTTCCGCAAATCCTGGGGCGCGATCGACGCCGGCAGCGGCAACGCGCCGGGGGCGCGCTACGACGCCGAAATGCCGCGCGCGGGCCTGCCGATCGATATGTCGGACCAGAAACTGATCCGTGACCGGATCGACGTCGTTTTCGCGGGGCCGGAAGCGTCCCGCCGCTGCAAGTCGAAACTCGACGGCCTCCGGTCGATCGGCGTCGAAGTGCAGGAAACCGCGCAGCTGGTCGAGCCGCACCGCGAACTCGCCAAGCGCGCGCGCGCGACCGCCAGTTCGTCGCGCCAGACCAACACGATGTTCGATCCGATCAGCGGCGAAACGCGGTTCTTTTCAAGCCTCGGCGCCGAAGCGCAGGGCGGCAAGCTGTTCGGCATGGTCTTGCCTTATGAAGTCGCCATGCGGTCGTCGGATTATGTGATCGTCGATCACAATTATGACGACGGCCCGGCGGCCAAGACCCGCTTCATGGCGGTCGAAGCAAACCCCGACCATACTTTGGTCGAAGACGCCTATCGCACCACCGACCAGAAAACCCGGTACTGGTACAAACGCCTCAGCGCCCTTTCGATGGCGCCGGCCTCGCTCGAAACGAAAGGCGTCAGGACGGTCGGCGCGATTGGCCTTGGCGTCGGCGCCGGCATGGTCGCTTTCGGCCTGATGGGCCTCCTTGGCGTCGAAGGCCCGATGACGCTCGGCGCGCTGTCAACCGCCGCCTCGCCGATGGGGCTTGCGCTTGCCGCGTCGGGCGCCGGCGTCGCCGCGCTTTCGTGGGTGCTGACGCAGGCGCAGGGCGGGGCCAAACAGGGCGTCCGCGTGATGTTCCGCTTTTTGCGCAATAATTCCGCGGCCTCGATCGGCGACGTTGAGAATTTCCTGCGCAATCACGGCGTCCGCCACGCTGTCGTCAGGACGGACGAGGACAGCGAAGGCCATGAGCCGGCGCCGATCATTCTCGATGTCGAATTCACGCCGGAAGATTTCGCGTTCAATCCGGTGACGACGCTCGGCCGGCGCCTGCAGAATTCGGTGGCGAACGGGGTTCTGAAAAAGGCCTTCCAGCGCTGGAAGAACCGCGGCGTTCTGGTGGTCGCGGCGATGCCGATCGAACGCGTCGGCGCCGATCACGCCGGCCGGCCGGTTTACGGCTATCAGTTGCCGGCGCCGCAGAAGCGCCGCTGGTGGGCGGAAGCCTTCAGCGCTTGGGCGGCGGATTTCGGTGAGACCATGTTCATCCGCCTGTCGCGGCTGCTGGTTTACGCCCTGCCGGTCGCCCTTGCCGCCTACGCCGTCTGGCAGCTGCTCGGCGCCGGGCGCGAATAGCATTTTTCCGTAGACAGATTAAGAGCGCGGGCGTTCCCTCGCGCTTTTTGCCTTGAGGAACACGTAAAACGCGCCGGCCCCGCCGTCGCGCGGATGCGCGGGCGAGACGCGGGCGATCGCGGCGTGCAGCGGCGCCGCCTCGATCCAGTCGAGAAAGCGGGTCTTGAGAACGCCCTGCCGCGCAGTCCCCGAAGTCGATGCCGCGCGCCCCTTGCCCGTAATGACAAGCGCAAGCCGGACGCCGTCCTCCGCGGCGGCGCCGATAAAGCGCAAAAGCTGCCGATGCGCTTCGACTTGCGTCAACCCGTGAAGATCGAGCGTTCGTTCAATCGCTTTGCGGCGGCTTGCCGCGGCGCGATCAAGGCCCGGATCGCCGCCGCCGAGCACGGCGTGCTTCTGGCGTGGAGCGGCGCCAGCCGGCGGACAGGGATGAACCTTTTTCGGCGTCGGGCGCGCCCC
>JBGTLL010000066.1:0-4489 GCA_041744115.1 Parvularculaceae bacterium | reverse complement strand
CTCGCCGCCTTTGGACCGGTCGCGGTTGCGGTCGGGCCGCGGAGCCCGCTCGCCGCGCGCTTTCACCGCTTCCGCGGCGCCCTCAAAGAAATCGCCGAGGTCAAGTTCCTCGATCGACTCCGACCGCGTCGTTTCGAGGATCGCGCGATAATTTTTGCTGTCGGCGGGCGTCAGCAGCATGAAGGCCGTGCCCGGGCGGCCGGCCCTGCCGGTGCGGCCGATGCGGTGGACATAGTCTTCGGAATGGAACGGCGCGTCGTAATTGAAAATGTGGCTGACATCGGGAATGTCGAGGCCGCGCGCGGCGACGTCGGAGGCGACGATGAACTTCACCTCGCCAGAGCGGAATTTCTCGATCGTCTCCGTGCGGAAGGATTGCGGCAGGTCGCCGTGGATCGGCCGCACATTATAGCCGTGCTTCTGCAGCGACTTGGCGACCAGGTCGACTGTCGTCTTGCGGTTGCAGAAGATAATGCCGTTCCTCACTTCTTCGCGGTCGAGGAGACGGCGCAAGGTCATCCGTTTCAGCTGATCCTCGCCCGAAGGCAGGCGAATGACCTTTTGCGTGATCGTCGTCGCCGCCGTCGCCGGCCTTGAAGCCTCGATCCGCGCGGGGTCATGGAGGAATGCGTCGGTAAGGCGCTGGATTTCGGGCGGCATTGTCGCCGAGAAGAACAGCGTCTGGCGCGTCATCGGCGTCAGTTTGAAAATGCGTTCGATGTCGGGAATAAATCCCATGTCGAGCATGCGGTCGGCTTCATCGACGACCATCACTTCAATGCCGGTGAGGAGCAGCCGGCCGCGCTCGAAATGATCGAGCATGCGGCCGGGCGTTGCGATCAGCACATCGACGCCGCGCGTCAGCTTGGCGTCCTGGTCGCCGAAGGAAACGCCGCCGATCAACAGCGCCATCGTCAGCTTGTGGTATTTCCCGTATTTCTCGAAATTCTCGGAGACTTGCGCGGCAAGTTCGCGCGTCGGGCAGAGGACAAGCGTCCGCGGCATTCTCGCTCGCGCCCGCCCTTTGGCGAGGCGCTGGATCATCGGCAGGACGAAGGCGGCGGTCTTGCCGGTCCCTGTCTGCGCGATGCCGAGAACGTCGCGTCCTTTGAGGGCCTCGGGAATTGCGGCGATCTGGATGGGGGTCGGGATTTCGTAACCGGCTTCGTGCACGGCTTTAAGGATATTCGGCTCGAGGCCGAGGTCTTCAAACGTCATGGGTCTCTTTCGTTGATCTTTGCGCGCATTCCATTCTGGAAAGGCGGCAAAGCGAGTCAGCGGGATCTGGGGTCACGCCCCGCCCTTCCGCTGAAGATGGGCGATGCGTCATCGGATTGTCGCGGCGATTTTGGGCGTCGTCGTCTTACGCGTCTGGACAGATTGGCGTCCGGCTGCGCGCGCTATCCCGCGGCAATACGAGCGGGCACATAGGTACGTTCCGCCTGCAAGTCAATGATTTCGAGGTCATAGGCTGAAAATCCATCCTGCCTGATGCAGAAAATCCGCAGGCTGAGCGATCGGTCCGGGCGCATTCAGGGGGCGGTTTTCACGCCATGCCGCTCTGCGGCGGCGCGCAGATCCGCGTCGGTTGTCGCAAGGTCGGCGCCGAGCCGGATTGCCGCTTCCAGATACGCCGCATCGTAGACGGTCAGCTTTTCCGCTTGCGCCAGCAGAAGCGTTTCGCGCCAGGCCCGGGCCGGTCCTTCGCCATCCATGACGATGGGCAAGGCGGCCAGCAAAGCGAGGCGCGATGCGACGCCGCCTGGTGCAATCCGTTTGCGGCGAAGGCCGGCGTTAAGAACGTTGGCGACTTCCCAGAACCACAAGGCCGGAACAACCGCCCCTTCGTTCCTCAGCAGTTCCAGAAGGGCGTCGGTTTCCGGTCGGGCTTCATCCTCGAAACACCAACTCATGGCAATCGAGCAGTCGAGGACAAAGGCTGTCATCGCCGTCCTTCGTCGCGCAGCGCCTTCCAATCCCTTAGTGAGGACCCGGCGCGCAGGACCTTAAGCTTGGCAATTATGGCATCGACATTTTCGCGCGCGGCGTCATCCGCCCGGACAAGTCGCGCCACCGCCCGGCCATGCTTGGTGATCAGCACTTCCTCGCCGGCCGCGACCCGGTCGAGGAGCGACGACAGATGCGTTTTCGCTTCAAATGCGCCGACGGTGATCATAGGAGGCAAGTTTAAACCAAAAAATTAAACTAGTCTACAAATTCGGTTGATGGCGCGTCACCAGATCTGGACGCGCGCCTCCGGGTCGAGCCAGAGGTCGTCGTCTGGCGTGACGCCGAAGGCCTCATACCAGGCGTCCATATTGCGGACGACTCCATTGACCCGGTACTGCGCCGGGGAGTGGGGATCGGTTGCGATCTGGTTTTTAAGCTGCTCGTCGCGGACGACCCGCTTCCACACCTGCGCCCAGGCAAGGAAGAACCGCTGATCGCCGGTGAGGTTGTCGATGACCGGCGCCGCCGCGCCGTCAAGCGACAGCTTGTAGGCGTGATACGCCATGGCGAGGCCGCCAAGATCGCCGATATTCTCGCCCATGGTGAGGCCGGGGTTGACCGGAAATCCCGCGATCGGTTCGTAGGCGGCGTATTGCGCGCCGAGTTTGTCCGCGCGTTCCTTGAAGCGGCCGGCGTCCTCCGCCGTCCACCAGTCGATAAGGACGCCGTCGCCGTCCGATTTGCGGCCCTGATCGTCAAACCCGTGACCGATTTCATGGCCGATGACCGCTCCGATGGCGCCGTAATTGACGGCGGCGTCCGCATGCGGATCGAAAAACGGCGCCTGCAGGATCGCCGCCGGAAAGACGATTTCGTTGAGGGTCGCGCTGTAATAGGCGTTGACCGTCTGCGGCGTCATCCCCCATTCGCCGCGATCGACGGGGCCGCCAAGCCGCGAGACTTCGAAATCCCATTCAAACGCCTGCGCGCGTTTGGCGTTGCCATAGGCGTCGCCGGGGACGACATCGAGCGCGGCATAATCCCGCCATTTGTCCGGATAGCCGATCTTGGCGGTGAATTTGGCGAGCTTTTCTTCCGCCTTCGCTCTCGTATCGTCGCTCATCCAGTCGAGCGTATCGAGGCGCAGGTCGAGCGCCGTCCGCAGGTTTCCGACGAGATCGAGCATCTTCGCTTTGGAGTCCGCCGGGAAGAACCGCTCGACATAGACCTTGCCCGCGGCTTCGCCGAGCGAGGCGTCGACCGCCGCGGCGGCGCGCTTCCAGCGCTCCTTCTGTTTCAAGGCGCCGCGAAGCTCCGTCCCGTAAAACACAAAATTCGCGTCGTCGAACGCGGCCGGGAGGACATCCGCATTGGTATTGACAAGGTGAAATTTGAGGTAGTCGCGGAGCGTCGGCACGGGCGTTGCGGCGATGATGGCCGCGGTCTTTTGGATGGCGTCATCTTCGCGGAGGATGACTTCGCCGATGTCTGCAAGGCGGGCCGACGCCAGCATTTCCCGCCAGGGCGCTGCCGGCGCGAAGGCCGCGAGCTGATCAACCGATTTCAGATTATAAGTGAGGTCGCGGTTGCGGCGCTTGGCTGGATCCCAGTGCGCGCGCGCGATTTCAAGCTCGAGGGCATAGATGCGGTCAGCGGCGCCTTGCGCGTCCGGGTGGCCGGCAAGGGTCAGCATCGACGCGATGTAGTTTCGATACTTCGTTTGTTTGTCGGCGAATTTTTCTTCGAGATAATAATCGCGGTTCGGCATGCCAAGACCGGATTGCGTCACATAAACGGCGTAGCGGCCGGGGCGTTTGGCGTCGACGCCGATATAGGCGGCGATCGGCGATTTGGCGCGGAGCGACGGGCTGAAAAACGCGGCGGCGAGTTGGTCGTGCGTTGCAAGACTGTCGATCGCAGCAAAATCCGCGGCGAGCGGCGCGAGGCCCAGTCGCCCGATCGCCTCAAGGTCGAGATAGCTTGCATAGAAATCGCTGAGTTTCTGTTCGGAAGATCCGGGCGCAACGCGCTCTGAAGAAATCGCTTCAATGATTGATTTCAGGCGCTCTTCGGAACGCTCGGCGAGCATGGTGAAGGAACCGTAGCTCGAATACTCATCGGGAATCTCGAATGTCTCCAGCCATTTGCCGTTGACATGGGCGTAGAAATCATCGCCGGGCGCGACCGCCTCGTTGATGGCGCTGGTATCGACGCCGAAAGACCCGAGTTCCGGACCGCTCGGCCGCGCCTCCGCTTTCGCAGGCTTTGCCGGCGACGGCGCGGTCTTCTTTTCGCCGCATGCAACAAGCGCAAGCAGAGCAAGGCTTGAGAGCAAGACGTTCTTCATGGCGATCTCCTGGCGAGCGGCTGATGGACGAGCCTTGCTAGAGCGGGGGCGCAATTAATCCGCATTGGACACGAACCTCGTTCCGTCATGCTGACGAAAGTCAGCATCCAGAGCCGCGAGGGCCTTGCTCGCCATTCTGGACCCTGACTTGCGTCAGGGTGACGTCGTCCTCGATTCTGAGATATTGCTCTT
>JBGTLL010000065.1:0-2789 GCA_041744115.1 Parvularculaceae bacterium | reverse complement strand
GGCCGCCGAAGAAAAAAACGCGCAGGCGCCGACCCGCAAATCCCGGGCGCCGGCGCAGCGCGTCGAAAACGTCGGATCCTGCGCACCGCTCCCGGATCGGCGCGCCGAGCAGCCGCCCGATGGCGACAAGAGGCGCGCCATCGACGAGGCTGAGATCGGTATCGACGATCTGCTGGCGCGCTTCGGGATCGCTGACCGCCCGCACAAGGAAGTTCACATTCGGCGTCACAAAGGAAAGCGGCCGGCGGTCGCGCGCGGCGGTCTCGATCGCCTGAACCGCTTCCGGCGCGGTCGCCAGGTCAATCGGCAGGCCGAGCACCGACCAGACATTGCGGTCGAAATCATCGCGGACGAAGGGACGCGCAAGCGTCGCCGGCGGCGCGGCGCCCGCGAGCGGCGTCTGTTCTCTCGACGTTCGAACCGTCATCTCTTGCCTGGTTCCTTTCGGCCCGCTTGCCCGCCGAGGTTAAGCTTCGGGGCGGCTTTTGTTCACCTTAAAGACGGCTTTCCCACGAGCAAGGTCCGCGCCAATCGAAGCCGCGACAAAGCCATTGATTCCCCCCTTGCCGTCCGCTCGACTGAACCCGCGATTGCCGATTCGGGAATTTGCACGCGTTTCTCCCGGGGAGACACCTTGATCCTGTTTTCGGTTCCCGATACGTTGCGCTGCACAAGCGGGTTTCCCTTTTTAGGCGATGTTTTGCCCGGAACCCCCTGAAAATTAACCATAAACTCAAAAAAAATTTGGTGGACGATCGGTTAAACCCGTTGACATAATTCGATCGATCGCAGAGTATACGGGGAACTGCGGCGCGGGATTTGCGTTAGTGGTCTGCGTAATGTAAACAGTCTGTAACCTTGGGGGTCTCAGGACCATGAAGAAAATCACTCTCTCACTCGCTGCGGCGCTCGCCGCCAGCTTCGCCGCCAGCTCTGCATCGGCCACGCTGATTGACTTCGCGGCGGAAGCGCAGTTCGGAGGCGAACGCGGCGTTTCCGACGGCGCCGTCCTCAATTCTGCGGCGCTTGGCGGCCTCAATCTCGAATTCTCCGGCGGCGTCGGCGGCGCTGACTCGGATTTCGCCTATTTCAACCGCGCCACCGACGATGGGCGTATGCCTGGCCTCGGGACCTGCACGACCTTGAACAAGTCAGGCAGGTGCGTTCCGAGCTTCGATGACAACATCACGGTCAACGAATTTGTTCGCGTCGCCTTCCTCGATGCCCCGTTCAATGTCCGCGCGCTGTCCTTCAACGGCCAGACCGTAAGCCTCGACGGCTCCGCCGGCCTCCTGACAATCACGACCAGCCTTGGCGGGATCGTGTCGAGCGCCCTGATGACCTTCGCGCAGGCGAACGTCTTCGACTTCGGCCTCGTTGACTGGATCCAGTTCGATTTCGGCGATACCGAATTCCTCGTCGCTTCGATTTCGGACGTGCCGCTTCCGGGCGCGCTGCCGCTGCTGCTCTCCGGTCTCGCGGGCCTCGGCTTTGCCGGCCGCCGCCGGAAGGTCTGATCGCAGCACGAACGACGATCTTCAAGGACCGGCCCCCTGAAAGAGGGGGCCGGTTTTTTGTCGGCGGCCGTCGGCAAGCGGGACCTGGACGGTGACGCGCAAGGTTTGACTGGCGACGGCGCCCGTTTTGCAGTTAGAACGTCAAAAGCGGCCTCCCGCACGGACTGGCCGCGAGGACTGGAAAGAAGCGCCCCTGCGTGTTCCGACCCGATATTTGCCCTATTGCCTTGCCGTTATGCTCCGGAACGCGGCGCGGCCCCCGCGCGTTCTCACGAGCGACTCCGCGCATTTCATGAGGATCCGATGAACGAGGAATACTCGCTCGAAGACGCCATCATCGTCCTCAGACGCCGGCTCCTGTATTTCCTGGCGCCGGTGCTGCTGATTGTGCCGGTAGGCCTGACGATCATCATGCTGCTGCCGCCAATTTATGTCGCCGAAGGAAAGATCCTCATTGAATCGCAGCAGATTCCAGAAGCGCTGATCAAATCGTCGGTGACGGCGTACGCCGAAGAGCGCATCCAGACGATCGGCCAGCGGGTGATGACGCGCAACCGCCTTCTCGAAGTCGCCGACAAATACAGTCTGTTCCCGCGTGAACTTGGCCTTTCCGAAAGCGAGCGCGTCGCTCGCATGCGCGCGGCGATCGACATCGACATCATTTCGGCCTCGTCGTCGCAGGACCGCCGCCGCGCCAGCGACGACAATACGATCGCATTCACCGTCTCCTACTCGGACCGTTCGCCCGACAAGGCGTTCCAGGTCGCCAATGAATTCATGACGCTGTTTCTGAGCGAAGACGTTCGCACCCGGACGCAGGGCGCCTCGACCGCCACCGAATTCTTTTCGCAGGAATCGCGCCGGCTCGCCGAGCGGATCGACGAGGTCGAAGACCGGATCGCCGACTTCAAGGCCAAGAACGCCGACGCGCTGCCTGAAAATCTCGACATTCATCGCGACACGCTGATCCGGTCGCAGGAAAATCTGACGCGAGTCCAGTCTTCGGTGACGCTTGCGGAGGAAGAACTGTCGTCGCTGCAGACGCAGATTGCGACCTACCTTGCCGGCGCCGGCGGCGCCGAGGGACCGGCGCAGGAACTGTTGCGGCTTAGAACCCAGCTCGCGGCCCTGCGCGCCGACAAGACCGACAGCCATCCAGACGTCATTGCGATGCGCCAGCAGATCGGGGCGCTTCAAGGCCAGCAGCGGCCGCAAGGGACGCGAGCTCTTCCATCCGCTCCGGCTCGCGCTGACCGGGCGCGACAGCGGCCC
>JBGTLL010000064.1:0-4267 GCA_041744115.1 Parvularculaceae bacterium | reverse complement strand
CGATCGGGAACATGGAGTTTCGACGCCAGGGACCGGACAGTCGCGATCTCGAAGGCGTTTCTTGAAGCCGTCAGCCTCGGCGCGCGCAACCGTTCGTTCACCCTGCACGAGATCACGGCGCTCGTTCACGCCGATGATCTGCGCGGCGCGCTCGCCGTCATCACCGGCGACACCAGCGGCGTCACCGAAGCGGCGGTGCGCCTGCGCCAGCCGGCGGGCGGCTGGACGCGCGTCTATCTGCGCACATCGGTCGCTGCGACGCGCTTCAACCGGTCCGGCGTCGCCTTCGATCTTTCCGGCTCGAAATCGGCGAGCCCCGCGGCGGCGATCGCCGAAGCGCGGCTGAAAGATGCGATCGAGAGCATCCCGGAAGCCTTCGTCCTGTGGGACGGCCAGGGGCGCCTCGCCGCCTGGAACCGGCGGTTCGCCGCGATTTTCCGCATCGACGCGCAGGCGCTCGAGGCCGGTCTTTCGCCCGCCGATGTCGTGGCGCTGGCGCCGGCCGGCGGCGATGTCATCGCCAGATATTTCGCGCCGGACTGCGATCTCGATGCGCCAAGCCTTGCCGTCGAACTGCCGAAGGACCGCTGGCTGCAGATTTCGCGGCGGCGAACCGGCGAAGGCGGCCTTGTCTGCATCGCGTCGAATGCGACGGAAATGAAACGCCGCAGCCGTGCGCAGAAAAAGAAAGAGCGCGAGCTCGAAGCAACGGTGAGCGATCTGCAATCGTCGCGCCGCGATCTTTCCGACACCATGCGCAAATACGAACTTGAAAAGCGCCGCGCCGAAGACGCGAGCCGCTCGAAAAGCGAATTCCTCGCCAATATGAGCCATGAGCTCAGAACGCCGCTCAACGCCATCAACGGCTTTTCCGAAATCATGCAGTCGGAACTCTACGGTCCGCTCGGCGATTTGAAATACCGCGAATATGTCGGCGACATTTTGTCGAGCGGCCAGCATCTCCTCGAACTGATTGACGACATTCTCGACATGTCGCGCATCGAAGCCGGCAAGCTTCAGCTTGAACCAAAACGCGTCGAGCTTGAGCGCATCCTTGAAGAGTGCGCGCGCCTCGTCGCCAAGCGCGCGGCTGATGCGGGCGTCACGCTCACCGCGTCGGTCGCCCATGCGCCCGGCGTCTGGGCCGATGCGCGCGCGGTCAAACAGGTGGCGCTGAACCTTTTGTCGAACGCGATCAAGTTCACGCCGTCGGGCGGCGAAGTGACCCTGACCGCCGAAGCCGATCTCGACGGCGTCACCATCATCGTCGCCGACAACGGCGCCGGCATCGCCAAGGAAAACATCGTCCGGCTCGGCGCGCCGTTCGAACTCGTCGAGGATCATTTCTCGAAAACGCGCAAAGGCTCGGGCCTTGGTCTCGCGCTATCGAAATCGCTGATGGAATTGCAGGGCGGGATCCTCGCGCTGGCGAGCCAGGAGGGACGCGGCACCGTCGCCTGCGCCGCGTTCCCGCGCCGGCGCGATGCACGCGTGCGCCTGCCGCAATTCATCCGCGAAGACGCGCATGTGCTGACTGCGCCGGCCGCCGCGGCGGTTTCGGCGTCGCATATCAAGGCGGCGGAATAGCACTCCTGTTTGCCGGCGCCCCCGTTTCTTCGGCTGGGGAACCGCGCTCAGCTCTGGAACGGATCCTTCATCAGGATCACGTCGTCGCGCTCGGGGCTGGTTGAAACCAGCGCAACCGGCGTTTCGATGAGTTCTTCGATGCGGCGGACATATTTGACGGCCGCCGCCGGAAGCGCCGCCCATGACCGCGCGCCGACGGTCGATCCGCGCCAGCCTTCAATCGTTTCATAGACGGGGGTCAACCGCGCTTGCGCGTCGAGGCCCGCGGGCAGGTAATCAAAGCGCACGCCGTCGATCGCGTAGCCGACGCAGACTTTCAGTTCGTCAAATCCGTCGAGCACGTCGAGTTTCGTCAAGGCGACACCGTCAACGCCCGCGACTTTCAGCGACTGGCGGACGAGCGCGGCGTCGAACCAGCCGCAGCGGCGCTTCCTTCCGGTCACCGTGCCGAATTCGCGGCCGCGCTCGCCGAGGCGCTCGCCGATGCGGTCGGTCAGCTCGGTCGGAAACGGTCCTTCGCCGACGCGCGTCGTGTAGGCCTTGACGATGCCGAGCACATAGCCGACCGCGCGCGGGCCGAGGCCCGACCCGGTCGCGGCGTGCCCGGCGACCGTGTTCGACGAGGTGACATACGGATAGGTGCCGTGATCGACATCAAGGAGAACGCCTTGCGCGCCTTCAAAAAGAATGCGCTTGCCGGCCTTGCGCGCCTCGTCGAGGAGCTTCCAGACCGGCCGGATGAACGGGGTGATCCGGGGCGCGATCTCTTTCAGTTTCGCCGTCAGCGCCGCGGCGTCAACTTCCGGCGCGCTCATGCCCCGCCGGATTGCGTTATGGTGGACGAGGAGGTTTTCAACCTTGGCTGCAAGCGTTCCGGGGTGCGCAAGGTCAATGACGCGAAGCGCGCGCCGGCCGGCGCGATCCTCGTAGGCGGGGCCGATGCCGCGTTTGGTCGTGCCGATCCTGATCCCTGTCGCGGCGCCTTCGCGCATCGCATCGAGTTCGGCGTGAACCGGGAGAATGAGCGTCGCGTTCTCGGCGATCGCAAGATTGTCCGCCGTCACTTTGACGCCTTGTTCTTCGAGCCTGCCGATTTCCGCGATCAGCGCCCACGGATCGACGACGACCCCTGAGCCAATGACGCCAAGCCTGCCCGCGCGCACGACGCCCGACGGAAGAAGCGAGAGCTTATAGACCTTGCCGTCGATGACGAGCGTGTGACCGGCGTTATGGCCGCCCTGAAAGCGCACCACGACGTCGGCTCTGGCCGACAGCCAATCGACCAGCTTGCCCTTGCCCTCGTCCCCCCATTGGACGCCGATGACGGCGACGTCGGCCATGATATCTGCTCCGTCGACTTTATTGCGGGACGCACCATAGGGCGCGCTCGGGGATAGGGGAAAGCGCTTTCGCCGGGGCGCCGGGCGTCCTATTCTGAGCGCTTGTGGGGCCGGAGGGATATTGCGATGCGGACCATTTTCGGGCTGGCGGCGCTTGCGCTTGCCTCCTGCGCGTCGGCGTCGGTGGTGGAAAATCCGAATGCGCCCGTATCAACCGAGGCTGGGCCCGAGATGCCGCACCCGCCCTGCGGGCGCGCCGACCTTTGAGGCTCGCCCGCCGGCACGGGTCTTATGTCTGACTGCAAAGGATAAATCGGGAGGGTTTGATGCGGAATTTGTTCGGTCTGGCGGCGCTTGCGCTTGCGGCCTGCGCGACGGCGCCGGAGGCGGTTGCGCAAAATTCCGGCGCGCCGCCGCCTTGCCAGGATCCCGTCTTCGACGATTTCGATTTCTGGGTCGGCGAATGGGACGTCTATGACGCTGTCGGCAAGCTCGCCGGGAAGAATTCGATCAGGAAAGAAGAATATGGCTGCCTCATCGTCGAGCGCTGGACGAACGCCGGCGGGGTGACCGGGCAAAGCTACAATTTCGTCGATCTTGCGACCGGCAAATGGCGCCAGGTCTGGGTCTCGGCCGGCGCGACGATCGACTATGCGGGCGGCCTCGACGACAAGGGCGCGATGATCCTTGAAGGGACGATCGGCTTTGGCGCGGGGCAGGCCGGAAATGGCGCGAAATTTCGCGGAACCTGGACGCCGAACGCCGACGGCTCGGTGTTGCAGCATTTCCAGCAATATGACGACGCCAAATCCGTGTGGACCGACTGGTTCACCGGAACCTACCGGCGCCAAACGCCGAATTAAGGCGTATACGGACGGTCACGGAACCACAGCGAGGCGAGCCATTTCTCGCCGCGGAGAACCGGCCTTCCCGCATGCCGCGATGCGAGGTCCGGCGCGCCGTCTTTCCCGACATTGTCGAAGATGAGGACGTCGCCGGTCCGTCCCGCAAAACGGATGTCTGGTGAAAGAAAATGCGTTTCCCCGCCCTCATAGCCTTCGTTGAGATAAAGCAGCGCGGTTCTGACGCGCTGGCCGCGCCGCGCGAGGTCAGGCTCATCCGCTCCAAGAAAATCGACATGCGGGCGATATTCCTCGCCCGGCCGGTAGCGCAGGATCGTCAGCGCTTCGCCCCGCGCGTAAGGCAAGGCGGCGATACGCGCCATCCGTTGGCCCGCGAAGACGGATGGCAGATCAATCTGCCCGAAGCCGAGGCCGGCGCCCCAGGCGGTGCGGTGCGGATCGGGGCGCGCGGCCCCCGCGGCGTCGACGATCGTCTGC
>JBGTLL010000063.1:0-3134 GCA_041744115.1 Parvularculaceae bacterium | reverse complement strand
CGCCGGCGGCCAAGCAGCAGGGCGCCTATGTCGGCCGGCTGATCGCGAACAGGATCGCCGGGAAGCCCGCCGCCCGCCCGTTCCGCTATCTGGATTTCGGCGCGCTGGCGACCGTCGGCCGCAACGCCGCCGTCGCCGAGTTTGGCGGCTTCAGGCTGACCGGCGTTTTCGCGTGGCTCTTCTGGTGCGTTGTTCACATCTATTTCCTGATCGGGTTCCGCAACCGCATTCTGGTGACCCTCGACTGGCTGTGGGCGTATGTGACGCTTGAGCGCGGCGCGCGCCTCATCACCGGGAGCGTCGGTTCCAGCGAACCGGCGCCGGCGGCTTCGGAATTTCGCTCCGCCGCGGCCGAATAAGGGGCGCCTTTTGCGTTCCGCGATTCTGGTTTGCCGGCTTTCCTCGCTTGTTGCAGCCGTAAAAGGCGCCCCTTTCTCCCTGGCGGGACGGTCTTCGCAACGCCGCGCACGACGGCGCCTGTTTTTCCTTTCGTCCGCATTCTGAGGACCCTTTCACAATCCGCCAAACCACGCGCCAGAATGCGCGCCTACACATAAGACGAACGAGAACCCCCGAGTGTGACAAGTCCCACGCTTTTTTTTTGAATTATTTTTTTGCGCGCCCTGCAAGGCGGGTGAAGGCCCCTCCTTTTCGTCAGCATGACCTCCCACCCTCGTCACCCTGACGAAAGTCAGGGTCCAGCGCCGCGGGCGATTCCCTCCGCCGCTCTGGATGCTGACTTTCGTCAGCATGGCGGGGAATGAAGCGGTGGCATCCCTCTGGCGTCACCCTGACGAAAGTCAGGGTCCAGCGCCGCGGGCGATTCCCTTGCCGCTCTGGATGCTGACTTTCGTCAGCATGACGCGGCGTGGTGAAGGCCCCTCCTTTTGACGGCTGATCGACTTCACCAGCGTTGAAGCGCAACCGCGATTAACCTAAATTGCTTCCTGGATTCGCGAAGGAGGGCGCGGCCCAATGGAAATGCAGCAGATCCGGTATTTTCTCGCCGTCGCGGAATCCCTGAATTTCACGCGCGCGGCCGAGAAATGCAACATCAGCCAGCCGGCGCTGACGCGCGCCATCAAGGCGCTCGAGGACGAACTTGGCGGACCGCTGATCAATCGCGAACAGCGCCATACGCATTTGTCAGAGCTTGGCCGGATCATGACGCCGTATTTCGAGCAGATCCATCAGCAGGCCATTTCCGCCAAGTCGACCGCAAGCGAGTTCCGGCGCCTCGACCGGGTGACGCTTCGCATCGGCGCCATGTGCACGATCGGCCCGGCGATCGTCGCCGATTTCATCGCCCGCTACGGGATCGCCTATCCGAATGTCGAAATAGAAGTCGCCGCCCTCGCCATGAACCCGCTGATGCAGCGGCTCGTTTCCGGCGAACTCGAAATCGCGCTTCTCGCCGCGCCCGGCCCGTTAAGCGATGAATTCCACGCCATGCCGCTGTTCAGGGAGGACTTCGTCCTTGTGCTGGCGAAGTCGCATCGGCTCGCCAATGCGCAAGCCGTCCCCTGCCGCGAACTCGACGGCGAGCGCTATATCAATCGCTCCAATTGCGAGTATTTCGACGTCGTGCACGAGCAGTTTATCCGCGAGGGCGTGAGGACGAGAAAAGTCTTTTCCAGCGAATGCGACGACTGGGTGATCGGCATGATCAAGGCCGGTCTCGGCGTCGGCTATTTTCCGGAATTCGCGGTGACCGATCCCGGCGTCATCGCCAGGCCGCTGGTCGAGCCGTCATTTTCACGAACGATCAACCTGGTCACCGTGCGCGGGCGCCCGCATTCGCCCGCCGTCGGCGCCTTCGTCCGGCAGGCGCGGAGCGAGAAATGGCCGGCGTCGGCGAACCGCGAGAACGAAAAAGCAGGATTGCGTTGATCTCGGTGAGGCGTTTTCCGGCGACGGCGATGATGGGGGCTTTGAATGACTTGCTATTGTGTTGGAGACGCTTTCAGCGTCGAGGGCCTTAGAGCGGGGCGCAATTAATCCGCATGGGACACGAACCTCGTTCCGTCATGCTGACGAAAGTCAGCATCCAGCGCCGCGAGGGCCTTGCTCGCCATTCTGGACCCTGACTTGCGTCAGGGTGACGTCGTCCTCGATTCGGAGATATTGCTCTTTGCTCCAAGATCAGCATCGGCCTTGCGGTGACTGGCGATGTCGGTGTCGAGGGCGTTCTTGCGCCGCTCCATGATCGCGAGACCAGGAATGGCCAAGGGACCTCGTCCGCCAGCGCACGATGTCAGATCCAGACAAATCGCCCGGCGTTCAAGCAGCCGCGGAAAAGCGCTGCTCGGCGCCGTCGCAAAACCCGGCAAGCATTGCCTCGACCTTCAGCCAATTCGACTCTTTGCAAACTTCGGAGCGAAAGATCCGCCGCGCCTCCGGCCCGATCGGGACCGGCGCGGTGGCGACAAAACCGGCAAGATGTTTCCGCGCCACCCTGACGCCATGCGGCTCGCCATAATGGCGGATCGTGTCGCGGTAATGCGCAAGCGCGATCGCCAGTTGGACGCCCAGGGACGGTTCGGCAATCTCGTCGGCGTCCGCAGACAAAGCCGCCGCAATGGCGCCGCCGAACCACGGCCGCCCGATCGCGGCGCGGCCGATCATGATCCCGTCCGCGCCTGAAAGACTGAGCGCTTCGCGGGCGTCCGCCAGCGTTCCGATGTCGCCGTTGACAAACACGGGGATCGACACGGCTTTTTTGGTCGCGCGCACCGCCGCCCAGTCGGCTTTTCCGTTGAAGAACTGGTTTCGGGTGCGGCCATGGACCGTGATCATCCGGACGCCGGCCTGCTCCGCCGCGTTTGCAAGGTCCGGCGCGTTGAGGCAGTCGCGATCCCATCCGAGGCGCATTTTCAAGGTCACGGGCCGCGATGTCGCTTTCACCGTCGCCGCGATCAGACGGATCGCCTGTTCGGGTTCGCGCATCAGCGCCGAGCCGCAGGCTTTTCCGGTCACTTCGCGCGCCGGGCAGCCCATGTTGATATCGATGATGTCGGCCCCCGCGGCCTCGGCGAGCGCCGCGCCTTCAGCCAGCCAGCGCTCTTCGCGGCCGGCGAGCTGAATGACGAACGGCCGGACAGCCGGGTCGCCTTCGGCGCGGCGGATGACGTCGG
>JBGTLL010000062.1:0-15717 GCA_041744115.1 Parvularculaceae bacterium | reverse complement strand
AGGCTTTCCAGTTCCCACGTGACCGTGCCATTGGCGAATACCCCCCCATCTGAGGCTGAAATAAAAGTTGTGCCCTCGGGAATCTCATCGGCCACCACAAGTTCTTCCGCGTCCCCATCACCTGTGTTCGACAGGGTGAGCTCATAAGAAATTGTCCCGCCGGGTTCCACTTCGGTTTTGTTACTGGTTTTTTTCAATTCCAAAATGGATTCACCTGTTTCTTCCCCTATCACTATTGAGATCTGTACCTCATTTGAAGTCACTTCTTGTTCTCCATCTTCCGCAGTAGCTGTGTTTCTAATGACCGTACCTACTTCCAACTCCAATGATACGGCGACCACCAAAGTTAAAACTCGTTCAGCTCCTGCTTCAATTGTTCCCACTCCCCAAGTTACCGAACCATCGGCAAAGACACCACCATCCGAGGCGGAAACAAAAGTCGTCCCAGCAGGTAGCTCGTCTGTCACTACCACGTCTGTAGCTGCAGTATCACCTGTATTCGACACGGTCAACTGATAGGTAATTGTTCCCTCCAACTCAACCTCTGTTATATCCGCGCTTTTTGACAATTCCAATACAACTTCTTCTTCATCAGCGTCAGCCACCACAACGGTCACTTGTACCGTATTGGAGCTGACTTCCTGATCTCTAGATTTTGCATTAGCAGTGTTGGCGATGACTGTGCCTGTCTCCAAGCCTTCGTTTGCTTCAACTTCAAGCGTGAAAACCCTTTCAGTTCTTGGAGGAAGTGCCCCAAAGTCCCAAGTGACGGTTCCATCGGCAAAAACACCCCCATCAGAGCTGGAAACAAATGTTGTCCCCATCGGAAGCACATCAGTTAAAACAATGCTTGGGGCTGCAGATTGTCCCGTATTGGAGATAGTAAGTTGAAAGGTGATAATCTCACTAGGGATCACTTCGTTTTTGTTACTGGTTTTTACCAAATTCAATTCAGTCTCCCTATTGGCTTCATCGTCATCTCCCACAACTACATCAGAAAAAGTTGCAAAAATACGAGTTGTATTACTTTGTGGTACTATTGAGTCTTGAGTTCTATCAATAAATCTAACTCTGTCGATAGGTTCTGAAAGTGTAAGTAAAACAAACTGATTCCCGTCGTCATCAACAAATACGGATATCTCATCATTGTCGAAATCCTCGGGTTCACTTGTAATCCCTCGGGCCACAATCCTCTCCCCGTTTTTTGCCTGAATCTCCAAGGTATGAGCACCTAAAAGCACACCACCTCTAATTCCACCTAAAAGCACATCAAAAACGGCCTGGTCAAATTCTAGTTTTATCAAAACTTGGGATTGGGCTGGAATGAGGACTGGAAATTTCAACTCCAATATACCCTCCTGCCCTGCTCCAATGATTTGCCCCGACCTCGATCTTAAAATAGCCTCAGATTCTAAGTTTTGATCAATAGCATTTTCTGGGTTATCCACATTTTCAACCCCAACCAACTCATTGGCAAATACCCTGTCCTGCGCTTTAACACTAGTTCTATTCGTCAGAAAAAGAAAAAACAGGAATGTAAAAAATAACAAATTCTTCATACTATTCATTTTACAAAACATCTACCCTTGGACAATTACTTTGAATTAAGCTGTATCCCCAGAATCAAAATATTTTAATGATTACCAAAAGCAAAAACTTATCCATATACGATTAAATCTTGTATATAAGTTCCTTTAATTTTAATAGTTTTTGATTTTATTTTACAACTAACCTTATATAGAAATCCAATGATTTATTAAAAATGTGTATTCGCTACAATTCAAATGATGGTTTTAATAACTCTTATTACATTCATTTCACTAATCATTTACGACAGGGTTAAGAAAAAAAATTTTCGTATCAATCCATACATAATTGCTTTTGTAATTTGGCTTATACCTAATATTCTTATCATATTCTTTCCATCTACACCATTATGGCAAAGTTTCGCAACACCCCCACCTTCTTGTGCGCTGTCATTTAATCTAAGTCATTACATGCATGGAAAGGTTTGCCGGGTTGCATCAGATGCAACGGCTTTTAGCCTTAGGAGGCCGGAGGGTGTACATCTTGTATTTTGGGTGCAGTGGAAGGAAGCCGCTGATGCGGCAGCATCCTTGGATTGGCTTAACAAAACGCATGAACTCTTGCAACAGTATTCGAGTGGTCGAATTTATGCGAACTATATGAGCTCTAAAGGAGAATCTGCAACAAAGAGTGTGTATGGTTCCAATTATACCCGTCTTGTGCTAGTAAAAAAGAAGTATGATCCAAAAAACATCTTTCATTTAAATCAAAACATTAATCCAAAATGAGAACAGCTTTTTGTTCTCTAATATTACTATACAAAAAAATATGACCGAGGAGGAAAGAATCAAAGAGTTTTTGTCTAACGCCCCTCTGCACCAAAAGATTGATGTTAATCACTTCAATTTTGACCCCAAACTAAGATGGGAAAACGGACTATTACTTTTATCGCACCTTATAGAACTGAATTAGAAATTTTCACTTATCCTAATACCATACCATTGGAAAAGGGGGATTTTGTTGTATTTAAAATTCGATTTACAAAGCCATCTAAGATTATAGACATAATTAGAATTAATCCAGAAGCATTAAATTAAGGTTATTGTAAAACCTCTGATTTTTTATCAAAGAAAGAAAAATTGCACACTATTTTGCACACCCCTAATAATTAAAAATCCTAACTCACTGAATTAATGTAAGTTAGGATTATTTATAGCAGAGAGGAAGGGATTCGAACCCTCGAAACGTTGCCGTTTACACGCTTTCCAAGCGTGCGCCTTCGACCGCTCGGCCACCTGTCCGTAGAGCGGCGGGGCTGATTTCGCCCGCCAGCGGCGCGCATCTATACAGCGAGCCTCGACCTGCGCAAGCTAGCGGCCAGAGGCGCCGTAGCGCCGGATTTGCGCGACGCGCGCGGGTCCGGTATCATTCGGCGACGCGAGGGCGACAGGGGCATCCAGTATGGCGGCGTTTCGCTTTGTTTCTTGGCTTTTGGTGGCGATAGCGATTGCGCTCCTCGGCGCCGACGCGGTGTCGTCGATGGAGGCTGGAGAGCCCGTCATCCGCACCTCCGCCGAGGTTCTGGCGCTGATCGGCGTCAACGGCCCGGCGGTCGCCGAGAATTCTCCGGGCGGCCTCGCCAAGGCGATCGGCACCGTTCTCAACCTGCCGCTGTGGGCGGTTCTGGGTCTCATTGGCGTCGTCATGACCCTGATCTTCCGGCCGATGGAATAGGCCCCCGCGGCAATAGTGAAGAACTCCTGGACGGATCGTGTCGCCCCACGCCTTGAGGAGTTCGACGCGCTCGCAAGAGAGGCGTTCGAGACGCTGCCCGCGGCTCTGCGTGCGCAGTGCGGCAACGTCCTCATTCACGTCGCCGATTTCGCCGACGACGAACTTCTTGACGAGGTCGGGATTGACGATCCCTTTGACCTGACCGGCCTTTATGAAGGCGTCGATCTTACAAGCCGCTCGCGCGACGACCCGGCGCCAGAGCCAAATCACGTGCATCTTTACCGCCAGCCGATCCTCGCCGAGTGGATCGACAATGGCGAGACGACGCTCGGCGACTTGATCCGCCATGTCCTCGTGCACGAAATCGGCCACCATTTCGGGCTGTCCGACGAGGACATGCATCGGATCGAAGAGGCGGATTAGAGCGGGGCGCAATTAATCCGCATTGGGCACGAACCTCGTTCCGTCATGCTGACGAAAGTCAGCATCCAGAGCCGCGAGGGACTTGCTTGCCATTCTGGACCCTGACTTGCGTCAGGGTGACGTCGTCCTCGATTCTGAGATATTGCTCTTTGCTCTAGGTCACTCACTGTTTCCTCCGTAGACTGATGGAACGGGGGCAAGGCTTCCGCAGCTTGCACGCCTCGGAAACGTAGATGCCGCCGAACCTGAAAAGCGCGGGGGGCGTCAGTCCTCGAAATCAATTCGCCGGCGAAATTTTCCTCGACCGTCGCGTCCTGCCTTTGCCGGTCGAACAAGGCGTAGGCTTCGCCATTCATTTCAATAAATTTCTCGCGACCGTCCGGCGACTGAAAATAGTCGATGTTCATGAAGCCGCACTCTTCGCAAGAGAGCTTCAGCAGTTCCGCGCCCCGGTAATCCGCCGACAATGAAAACAGCATTGCCCAGTCGCCCTTTGACACATAGGCGTCCCGGAATTCATCGACTTTTTCGGGCTTGACTCTGCAGGTCCAGACATAAGCCTTCATTGCAGCGCTTCACTCAGAACGGCAGCTTCATGCCCGGCGGCAGAGACAGGCCCGAGGTCAGCAATTTCATTTCTTCCTGCGCGCGGGTTTCGAGCTTCAATTTGGCGTCGTTCAAGGCGGCGGCGATCAGATCTTCAAGTACTTCGCCTTCGTCAGGGTTCATCAGCGTGCGCTCGATCGCGACCGCTTTTGCATAACCTTTTCCGTTCAGGACGATTCGCACCATGCCGCCGCCGGACTGGCCTTCGACTTCGAGGGCCGCGATCTTTTCCTGCGCCTCCTGAAGCCGCGCCTGCATCGCGCCCGCCTGTTTCATTATTTCGCCAAAGTCTTTCATCGTCTACTCCAGCTCGTCGTCAGCGGGCGGCGGATCCGACGCTTCGCCTTGCGGCTTTGGATCGCGAATGGCGACGATTTCGGCGCCCGGAAAGACCTCGAGCGCTTTCTTCACGAGCGGATGCGCCAGCACTTCCGCCGTCCGCGCATCGCGCAGGGTCTCGCCGCCCGTTTCGTGTTCGCTGATCGAAACGATCCACTGCCGCCCGGTCCATTCCCTGAGGCGCTGCGTCAGCCGGTTGGCGAGATCGCCGGGCGCGCGGTCGTGCAGTCTAAGCTCAATCCGCCCCGGTTCGAAGGCGATGAGGTGCACATAGCTTTCAAGCTCGACTTTGAGACGGGCGTCGCGCTTTTGATCGGCAAGGCGGACGATATCGGGAAAGCTGTCGAGCTTTGGCCCTGTCGCGGGCGCGGCGGAAATCGCCGGCTGGCAGGAGAATTGAGGCTCGCTGATCGCCGCCTGCGGGGCTGCTCCGCGCGAGGAAGGACGCGGCGATCGCGGCGCCGACGCGCCGTCGGCGTCTCCGCTCAGCATTTTCAGCGCTTCGTCCGGAGTCGGAAGATCCGCGGCGTAGGCGAGGCGAATGAGCGCCATTTCGCCCGCTGCAACCGGATCGGGCGCCGCTTGCGTCTCCAGGAGGCCTTTCATGAGCAGCGACCACGCGCGCGTCAGCGTGTTCATCGCCAGCGCGTTCGCCATGTCGCGCGCCCGCCCGGCGTCCGCTTCTCCTGCGGCGCCGTGCGATGCGGCGTCCGGCCCGGCGGCTTTGACGCGCGTCAGGAGATGCGCAATCTGCAAGAGGTCGCGCAAGATCACGGCGGGATCGGCGCCCGCATCATATTGGAGCCGGAATTTTTCAAGCGCCGATTTTGCGTCGCCCGAAAGCGCGGCTTCAAGGAGCGCCCAGGTCTCCGTGCGATCGGCAAGCCCCAGCATCTCGCGGATCATCGCCGCGCTGACGGATTCGTCGCTGGTCACGCGCTGGACCAGCGCCTGATCGAGAATCGAAAGCGCGTCGCGGACAGAGCCTTCCGCCGCGCGGGCGATCATGAAGAGGCCATCGCGCTCGACCGTCGCTTTTTCCTTGTCAACGATCGTTTCAAGGTGCGCCGTCAGCGTCTCGATCTCGATCCGGCGGAGGTCGAACCGCTGACAGCGCGAGAGCACGGTCACCGGGAGCTTCCTGATTTCCGTCGTCGCAAAAATGAATTTCACGTGCGGCGGCGGCTCTTCCAGCGTTTTCAGCAGGGCGTTGAACGCCGCTGTCGACAGCATGTGCACTTCGTCGATGATGTAGACTTTATAGCGCGCCTCGACCGGCGCGTAGCGCACGCCCTCGATCAGCTCGCGAATATCGCCGACGCCGGTTCGCGAGGCCGCGTCCATTTCGAATACGTCCTGATGACGGCTCTCCGCGATGGCGCGGCAATGCAGGCCTTCCTCCACGAGGTCGATCGTCGGCCCGTTGTCCTCGCCGTTCGGCCCGACATAATTCAGGGCGCGCGCGAGAATCCGCGCGGTCGTCGTCTTGCCGACGCCGCGGACGCCGGTCAGCACATAAGCGTGCGCGATCCGGCCCGCGGCAAACGCGTTGCGCAAGGTCTTCACCATCGCGCCATGGCCGATGAGATCGTCAAAGGACTGCGGGCGGTATTTGCGCGCGAGAACCTGATAGGGCGCGGTGTCGGGAGCAGCGGGCATGACCGTCATTAACGCGGGGAACCATCGGCCCGCAAGGCGCGCCTATTGTCTTTGAGGGTCGGCTGTCGGGAGAGAAAGTGGAAGGCTGAAACGACCCGGCCCGAAACTCGTTACGGCTGCTTCCTTCCGGACCTGACCGGGTTGGCGAGGGGTCCGTCCGCCAGCCTTCCGCGGCGGAATATGTTGTCCCGTTCCGCAAAACGCAAGTGTGAAGACCTGAGATCTCGCCCGGCGAGCATCATCGCTGTAGAAGCTGGCGACGCCGCGACGGAAACCGACGATGCGATCCATTCTGACGCTGCTGCCTTGGGTGGCGGCGCTTTTCATATCGGGTGTGTTTCTTGATTCGCTCCGGTTCAAGTTCACCGGGCATCAAACCCCGCGGCATATTTTCGAGAACTTGCGCGAGTGGTCAAAGATTGATCTTTTCTACCCGGCGGGGCCGTGGCTGATCGGCGCCGGAGAGCTTGCCTCCTCACTGTTGCTGATCGCCATTCCGGCGGGGCTCGTCGCCTTCAGGGGCGGGGCGCATGTCGGCGCCTCGCAATTCGCCGGCGCGCTGATCGCAATCGGCATCATGACCGGCGCGATCGTCTTCCACCTGTTCACGCCGCTCGGCGTCGAAACGCCGGTCGAATGGTCAGGCGATGAAATCGTGCGGTCGTCGCCGGCGCTCTTTTATGCCGCCTGCGCCACCTGGCTTTGCGCTGCCTTCGTCCTTGTGACGCGATGGAAAGCAGTCGGTGGCGCTGGCGCCTGAGGGCTGTCGAGGCTAAGCCGAGGCCATGTCGTCGGCGTCCGATACAATTTCTTTCTGCGGCAATCCGCTTGACCGCGCATCGGAAGCGCGCGTCAGCGCCGACTGGATCGCCGCGCGCCTCGCCGACCCGGCGAGCGTTTTCTTGCCCCTTTATCGCGGCGACCCGCTGATCCGCGACGGCAGAGGCGTCTTTCTGGCTGCATCCGCACGGCGCGAATTTCCGGCTGACGCACCGACCGCATTTCTCGGCCTTCAAGGCGCATCAGCCTGTTTCGCCGCCGATGTTTCGGCCGCCCCCACGCCGCAGGATGCGCCGTTCGCCGACCTTGGCGTCTACACGCCGCTCAGGGAGGCGGCGGGAAGTGTGCCGGGCGACGAGCTCGCAATCATCGGCGCGGCGCGCTGGCTTCTTGACTGGCATCGCCGCCATCCCCATTGCGCCCTCTGCGGCGCAAAAACGGAGATGAAGGACGGCGGCGCCAAGCGCCAGTGCCGTCAATGCGCCGCCGATCATTTCCCGCGCGCCGATCCGGTGGCGATCGTCCTCGCGGTTCACGAGGGCGCCTGTCTTCTTGGCCGCGGTCCGCATTTCCCGCCGGGGTTCCTGTCGGCGCTGGCCGGGTTCGTCGAGGCTTGCGAAACGCCGGAAGAATGCGCCATCCGCGAACTGAAGGAGGAAGCGGGCGTCACGCTGACCAATGTCCGCTATCAGTTCTCGCAGCCTTGGCCCTTTCCGTCCTCGCTGATGATGGGCTTTATTGCCGACGCGAAAGACCGCAATCTGAAGCTTGACGACAAGGAAATCGTCGATGCGCGCTGGCTTTCTCGCGGCGAGATTACGGCGCTCCTCGCCGGCGATCGCCGCGAGGAGGTCCGCCTGCCGCCCCGCTTTACAATTGCGCGGCGGCTGATCGAACGCTGGGCGGATGATGACTCTTGACCGTGATTGTCCGTACTTTGCGGAGTGTCCGACCCCGCCCTCGCCTCACGGATCCAGTCTCCGCGCGGATCGTCGCGGATTTGTACGGATAGTACGGATTCGTCGCTTGAACGATAGAACAGGCGCCGGCGCCGCATGACGGGCATATTTCACCCGCCGCGTTTCCCATCGACTTGCGCGAGCAGCCACAAGACGCCGCGGCGCGCAAAACCCAGACTTGTCAAAGAGCTTATGGTTCGCCGCTTGCGCGGCGCCCATCACAATCAACCTTTGACATGGGAACACGGATCGCCGGTTCAAGCATCGATTTAATTGTATTTGCACGGACGAAATCGCCGGAAAGAAGAATCGCCGCAACCCGCGCCCAGCGGGCTAACCGGCGATATTCGTCACCACGCCGTTCTGGATTTTGATCTGCTGGCCGCTGAATTTGCGCAGAGTGAGACCGTCGATCTGTTCGTTGTAGGTGCGGGAGTAGTCGCGCAACAGGCCGATCGCGACCGCTTCGCCGATGAGATTGCCGACGCCGTCCGACCGCCAATGAACGCCCGCGGAGTCGCGGCCATGGGTGACATTGGCGACAAGCTTGTTCAACTCGCCGCCGATCGTCAGCGCCGCGCCGGTCCAGGCGACAAGCTGATTGCCATGCCGGTTGGCCTGAACGGGATTTGGAATGACGTAGTCCTCATTGACGAACGCCTTGAGCACGGTCGCGCCAGCGGCGACAAACGACGAATGGCCGCCCGGATAAGCGGGGTGCGCCGGGCACCCTTCCGGAAACGCCATCGGCAACAGGCCGTCATTCGATTTGCCTGACGATTTGCCGTTCAATCGGCGCACTTCGTTGACGGCGGCGGCGTACGCCTTCGATCCGAGTAATTCATTGCCGATCCCGTAAGCGCGCAGCCCGCGATTTTGCACGTTGATGCGGATGCCATAGGCCTCCGGGCGTACACGGCGATGCGCCGCCCATTTCTGGAACCAGGCGCCGGTCAGCGCCTGGCGCGGCGCCTGGGCGACGAGATGGCTGATGTCAGGCAGCCCGAAATCGACAAATCCGAACTGCGTCGCGCTTCTGCCGTTGAAGAACGGCAAGCCCTGATCGAACGCGGCCTCGTCGCCGAAGCCGAAAATCACCGACAAAGCATGCAGCGGCGACTGCAGGGGAAAGTCGTTATGCACCCATTCGGCGAGGTCGCGCATGTTATTGATGTAGTTCGACAGGTTCTGGAATTGCGCGGCGCCCGCGGGCCTGGCCCCGTTTTGCATGGCGAGCGCTGTCGCGAAATCCGCCATGAATTGATTTTTACCCTGACGCTTCAGGCCGGGGTAGGATTGCTCGACACGAAGCTGGCCGATCGCGAAGGGCTTTAGCAGGAACTGGCTGATGAACGGGCCGGCAAGCGTGCCCGGAGGAGAACCGACGCCGTAAATTTTCCCGCGGAAAACCGAACTCGCCGTGACCTTCCCGCCGATCATCGGAAAAATGGCGCGCGCGGAGAAGGTGTCGAGATCCGCCGCCGCGGTCGCGATGACGCGATCGCTCGCGTAATCGATGAACGCGATGTCGCGCGTCACGGCATACCAGTAAAGCTCCGCCATTTCGGCCTGCGTCGTCGCACTGGCGAAAGCAGGGGCGTTCGCAATGCGGCAGGCGTTGCCATCGACGCCGGACATCTCAAACGCATAGGCGGCCTGCGGACTGACAAGGCGATTGCCGCCTGTCGTCGGCGTTCCCATCGAAATCGATTCGAAGTCGGCGGGGTTGCGGCTGTCGAGCGCGTTCAGCAGCGATTGATACGAAACCGGATCAACTTCGCCGGCGCTGTTGTGAACGAGCGTCTTTGAAAAGCTGCCGCGCAGATCCGGATAGAGCGCCTCGTCGCCGTTGCTGGTTTGCACGGCTGCCGGCGCGGTGGCGAAATGGTGGTTGGCGGCTTCGATGCGCAGATCGCGCGCCGCCGCGGCCCGGGTCAGCGGATCCTGCGCGAGAATGGCGCCCGGGACGCCCGCAGCGCCGGCCGGAGCAAATGAGAACGCGGCGCCCGCCGCCGTCGCGACGAGCGCCGCGCCCTGCAGCAATTGGCGGCGCGACGGTCCTTCGCGACCTTGCTCGCCGCCTGAATTGGTTGGTTCCGTCATATATCGACCCTCCCTCGCCCCGGTTCCCTCGACACGCCTTATGGCGCGGGCAAACCCTCCCGGTCCCGGCGCCGTCGAAAATGCCGCAAGTCCGATCGTCTGCAAATGACCAAGGGCGCAGGAATCGAAATTTAATCTGCCCGCAACTTTCTGGGCTTGGGCGGCCTTTGCCGCACGTCGCACGCGCAGGCGGACCGCCGCTAGCGCCGCCGCGCCGAAGGATAAACGCCGAGCAATTTGAAGCGGGTCGAGAAGAATTCAAGCTCTTCGAGCGCGAGTTTGACATTGGCGTCTTCGGGATGGCCTTCGATGTCGGCGTAAAACATGGTCGCGCTGAACGAGCCTTCGAGCATGTAGCTTTCAAGCTTCGTCATGTTGACGCCGTTGGTCGCAAAACCGCCGAGCGCCTTGTAGAGCGCCGCAGGAATGTTCCTGACCTGAAAGACGAAGGTCGCGACGACCGAGCCGCCGCGCCCGGGATCGGCCGCATCTTTCGCCATCACCAGAAAGCGCGTCGTATTGTGGCCGGCGTCCTCGACATCGGCTTCAAGGACGGCAAGGCCGTAGATCGCCGCCGCTTTCGCCGAGGCGACGACCGCTTCGTCCATGCGCCCGCTCTCGGCCAGCCGGCGCGCGGCGCCGGCGGTGTCGCCGGCGATTTCAGCGCGGATGTTCGGGCGGGCGAGAAGCCCCCGAACCTGGCCGAGCGCCATCGCATGGCTTCTGACGACGCGAATGTCTTCCAGCCGCGCGCCGGGACGGCCGAGAAGCTGGTGGCGGATCGCAAAGAAATGCTCGCCGACAATGTGAAGGCCCGATTCGGGAAGCAAATGATGAATGTCGGCGACCCGGCCGGCGAGAGAATTTTCAATCGGCAGCATCGCCCGGGCGGCGCGCCCATCTCGAACCGCCGCCAGCGCCTCTTCAAACGTCGCGCAAGGGAGCGGCGTCATTTGCGGCGCAAACAATTCGCAGGCGAGGTGCGAATAGGCGCCGGGTTCGCCCTGAAATGCGATTGATCCGCCGCCTGGCATCGCGCCTTTCGGCCTCCGACTGTGCCGCCGCCGACCTTTGCCGCAACCGCTTGGTGGGAACAAGCGCCTGCGAGGCCGCGCCCGCGCGCTTAGGCCGCGCCGCTCGGAGGGTCAGCGTTCCTTGCCGGGCGCCGAGACCGCCGGTAAAAGGCGCGCCAGCCGAACCGTCCGCTCGCAAGTCCCGAGGGCAACGATGCAAGACCCGATGTTTTTCAACAAGCTCGCCGCCGCCGGCCTGATCGCGCTGTTGCTGTTCTTCGGTCTGCCGCAGCTTGCAACGGCGCTGCGCGGCGGACACCATGGCGCCAGCGCGCATGGCGAAGCGGCGGCTGCGCATCCGTTTCCGCAGTATCCAATCGAATACGCGACGACCGCCGCCGGCGGGGAGCAAGCGGCCCCCGTTGATTTTGCCGTGCTTCTCGCCGCCGCGGACCCGAAAGCCGGAGAGCGCCGTGTCGCCCTTTGCAAATCCTGCCACACGCTCGAGAAAGGCGGCGCCAACGGCACCGGGCCCAATCTGTGGGGCGTTGTTGGCCGCGAAGTCGCGGCCCATGCCGGGTTCAACTACACCGGCGCGCTGAAAGCGGCGGGCGGCGAATGGAGTTTCGACCGCCTCAATCTCTATATCGAGAATTCTCAAGGCTATATCCCGGGAACGGCGATGGTGCAGCGCTTTCCGAAAGCCGAACAGCGCGCCGACCTCCTCGCCTATCTGCAGACTTTGTCGGACAGCCCGGTTCCGCTGCCGACGCCCGCCCCTCCCGCCGAAGAAACGCCAACGGTCGAATCGCCCGAGGACGCGGAGACCGAACCGGCTGAACCCCCCGCCGCGGCTGCCGAAGAACCGTCCGACGGGCAGTAACGCGCGTTGGAGCGGGCAGCGGGAATCGAACCCGCACGAGCAGCTTGGGAAGCTGCCAGGCTACCACTACATCATGCCCGCAGCCCGGGCATTGATCCCGCCGGCGCCGGCCGATTGTCAAGCCAATCGTTTTTCCCGGCGGGTGACGGAAATTTGAGGTCCGAAACGCTCGACGCGGGGCCCGAACCTCTCCAGAAGTTTATGCCAATCGCCGCATGCGCGCCGTCTTTTGCGGCGATGAATGTGGCCGCGCAGGAGCATCAGGGAGTGACGCCATGTTGAAAACCCTCGTTCGGGCCGGCCTTGCGGCGGCCGCCCTTGCGCTTGTCACCGCGCCAGCATCGGCGGGCGACAAGCGGCAGGAAGCAACCGACCTTGTGAATGACGCGGCGGAAACGATCAGCTACTTCGCCGATGACAGCGCCTTCGAGCCGATGTGGTCGCTCGCTGATTCAGCGAAGGCGGTCGTCATCATCCCCGACTCCTGGCGCGCCGGGTTCGTCTTCGGCGCATCGGGCGGCGACGCCGTCATGATCGCGCGCAACAAGGACGGCACTTGGTCGCAGCCGACTTTCTTCGCCGTCGGCTCTGGCTCTTTCGGTTTTCAGGCGGGCGTCGAGAAATCCGAAATCGTTCTTCTCGTCATGACCCAGCGCGGCATGGAGCATTTGCTGTCGACGTCAGTGAAGCTTGGCGCCGACCTCTCGCTCGCGGCCGGCCCGATCGGCGCCGGCGCCAAAGCTCAGACGACGGACATTGTCGCCTTCTCGCGCTCGCGCGGGCTTTATGGCGGCGTCAGCCTTGAAGGCGCCGTTCTGAAAACACGGAAGAACTTCAACAAGGCCTATTACGCCGCCGACGTTTCGCCAGCCGAAATCATCTACAAGGGCGAGGTTTACAACCCCGCTTCCGCCTCACTGCAGAATTCGGTTTGGCGCCTCGCGCACAAGGACGGGCCAGCAACTCTCGCGCCCGCGGTTGCGCCATCGCCTGCCGCCTATGATCCCTATGCGCCGACGGCGCCAACGACGCCGCAGCCCGTCGATCCCTATGCGCCGCCCGCGACGCCGAACGCCGAGGGATTTGAAGACGACGCCGTCTGGGGCGCGCCGATCGGCAAGGACGACTGACGCGGTTTTGACCGCTTGTGACGCCCGCCGCTCTTGCAGCGGCGGGCGTTCTTGCGTCTTTTGGTCCGTCTGAAGACAGGGCGCACATGGCTGACGCATCAGGTCTCGCAAGGCTGCGGGCTTCCGGCAAATTTGTCGACGCCGCCTTCGCGCGCGACGGCGCTGTCCGCGCGGCGGCGCCTTTTGTTCGCCTCGAAACGCTATGGATCAACACCGGCACGCTCTGCAATATCGAGTGCCGCAACTGCTATATTGAAAGCTCGCCGGCGAACGACCGCCTTGCTTATCTGACCCTTGCCGAGTTTCTGCCGTTCCTTAGCGAAGCACGCTTCATGGGCGCGCGCGAGATCGGTTTCACCGGCGGCGAGCCGTTCATGAACGGTGAGCTTGTCAGCATGGCTGAGGCGGCGCTTGCCGCCGGGCTTTCCGTCCTCATCCTGACGAATGCCATGCGCCCGTCGATGCGGCCTTTCGCGCGCGCCGGGGTCAGGCGCCTCGTCGGAGACCATGGCCACAAATTTCGCTTGCGCGTCAGCCTCGATCATTATGCGCCGGCCCTCCATGATGAGGAACGGGGCGCCGGCGCCTTTGCCATCGCGCTTGCCGGAATCAAGGCCTTCGCCGCGGATGGCGCGGCGCTCCAGGTCGCCGGACGGCGCCATCCCGGCGAAAGCGAATCCGCGGCGCGCACGGGATATGCGCGCCTGTTCGCCGAGCACGGACTGCCGATTGACGCTTTTTGCGCCGACGCGCTCGTCCTCTTTCCGGAAATGGACGCCGGCGCCGACACCCCGGAAATCACGATGCAGTGCTGGGGCGTTCTCAAGCGAGACCCGGCGAGTGTGATGTGCGCGTCTTCGCGCATGGTGATCAAGCGAAAGGGCGCGGCGCCGTCGGTCGTCGCTTGCACCCTGATCGTCGACGACCCGCAATTTGAACTTGGCGCAACGCTTCGAGAAGCCGCCCGGCCGGTCAGCCTCAACCATCCGCATTGCTCGCGCTTCTGCGTCCTTGGCGGAGCCCGCTGTTCGTCATGAGCGGGGACAAACCGCCGCCGACGGAAATTGCGCTGGAACCGCGGAGCCAAGTCGAAACACGCCTGTTCTCCCCGTCCGCCGCCCGCAACCGCGATGCGATCCGCGACGCGTTTCTGGCGCACATGCCGGGCCAAGGCACGATCATCGAAATCGGCTCCGGCACCGGCGAGCATGTCGCGCATCTTGCCGCCGCGACGCCGGAGGCCCGCTGGCGGCCGGGGGACCCTGATGAAGCGTCGCGGGCGTCGATTGCCGCCTGGACCGCGCATCTCGGATTGAACAATGTCGATGCGCCGCATGCGGCCGATGTGACGCGCGCGGATTGGCGTCAGGGCTTTGGCGGCTGCGACGGCGTTGTTTCGATCAACATGATCCACATCGCGCCGTTCGCGGCGGCGCAAGGGCTGATCGCCGGCGCCGGGCGCCTGTTGCGGCCAGGCGGGCGGCTTTTCCTTTACGGCCCCTTTGCCCGCAACGGCGTTCACACAGCGCCCTCGAACGCCGATTTCGACCATTCGCTCAAAGCGCGCGATCCGCGCTGGGGCGTTCGCGATCTCGACCGGGATATTGCGCCGCTGGCGACATTTGCTGGCCTTGAACTTGCGGCGATTGTTGCGATGCCGGCCAATAACCTGTCCGTCGTTTTCGCGCGCACCGACTAATCCGCCTTCTCCGGCTTCGGCATCACGCACCAGTTCGTTTCGAGGACATTGTCCTTCTTCACCGCGACGACATCGTAGCGCTTGCCATAGTCGAATTTGACGCCGCATTTGGCGGGATCGGTGGCGTGCCAGACTTTGGCGGGGTCGGGAATGTCGTCCGACGCGCTGCGCAGCACACGGAAGATCGTCGCCTGACGCGGCGCCGCGCTAAGCCCGTCCTCGCCGAGGGTTACCTCGGCGTCGCTTGCGATTCCGATGAAGGAAACGAGGCTTTCCTCATCGACAGCCTCGCAGCTGCAGAGCGAATACGGGTTGAGCTTGCGCGGTGAACGAAATTCCCCGCTTGGGGACGATTGCAGCAAAAGCGCGAGTGCGGTTTCGATGATCATGATCCTGCCTATTTGAAATGTTTCGACAATTTGAGGCCCTGTCCCTGATAATTCGAGGCGACGCCCTCCCCATAGAGTTTGGCCGGGCGCGCCGCCATCCGTTCGTAGACGAGCCTTGCGACCAGCTGTCCATGTTCGAGGACGAACGCCGCGTCATGGCTGCGGACTTCGAGGACCGCGCGGCTGCCGTTCGGTCCGCTCGCGCTCCAGCCGAAACCCGGGTCGAAGAAGCCGGCATAATGCACCCGGAATTCGCCCAAACCGGGGCTGATCGGCGTCATTTCCGCGGCATAGTCCGGCGGGATCGACAGCGCCTCGCGCGAGGCGAGGATGTAGAATTCGTCCGGGTCAAGAATGATAAAGCCCGATTGCGGCGCGTTGATGGCTTCGAAATAATCATCGGCGTCGAGCATGGCGAGGCGGTCGACGTCGATCAGCGCCGCGTGCCGGCGCGCCCGCCAGCCGACGGCCGC
>JBGTLL010000061.1:0-21022 GCA_041744115.1 Parvularculaceae bacterium | reverse complement strand
TAATCCGCATTGGACACGAACCTCGTTCCGTCATGCTGACGAAAGTCAGCATCCAGAGCCGCGAGGGACTTGCTCGCCATTCTGGACCCTGACTTGCGTCAGGGTGACGTCGTCCTCGATTCTGAGATATTGCTCGTTGCTCTAACTCCGCGGCAGCGGAAATCTCCTCTTCGTAAGTGAGGGGAGACGGATGACCAAGACCCGACCCGCAAACAATTTCTCGCAAGGCCCGCTTGGCGGTCCGGGTCGCAGCATTGCCGGTTCTCGGCGGCGCTGGCGACCCCGGCAGGACTTGAACCTGCGACCACCCGCTTAGAAGGCGGGTGCTCTATCCAGCTGAGCTACGGGGTCAGGTATCAGTGATCAATGCGTCCACGGCTTTCTGCGGCGGAACGCGAAATTGTCCGAGTAGGCCTTGGCGACCGGCGGCGCGGTGTTGGCTGGCGTCACCCGGAACGGAATGTTCCGGCTTTCAGCATAGCGGACCGCGGCGTCGCTGGTGTCGAAGGTAAGTCTCACCTGGCCGGTGGTGTCGTCCGAACTTGTCCAGCCCATCAACGGATCGATCCGCCGCGCGGCCTGCGCTTCGAACTCAAGAAACCAGAATCCGTCTTTGGCTTTGCCTGACTGCATCGCCGTTCTCGCCGGCTGATAAATCCTCGCGAACATCGCGCATCACCTCGCCACATTCTGGACCGCATGGTCGGAGCGGCAGGATTTGAACCTGCGACCCTCTGCTCCCAAAGCAGATGCGCTACCAGACTGCGCTACGCTCCGCCTGCCGGCCTGAACGCGTTTCGTGAACCCGGCGTTCACGAAACGCGTTCAGATCTTAGATGTGGAGCGTTTTCTTCGGAAAACCGCAAACTACTTTTCCGGAAAACCCTCCAAGGGAGGGTATTGGCCAATGCGAGGCGCGCTGTAAAGGTCAGGGCCGATCGAAAATCGGATGGCGGACGATGTCGCCCGCGTTGACGCCGAGCGTCTCTAAGCGGCCGCCATTCACCTCGAACACCGCAAGGACAGGTTCGCCGGAACTGATCGACGTCAAGGATCGCGGCGTCGTATTTGCGGCGATTTTGACGATCCTGCCGTCCTCGGCGATGAACGCCATGTCGAGCGGTATGAGGGTGTTTTTCATCCACATTGAATGGACGACACTTTCCGGACCGAAGTCGAACAACATGCCGGCGTTTTCCGGCATCGATGTCCGATACATCAGGCCGATCGCGCGCTCTTCATCGGTGTCGGCGAGTTCGATTTCGAACCGGTGTTCACCGGACGCGGACAAAATGACGAGTTCGCCAGCCTTGGCGGCGACGCCGGATTTGGTCGGGGCGCAGGACGCGGCCGACGCCAACATCGCGAACAGCCAGATGAGCAGGATCCGCCACGCTGCCATTGCACCATTTCCCGGCGGCTAGTTTTCCTGATCGGGCCGGATCTCGACCGCGAGCAAACCCTTTGAACCGGTGGCGAAAGCGACCTGCACGCGCTGACCCTGGATGACTTCGCCCATGCCGCATTTTCGCAAGGTTTCCATGTGCAGGAAAATATCTTCGGTTCCGTCGCCGCGCGTCAGGAAGCCATAGCCTTTCGCGCGATTGAACCATTTGACGGCGGCCCGCTTGAATTCGCCCGCCGGCGTCTGGACGTACAACGACGTCGCCGGCGTCAGCGGCGTCGCCGTGCTGTCATCGATATTGATGATCCTCAGCGCCTGCAGGCCTTTTGACCGGCGTACGACCTCGCACAGAACCGTCGCGCCCTCGCGCGCCGTCGATCTGCCCGCGTCGCGCAGACATGAAGAATGGATGAGGATGTCGCCGCCGTCATTGGCGCCGATGAGGAAGCCATAGCCCTTAGTCGGATCGAACCATTTCACGACGCCTTCGATCGTGAAGGTCTCTTCCTCTTGTCCGCCCGGCGACTTGACGCCCGAAGCGCCCCCAGAAGTCTCCGCCATAAAAGCCGTTTTCCCCGTCAGTTCCTTCGGACGCCGGACCGACTGCCGCCCGATCCATTGCGCCACAGAAGCCGAAACAATATAATCGCCTGACTCGCCATATGTTTCCAAGCCGGTCATTTCCGGCTCTACCTAGTTGAACGCCGCCCTCACTTTGCACCAGATTGGCGAACTGGTCTCGCCCTTTTTCCCCGGCAGGTAGAATCGCCCTCGCCTCGGCGGCGAAAGCCTGCTTGCCGGCCCTCATCAGACCGAACCTTGCGCCTGAAAATCGGAGAGGAACTTCGAGATCAAAAGCAGAAACACTTCGAAATCAGATTCGATGTTCTGGACCGTCACGCCGCCGTTGGAATTGCGGTCCATCTGCAGGGCGACATCGCCGTCGCGATCGACATACGCGCGGCCGAATTTCACTTCGCTGTTGAATTTGCTCAGGAATTTATGGCCGCCCTCACCGAGCGAGACATCGTTCAGATAGCTGATGTAGGAAACGTCCGCGTCCGAACCGTCAACCCCGACAAGGACGACGTGCTCGCCGACGACGACCGCCAGCATGTTCGGCTTGAAATCCTGGACCGAATATCCCTTCGCCGAGAGAGATTCAGCGATCTGCGCCTTCGAAACGCCGGCGGCCAAAGCGCCCGATATCGGCGCGAAAACCAAAGCCGCAGCCGCAACCGCACCCCACAAACCCCTGATCACCACGCCCCTCCACAAGACCGATCGACATTCACCCACGCCTAATACATAGGAAATCCGCAGTAAAATCAATCTCACAACTTGAGAGACTGACCCCCATGAGGGGCGAAATCGGGCCGCCGGCTTCCGATTGTTTTCCCCAATTCGGCGAAGTGCGTTGGTCGCGCGTGGCAGGCCCTAGGGGAGTCGAACCCCTCTTTTCAGGTTGAAAACCTGACGTCCTAACCGATAGACGAAGGGCCCGTTGCGGACGGGCTCGCAAAAGCGAGGGCGCTGTATAGGCGAGGATTTAGAAGCCGCGCAAGCCCTTCGGGCGAATTCACAAGACCGCGGCGGCCGCATCGACAAGATGAAATTGAGCGGCGCCGTCGCCGCGCCGAGTATCCGATTTCACGCGGCCTGCGACATGGAGGCGTACGCCGGTCGCCAGCAGATTTCCGAGCGGTTCGCGCAAGGCGCGAAACGCTATCGCGCGCACGCGCTCGCCAGTATCGCCAACGAGATCGCAGGCGAGATGACCGGCGCCTACTTCTTTCACGCGATCGACCCGCATCGAGGCCAGCACGAAAACCGGCTCCGGATTGCCCGGCCCGAACGGCCCCGCGGCTGAAATTGATTGCGCAAAGGCGCCGCTGATCGCCGTTGGCGCGATCAGCGCATCAATGTCGCGGGTTCGACTGCTTAACGCCAGATCCACATCGGCGCGGCAGCGCTGTTCGAGAAAACCCGAGAATGCGGCGATCGACCCCAAATCGATCGTCAGGCCGGCAGCCATTGCGTGGCCGCCGCCCGCAGTCAGCAGGCCGGCGCTCTTTGCCGCGCGGATCGCGGCGCCGATATCCACCCCTTCGAGCGATCGCGCCGAGCCTTTGCCGATCGCGCCGTCGATGCCGATGATCACTGCCGGGCGGTCAAAGCGATCCTTGATGCGTCCGGCGACGATGCCGATGACGCCCGGATGCCAGCCCTCGCCCGCCGCAACGATGACGCAGCGCCGGTCGAGCCCGTCGCGCTCAATCCGCGCCATCGCCTCGGCCTGCACTCGTTTTTCGATCTGCTGGCGTTCGGCGTTCATCACATGAAGTTTTTCGGCCAGCAGCGCGCGCCGCGCCGGATCATCGGTTGTCAGAAGATCGAATGCGAGACGCGCATGGCCGATGCGGCCAGCCGCGTTGATGCGCGGGCCGATCAGAAAGCCGAGATCATAGGCGCTGGCGACGCCGCTCATGCCGGCGCGCCTTCCGAGTTCCCGCAGACCCGGATTGCCGCCATGGTTCAGCACTTTCAGCCCCTGCGCCGTCAGGACGCGCCCAAGGCCGGTCATCGGCATCACGTCGCAGACGAGGCCGAGCGCCACGAGATCAAGAAATCCTAAGAGGTCCGGCGCCCGGCGTGCGGCAAAATAGCCGGCTTCTCTCAGCGCACGATTAAACGCGACGATCGCCATGAAGACGACCCCCGCGGCCGAGAGCGTCAGCAATCCCGAACGGTCGTCGGTCCGGTGCGGATTGACCGTCGCGTAGGCGCCGGCTGGCGGCGGGCCGTCCATCTGGTGATGATCGAGGACGATGATCTCGAGGCCCTCGCGGGTTGCCGCCTCGATCGCCTGATGGGCCGCCGCGCCGCAGTCGACGGTCATGATGATCCGGACGCCCCGCTCCTTCAGCGCGCGAAATGCTTCGATGGTCGGCCCATACCCTTCAAGAATGCGATCCGGAAGATAGACCTCAAGCGGCGCGCCGAGCGCGCTGAAATAGCCCTTGAGAATTGCGGCGGCGCTCGTCCCATCGACATCATAGTCGCCGAAGACGCCGCAGCGCTCCCCCGCGATCAGCGCCGCGGCAATTCGCGCCGCCGCGCGGTCCATGTCGGCGAGCGTCGAAGGATCGGGGAGTTCTTCGCGCAAGGAAGGGTTCAGGTAGCGCGCGGCGCCGCCCGCGTTGACGCCTCTGCCGGCGAGCACGCGCGCGACGATCGACGGGCATGAAGTCTCGGCTTCAATGCCGGCGGCGACAGCTTGGTCGAAGGGCCGGAGCGTCCACCGGCGGCCCGACGCCGGCATCGCCATCGTCGGTAGTGAAAGCTGCCCAAAGACCCCGCGGTCCCCGGCGCCGGATGTCGGATTTTCAGCGGCCAAGGCCATTGCAACTCTTTCCATAGGCTTTCTGGCCGCGATTCGCTCGCTGCGTTGTCCGCATGCAATCGGCGGATGTAGAACGCAACATTGAACTTGGGCAGCGCGCCGAAACGGCGCTAAAGTTGCAGTGGGCGTGACATTCGCCGGGGACGAAGCCGATCGATCGGCTCGGACTGCCTCATGGCCGATGCCCAATATAGTTTCGGAGGTGAAGTGGCGTCAGGCCCGGCAAAGATTGCAGTTTGCGCGTTCGGCTTTGTTATTTTTGGGGCTTTTGTCATCCATGGCCCTTTCGGCGCACCGCGCATTGAGGCGTCACTCGCTTCGCTGGCCCAGAAAAAACTTGCCGCTTCGGGACACGGTTGGGCGCGAGCCGAAGCGGACGGTCAGGCGATTGTCCTTTCGGGCAAAGCGCCTGACGATAAAGCGAGGAAAGAGGCGGTTGACGCGGCCCTTACAGCGATCGGTCCAGGGGGCGCAGCTTTCGGCGCCGTGACCAAGGCTGACGCGAGCGCCGTCACCATCAGCCTGCCCGGCCTGGAAACAACCCCGGTCGCGAGCTACAGATTTGACGCCGAATTTGCGGATGGAAAACTCGCGCTATCCGGCATGGCGCCAAGCGAGAGCGCGCGCGCTTCCCTCTTTGGCGCTTTTATCGGCGCCGCTAAGCTCACACCAAGCGATGCAACCTCGATCGTGCCGCTCGCTGATGAAAGCGCCTGGCTGGCCGCCGCCGCGCCAGCCATGCACGCGTTGTCGGTATTGGAAGAAGGCGCAATCCGGCAACGCGGCGAGACCTTTGCTCTCTCCGGCGTCGCGACCAGCCGCGCCGTCGCCGACACCGCCGAGAGCCTAATTGCGGGAGCTCGGGGCGCCTATGCTTTTGACGTCAATATTCGAATTAGACCGCCGGCGGCGAAATCACCCATCATCGCGCCAGCGGAACCGGCAAAACTCTGTCAGGCCGCAATCAACAGGGCCCAAAACGGGCGCAGGCTGACATTCCGGCACGGCAGCGCATTCCTGAGCGCGGGCGATCACGCGCTGCTCGATGCGTTCGCCGGCGCAATCGCGGAATGCGACGGCAAAACAATCGCCATCGAAGGACACACCGACTCGACCGGGATCGCCGAATCCAACCTTCTACTCAGCCAACGCCGCGCCGAAGTGGTGAAGGACTATCTCGACCGGAAGGGCCTCCGCGCGGATTATCTCGTCAGGGCCTATGGCGAAACGCGGCCGATCGCGTCCAACAGCAACCGGCAGGGTCAGCAAAGAAACCGGCGGATCGACTTCGTCGTCGATGCAAGCGCCGCGGAATCGGACTAGCCGGTCACCATGTTCTGGCTCGTCACTCAAATGTGGTTCTTTCTTCTTCTCGCCTTTTTGTTCGGCGCGGCGGCGGGCGCGTGGATCTTTGCGGCGCGCGTCCGCCCATCAAATCAGGTTCCCGAAACGTCGGCGGACGTTGACGCGGTCGCGGCGTCCGCTCGCGCGCCCGCGCTTCTTCTCGATGCGCCCGACGGGCCGAAGGATGATCTCACGCAGATCATTGGCGTCGATCGGGCGACGGAAACAAGACTGAACGAGCTTGGCGTCTTCCATCTCCGCCAGATCGCAGCCTGGGACGACGGCGCCGGCCGCTGGATCGAAATTCGCCTCGATGAGCCGGGCCGGGTTGCGCGCGAGCGCTGGTCGGAGCAGGCGGCGAGCCTCGCCTGAACCGCCATCGCCAGTTTTTGACAGCGCGAACCGCCCGGCGTAGGCCCGCAGCCTGGAGGCACGAAATGATTCCCCGCTACGCCCGCGAAGAAATGGCGTCGATATGGTCCGCCGAAACGCGGTTCAGGATCTGGTTCGAGATCGAAGCGCACGCCGCCGACCGGATGGCGGCCCTTGGCGTCATCCCCAAGGAAGCCGCCGCGACAATCTGGGAAAAAGGCCGCGCGGCGAAATTTGACACCCTGCGGATCGAGGCAATTGAACGCGAGGTCAAGCATGATGTGATCGCGTTTCTCACGCATCTCGCGGAAATCGTCGGCCCTGAAGCGCGTTATGTCCATCAGGGGATGACATCGTCGGACGTTCTCGACACCTGTCTGTCGGTTCAACTCGCGAGGTCCGCCGACCTTCTCCTCAAGGACGTCGATCGCGTTCTCGCCGCGCTGAAAAAGCGCGCGTTTGAACACAAGATGACGCTGACCATCGGCAGGAGCCATGGCATCCACGCCGAACCGACGACGTTCGGCGTAAAGCTCGCCGGCTTTTACGCCGAATTTGACCGCGCGAAGCGCCGGCTTGCGGCGGCGCGCGAAGAGATCGCGGTCTGCGCAATCTCGGGCGCCGTCGGCACCTTCGCCAATATCGATCCGTCCGTCGAAGCGCATGTCGCGGCGAAGATGGGGCTTGCCGTCGAACCCGTTTCGACGCAGATCATCCCGCGCGACCGCCACGCCGCATACTTCGCCGCGCTCGGTGTTGTCGCCTCCTCGGTCGAGAGGCTTGCGACTGAAATCCGTCATCTTCAGCGAACGGAAGTTCTCGAAGCCGAGGAATATTTCTCACCTGGCCAGAAAGGCTCGTCGGCGATGCCGCACAAGCGCAATCCGGTCCTGACCGAGAATCTGACGGGCCTCGCGCGCCTCGTGCGCATGTGCGTCATGCCCGCCATGGAAAACGTTGCGCTCTGGCATGAACGCGATATTTCGCATTCATCGGTCGAGCGCGGTATCGGGCCGGATGCGACGGTCCACCTCGACTTCGCCCTCAACCGCCTGGCGGGCGTGATTGAAAATCTTGTGATTTATCCGGACCGGATGCTGGAGAACCTGAGCCGGCTTGGCGGCCTTGTTCACTCGCAACAGGTCCTTCTCGCGCTGACGCAGACGGGTTTATCACGCGAGGATTCCTACCGGCTGGTCCAGCGCAATGCGATGCCGGCGTGGCGCGGCGAAGGGGCGTTTGTGGACAACCTGAAGGCTGACCGGGAAGTGACGGCCAAGATCGACGCGGGCGCGCTCGATGCGCTGTTCAACGACGCCCATCACCTCCGGCATGTCGACACGATCTTCCGGCGCGTCTTCGGTAATGACTGAAACATCGGTCTGCGGATAAAGACGAACCGCCCGGCGCGGTCGGCCGGGCGGTTCTCTTGCCGTTCGGGAGGGGATTGAACGGCGGTCTTCAGGCGAAGGCGAAGTTGAAGCCTGGTTTTCTGGCGGCGGCGGCAATGCGCCTGCGCGCGTCCTTGAGGCGCCAGCCGACGCCGGCAAAGCCGAGCATCATCAGGGCCCAAGCGGCAGGTTCCGGCACGTTGCTGACGCCGCTGACGGCGTCGAGGAAGGCCCCCGGCGCGTTGATCGAGCCGGCGTTCCGGAATTTCAGCAGTGAGCATCCGCTTGCGGAAACGCCCGAGCAGAGCGCGGAGAGATCCGCGTTCAGGACGCCGCCCGCGCCCATGTCGACCAGCACAAATTCACCGGAGAACGTCGCAACGCCGCCGATGACTTCGCCAATCGACACGGCGAGGATGTTGAACGCGGGCGAAGTCACCAGCGGCAACAGCGCCGCCGCAAGGCCCTGCCCGGTCAGCGGATTGCCGAATTGAAGGACCAGATCTCCGCCGGGCGAGATCAGCGCGGCGCTGCCGTTCGCCGCGAACAGCGCGTTGTTGGCGTTGGTGACGCCGTTCTGACTGTAGACCGACGCTGCAAATATTGTCGTCGCTGCGCGCGCCGGAAACGCAGCAAGCATCGCCGCCAATGCAACGATGATAATGCGGGTAGCCATGGTCATGGCCTTTCTCCTTGGACGTGACGTTGCCACGCCCCCCTCATTCAGCAGGGAGGAGAATAATTAGGATCCTTTAAAGGAAGCTTGTCCGTTCGCTAACAATTGGAGCGATTGGACGTTAATCCGGGCGAAATGCGCTCGCGAGCCGCGATGTTTCTTCAGACGCCAAGCGACGGCGCCAAATCCGATCAGCATCATCGCCCACATCGAGGCTTCCGGCGCCGCGGAGACGCCTGAAACGCCGTCAAGGAGGAATCCGCCGCCTGGCGGGCTCGTTACCCGAATGCGCAATAGCGAACATCCTGTCGCGGAAACGCCCGCGCAAGCGGCGCTCAGATCGAAATTGTGGATCGACCCCAGTCCCCCCGGAAAGTTGAAGTTGGTCGTCGCGAAAATCGCAACGCCTCCGATGATTTCGCCAATCGTGATCTGAACGTTGCTGGCTGCTGTCAGTCGCTGACCGGCGACGACGATGTTGAGGCCCGTCGCGGGTTTTGACAATTGCAGGGTGATGCTGCTGCCCCCGGGCACGCGCAGAATTGTCGCCGATGCGCCGTCGCCCGGTCCGAGCGCGGCTCCCGGCGTCGTCACCGTCCCTGTCGTGCCGAATACGGTTGTTGCATAGACGGTCGTCGCGGCTGCCGCCGGTTGAGCCACGCCAGCCAATAGCAGAAATGCGGCAATCAGTACGCGCATTGACAGGCCCTTACGCCCTACTGACCGAATTATGCTCTTGCGCTCATTAAAACTTTTCCAAAATGAATGCGTAAATGCAGGGAAAATCAGGCGAAATCGCTAACCATCACGTTTGCAGGATGACCGGATGACAAAGGCGTGAAGCGTCTGGTCGAAGTTGGTTGCGCCTCGATATGGTGGTCGTGCAATGACCAGAAAGCTCCTGATGACTCGGATCATCCTATCGGCGATCGCGCTCGCCTTCGTCGCCGCAATCTTCTGGGCCGCGTCGCGCGAGGCTGCCGACGCCGCAACGCCGCTGCCGGTCGAGGCGAAGGCGGGTCTTGCGACCGCGGTTTTTGCCGGCGGATGTTTCTGGTGCGTTGAATCGGATTTCGACAAGCTCGAAGGCGTCAGCGACGCCGTCTCGGGATATTCCGGCGGGCTGCTTGAGAATCCGGTCTACGAAAATCACGAAGGTCACCTCGAAGCGGTTCAGGTGACCTACGACCCCGCCGTCGTTTCCTACCGCCAGCTTGCCGATTATCACCTCCGCCACATCGATCCGCTCGATGCGGGCGGACAATTCTGCGACCGTGGCCACGCCTATACCACGGCGATATTCGCAGCGACCGCGGACGAACGGGCGGCGGCGGAAGCCGCGATCGCGGAAGCGGAGAAAGTCCTTGGGCAGAAGATCGTGACGCCGGTACTCGATCGCGGCGACTTCTGGCTCGCTGAGGATTATCACCAAGACTATTACACGAAGAATCCGGTCCGCTACAAATTCTACCGGACATCCTGCGGCCGCAATGCGCGAGTGAAAAAAGTCTGGGGCGCGGCGGCGGAGTAAGAGCAACAATCACTCAGGCGTAAATCTGATTGTTATTAACCGCTTCAGCGTCTGCCGACTCGATGATGGAGGGCATTTCCGGTTTCAGCCAATTTGCCTCATCCTGTGGAGCCGCGTTCTTCGCGCGGTGTCTCGAAGGATGCGCCGCCACCGGCCTGACGTTTCGCCGGCTGCTGCTGGCTGATGCAGTGGAAAGACCCTCCTCCTGACAGCAGATGCGAGGAATCTATCGCGTAGAAATGCGGGCGATCGACATGGGTTTCAAGGATTTCAAGGCATTCGAGCGCCGTTTCGTCCTCGCCGGTGAGACCGCCATAGGACGGCATGATCAGCGCGTGGTTGCTGATGTAGAAGTTCATATGGCTTGCCGGCGCGATCTCACCGTCCAGCATCGCTTTTCCGGGCGAGGGAATTTCGATCACCTCAAGTGCGCGGCCCTTCGCATCCGTTGACGCTTCGAGCGTCCTTTTGATCGCGGCGAATATTCTGGCGTTTGGGTCGTCCTTGCCGGTTGGCCGCATGCAGGCGACTTTTCCGGGGGCCACAAAGCGCGCCAGATTGTCGACATGGCCGTCGGTGTGGTCGCCGATCATGCCTTCATCGAGCCAGATAACCTTTTCCGCGCCGATCGCTTCGCGAAGAAGGCCTTCGATCTCTTTTTCGCTGAGGTTCGGATTGCGGTTTTTGTTGAGCAGGCATTGACGCGTCGTGATGCACGTCCCCTCGCCATCGACTTCCAGCGCGCCGCCTTCGCCAGTGAAATCGTCGAACCGGCGAAGGCGCGCGCCGGCGCGTTCAGCGACGATCGCTGCAATCCGGTGATCGTCCGGCAACAGGTATTTCTCGCCCCAGCCGTTGAAGCAAAAAGCACTCGCGTGAATTCCTGTTGCGCCGTCATTGACAAAGATCGGCGCCGTATCCCGAAGCCAGACGTCGCCGATCGGCGCTTCGTGCAGCCGAACCATCGTCGGATCGGCAAGGCCAAGCCGCATCGCCTCGGCCGCGACCCGCGCTTCCTCGCCGCGAACGAGGAGATCGACCGGCTCCCCGCGCATCCGCTCGCCTTTTTCGTCGCCGGGATCGGGAAACGAGATCGCGCCGATGAACTCCGCGACCTCGCTTTGGGCGGGCGCGAGATTGTCCCCCCACAGATCAGCGGCGGACGGCCAGCCGATCCAGACGGCTTGATGCTCGGCCCATTCCGCGGGCTGGCGGCGGGGGGTTTTCATGGCGCTAAGCCCTCATGGAGGCGCAACTGCCGACGCGCGTTGATCATTCGAAATGCGCCGGCTATATAGCCGTCTGCGGTTCAATCCGCGAGACAAGATCTTCGGGGCGGGGCGAAAGTCCCCACCGGCGGTAATTCGGCCTCAAAAGCCGATCAGCCCGCGAGCCGAGCGATGAATTTTTTCGCAGAGCAGGATCTGGTGCGATTCCAGAGCCGACGGTTACAGTCCGGATGAGAGAAGATCGCATGAGGCGGCGCGCCAAGCGCGCGAACGCGGCTGATCCCTCGCCGGGATCCGCGCGCCGTTCGGCGAAGCGCCAGCAGCCTTGTGACCCGCCCCGATACTCGGCTCGCGAGTTCGGGGTTTTTGATGGCTGGCGACAATTCAATCTGCATCGCCAAGGACCGACGCATCGAGCGTCTGGCCCGCCTCTCCCTTGGGAGAGGCAAGCGAGCAAAGCGAGCGGGTGAGGGTTCCTCCCCGTCATTTAGAGCGCGGACCCCTCACCCGAAAATCCGAAGGCGGATTTTCGACCTCTCCCAAGGGAGAGGTGAACATCAGCGTACGCAGCGTGAGTCCAATCCATTTATCAGTATGGCGGTTTCAATTGCTGTTTCGAGCTTCTTTGCGTTATCGGCGCGAGCGCAAGAACCCGTCGATGAAATTGTCGTCATCGGCGACCCGCTCGAGTTTCTTGAGCTTGAAAGCAGCCGCTCGGTGTACGGGCTGGATCTTTCTTATGCTGACCTCCCGCGCGCCATTTCCGCGATCAGCGACGAAACGATTGCGCGCTTCAACATCGAGACCGTCGACGACCTCGCTGCGGTCGCGCCCGGAACCTTCACCGGAAGCTTTTTCGGGGTGCCGGGCAGCGTCACCTTGCGCGGCCATCGCGCCGACAGCTATTTCCGCGGTTTCAAGCGCGTTGAAAATCCAGGAACGTTTCCGACGCCGATCGGCGCCAGCGAGCGCATCGAAGTCGTGCGCGGGCCGACGCCGGCGCTCTACGGCGCGGGGCGCGTCGGCGGCTTTGTCAATGTGACGCCGCTGACCGCGCTGACGCAAAAACAGATCGGCGAGCGCGGACGCCTCGTCGAGATCGGCGGCACGCTTGGTTCCTATCAAAAGCGCATCGTGCACGGATCAGCGGGCGCCGCGTTCGACCTTGGCGGCGATGACGCTGGCGCGTACGCCTATGCAGAATACGAAAACTCCGAAAGCTTTTATCGCGGAATCGAACCCGAAAGGCTGCTCGTGCAGACGGCTTTGACGCTTGCCGACGCCGACCGCTTTTCGCTCGAACTCGGCGGCGCCTATTATTCATCGAACGGCTACAAACAGACGATCGGCTGGAACCGCGTTACGCAGGATCTGATCGACAACGGCGATTATATCACCGGCGTCGACACTGACCTTCAGGATACAAACGGCGACGGCAGGCTGACGCCGGACGAGGTCGATGCCGCGGTCGGATCGTTTTTCGGGACGTCGAACATTCGCCAGTTTGTCGATTTCGGCGTATTTCCGAATGCGGCCTTCGTAATCGATCAGGGCGTTGGAACCGCGCGGCTTGATCCGCGCAACGTTTTTGTCTCCGACCGCGACATCGCCGATGCTGAAACCGCGACCGCCTATGCGGACTTCGCCTATCAGACAGGGCCGGACCAGACGCTGCGCCTGCAGGCGTTTTACGACTCGCTCGACGGCGACCTTTACCAGAGCACCGGCTTTGCCGCGCAATATGTGGCGGATGTTGTCGAATTGCGCGCGAGCTACGAGCTTCCGCTCGAAGTCGCCGGGATATCGTTCACGAACCTCTTTGGCGTTTCATGGCGCAGCTACGCCAACGAGACGCGCCAGACTTTCCTGTCCGGATATCTCGTCGTCGATCGGCGCGATCTCACAATCGGCGCGACCGGGGGCGATATTTTCGACGATCCGTTTTCGATTGAACCGAATGGAATCCGCTGGGACACCGATCTCGATTCAACAACGACGGACCTTGCCTTTTTTGGCGTATCCGACGTCACCGTGGCCGATCGCCTGTCGCTTCTCGCCAGCCTGCGGCTTGATCGTTTCACCACGAAATCAATCAACACCGGCGCCACGATCTTCAATCCGGCGCTCGGCTTTGCGGTGTTTGAGGCGGATGATTTCAAGGTGAGTTATGAAGGCTCCTTGCGATATGCTCTTGGCGCCGGCGTCAGCGCCTATGCAACGTATGCGGAGAATAACGCGCTTGAAACGAACGATGCGGGCGGGATTGAAGTTGACCGCATCGATCAGGGAAATTTCATTGCCGACTCAACCCTTGTCGAGGCGGGACTGAAAACGGGCCGCGACGATCTTTTCGCCTCGGTCGCCATCTATCGCCAGCGCCGCCAGCGCAGCGATCCGTTCGGCAACCTCGACGAGGAGACATCAAAAGGCATTGAAGCCGAAGTCAAATACCTGATCAGCGACGCATGGAGCTTCACTTCAGCCGCCACTTTGCAGGAAGCAAGGATCGGCGCGCCCGGTCCGTGCGGATCCGGCAATGGCGAGTTCATCGTGCTGCCGCCGTCGCGCCTCGGGATTGCGCCCGCCGACGGTTATGGCGGCCTCTTTGCGGCGCTGAACGCAAGCTGCCTTCCGGAACTTCAGAACGGCTACAAGCGGCGGACAACGCCGAAACTCATGGCTTCAGGGTTTTTGACCTATACGTCGCCGAGAACCGGCCTTGGAACATTCGGCGCGACCGCCGGCGCGATCTATGTCGGCGAGACCGGCGGCAAGATCGAGAACGCCATCCGCCTGCCGCGCTACACGCTTGGCAAGGCGTCGCTTTATTGGGCCTTCGACGATCTGTCGCTGAGCGCCCATGTCGATAATCTGTTCGACAAGCGGCACTTCATCCCGGTGCAGAACGTCTACGAGGAAGTCGGGGTTCTCCCCGGCCGCGGCCGCGAATTCTCGATCACCCTGAAAGCCGCTTTCTGAAAGTTCAACCGATGCCGCTCCGCCCGCTTGCCCTGTCGGCCGCTCTCGCCAGCGTCTTTTTCCTGATCACCGCGACGACGTTCGCCTCGCTCGGCGTCATCCTGCCAGCGATGATCGCGGAATTTGGATGGAGCTGGGCGGTCGCGGGCCTCGGCTTCACGATGCTGGCGCTGTTGACCGGCCTCTTCAGCCCGATCGCCGCGACATCGCTGGAACGGCTCGGTCCGCGACTCCATTATGCAGCGGGTGGCGGCGTCATGATTGCGGGCTACCTCCTGCTCGGAGCGACAAACAGCGTCGGTTCCTATCTGGCGGCGACCTCCCTGCTCGGGGCCGGATTTGCGCTGCTCGCCAATGTTCCGGGGACGTACCTTGTCGGCCGCGCGGCGCCGCGCAAATGGCGGAGCATCGCGATCGGCGGCTATCTTGCGGCGGGGGGCGCCGGCGGCGTTTTTGGTCCGCTGATCGCGAACCGACTCCTTGAAAGCGGCGGCGACTGGCGATTCTTCTGGCAGGCCGCGGCGTTCAGCGTCGCGATCATCATGATTGTCATCATCGCGCTTGCCGACCGGTCGCCCGAGCAGGAGCCTCGCGCCGGCGGAGATACGCCGTTAACAGCGGACGCCGAGACGGACGCCGAGACGGGCGCCGCGCCGTGGACCGCCCGCAAGGCGATGATGACGCCCGCCTTTGCGATCATCGCGGCGGCGCTGATGGTCGCGTATTTTTGCGGCGTGACCGTCAGCACATGGTCCGTCGCCCACCTTCAAAACGCAGGCCTTTCACCGGGCGCCGCTGTCGCCATGCTGAGCCTCTATTCGGCGGCGAACGCCGGCGCGCGCGCCGCCGGAGGGATCGCCGCGCGACGCGTGGATGCGCGAACGCTTCTCGTCGCCGCACTTCTCGCCAATGTCGTCGGCATGATCGCCCTCGCCTCCGCGAAGTCGCTGCCGGTTGCGATCATTTTCGCGGTGTTCGACGGCTTTGCGTTCGGGATGGCGCTGTTTGCGACGACGGCGCTGCTCATTGAATATTTCGGATTGAAGAACAGCCCTGCTCTCCTTGGCGCCGTCAACCTCGCGGCGACCGTCGCCATGCTCGGTCCGACGGTCGCCGGACAGACGGCGGACCAATGGGGAAGCTTTGCGCCGATTTTCGTGATCTATGCGGCCGCCGCCCTGATCGCGGCCGCGGCGACGGCGATAATGCGCGATCCGAACCGCGAGGAACGGCGGGCGCTCCGAACCTCGTGAATTCGGCGCCCTTTTGCACCGCGCGCGCTTTTCTTTTTTCGGCCTTTTTCGCGCGGTTCAGCCGCAAAAGGCGCCCTTTTCGATCCCTGGAAAGGGCGCCCAATTAACCAGAGCCGAATTTGTCCGGCCGCGTCGCATCCCAAAGTCGCGCGTTGGTCCTGAAATCATCGCCGCTCAGCCCGGAGAACCGATGCGACGAGCCATTATTCACCTGTCAAAAGCCTGAACGCCGCAGCCGGCATCACCCGCCCGCCGCGCACATTCACCGACAATCTTCAGGCTGACGGGGTCGCCGGTCAAGCCTTCGAAAAATTGTAATTTGCGGCGGCGATTCCCCTTTTTGGCAGCATCCGTATGAGAAGGGCATGGCGCGACAAGCGCCGCTCGCGGTCGGCGCATTCATTGAAAAAACATTGTTCCCTGACGCCTGCGCATCGGCTGAAATGCCAAAGCCGACTACATCTTTTCCGGCGCCGGCATGCCGAGAAGCTCGAGAATGATGTCGAGCTGCCGTCCCGCGGCCGATGCAAGCGACAGCCGTGATGCACGCCGTGCGGCGTCAGGCTCATCGACCATGCGGCAGGCGGCGTAAAATTTCGAGAAGGATTGCGCAAGATCGAACGCGTGGTCACACAGGAAATGCGGCAGGCGCCGTTCGCAGGAATCTCTCACTGCTTCCCCGAACTGCAACAAGGTCAGCGCAAGGTCGCGCTCTTCCTTCGCTTCGACGCGGATGGGGCCAGGGCCGCCGGCGCCCGAGCCTTCCGCCTTCTTCAGGACCGACCGCACCCTGACGCTTGCATAAAGCAGATACGGTCCGGTTTTCCCTTCAAACGCGATGAAGCGGTCGAGGTCGAAAACATAGTCGCTCGTCCTTGGATTGGAGAGGTCCGCGAATTTGAGCGCCGCGAGCCCGATCCGGCGCGCGACATCCGCCTGCTCGTCCGCGCCGTAGCCGTCCGCAAAGCCGTTCTCTTTCAGCCGCGCCGCCGCGCGATCCTCCACCATGTCGATCAGCGCGCGCAATTTCAAAACGCCGCCGGCGCGGGTCTTGAACGGCTTTCCGTCCTTGCCGTTCATCGTGCCGAACCAGAGATGCTCGAGACGGTCCCGCGGGAAAATGCCCGCGAGGTCGGACGCCCGGAACACCTGTTCGAAATGGTCGCGCTGACGGCCATCGACGACGTAGAGGATGCGGTCGGGATCGGCGGCGGCGATGCGGTCGACAATCGTCGCCAGGTCGGTCGTCCCGTACATGACGCCGCCGTCCGATTTATAGAGGATGAGAGGCGGAAATTCCTTTTTGTCATCCGCGTGCGCGACATGAACGATGACGGCGCCATTGTCATCGACGGCGAGCCCCTTGGCCTGCAACTCTCTTACCATCGGCGCGATCAGATGATCGACGTCCGCTTCGCCCTTCCACCAGTCGAAGGATACGCCGAGATCGGCGTATTCGCGTTCGATCGAGTCGCGCGACACGGCGACGAAATGCTTCCACAGCGCTCGATATCCGGGCCGGCCGGCCTGCAGCTCCGCCGTCGCTTCGCGGGCTTCGGCGGCCCGCGCCGGATCGGCCTTCGACGCCGCCGACGCGCGCGGATAGAGCCGCTCAAGGTCTTCAAGGCTGACCGGCGATTGATCCGGGTACGGACCTTTGAACGCGGGGTCTAAATAGGGAAGGCCCGGCTGCTCGCGTTTCACCTCGGTGATGAGCTGGCCCATCGGCATTCCCCAGTCGCCGAGATGGATGTCGCCGATGACGGTGTGGCCGGCAAACCGCAACAGGCGCTTCAGACACTCGCCGATGATCGCCGCGCGCAGATGCCCGACGTGCAGGGGTTTGGCGACATTCGGGCCGCCATAGTCGAGCACAATCGTCTCCGCCGGATGCGCCGCCCAGCCGCCGAGCCGGGAGTCATTGGCGAGCGCCGCAATCCGTTCGCCGAGCGCGGCGTCGGTCAGGCGCAAATTGATGAAACCCGGTCCCGCAAGCGCGACTTCCGCGAACACCGGATCCGATTTGAGGCGCGCCGCGACCCGCTCGCCAACCTCGCGCGGATTGAGCTTTGCCGCTTTTGCCGCCACGAGCGCGCCATTGCACTGAAACTGCGCGAGATCGGGCCGGTCAGACACCCTGACCGCCCCAAAAGACGGATCGAAGCCCTCCGCGGCGAACGCGGCGCCGAGGAGCAATGACAGCTCTTCGGTCAGCAGCATCAAAGGTCAGGGAATTTGAGGCTCTTGCCGGAGCGGTTGTAGATCGCCTGCTTCGGGGTCACCACGAGGCCGACGACAATCTCGAAATTTGTGCCGGACGTTTCCTCGTCCTTGCGCGGAATGACGATCTTTTCAATTTCCTGCTTCACAATTTCGACGGCGTCATCGCCGCCGAATTCGACCGGGACGAGATACTCCTGCTTCTCGATGACCTCGCGGTTGGTGCGGGTGACCGCCAGCCAGTAGGCGAAATCATGCTCCCGGCCATCGGCTTTGGGACCCTTGCCGAAGGCGAGATCGACCCTGACCGAAGCGTCGATCGGATTGCCCGCGATATAACGGCAGGCGAGCGAAACGTTCTCGATTTCCGCCGTCCAGGCGACGTTTTCCACCTGTTCTTCGCCCTCGAATTCAATCAGGCGCGAGGCTTCCGAAAGGACCACAATATTCGGGCACGGGGCCGGATTGGCCAGTCTTTGCTCCTTGGTGGACCCGCAGCCGGAAACGCCGAGTGCGGCGAAAAGCGCGGCGGCTAACGCTTTGTTCATCGGAGAGAACCCTTATATCCACAACGCAAAATCGACAGGACAAAGCCGGCTTAGGGCCATGCGAACGCCCCGATCGAATGGTGGAACCTCGTAGCCGCAAGCGCCGCGCCGCGCAACGGCCGAGGTTTTGAAGCGTTGGTGAGAGTGCGTGATACGATGCAAGATGAATTATCAGCCCTGAAGCCGACGCGGCTGCCTGTAAAGGTCCGCCTCGCCTCGCCCCGCGGGTTCTGCGCCGGCGTTGAACGGGCGGTCCGGACGGTCGAGGATGCGCTGGCGCTGTTCGGCGCTCCGGTGTTCGTCAGGCACGAAATTGTCCATAACGCCCATGTTGTCCGGCGTTTGAAAGTCATGGGCGCGGTGTTCGTGGAAGATCTGGATGAGGTCGAACCGGGCCGGCCAGTTGTTTTCTCGGCGCATGGCGCCCCGCGCGCCGCGTACAACGAAGCCAGTGAGCGAGCCTTAATGGCGATCGACGCCACCTGCCCGCTGGTCCTTAAGGTTCATCATGAAGTCCGGCGGCATCTCGCCCAGGGTCGCCATGTGATTCTGATCGGCCACCAGGGACACCCGGAAGTCGTCGGAACCATCGGCCAGGCGCCGCCAGGCGCCATCACGCTGATCGGAACCGCCGGCGAAGCGGAGACCATCAGCCCGCCTGGCCCCCACCTTGCCTATGCGACGCAGACGACGCTTTCGGTCGATGACACCGCCGCCATCCTCGGCGTTCTGAAGCGCCGGTTTCCGGAGATTGCGGGTCCCCGAAAGACCGACATCTGCTATGCCACGCAGAACCGTCAGGAGGCGGTAAAAAAGATCGCGCCCGGCGCCGACATCGTCTTCGTCGTCGGCTCGCCGCAATCGTCGAATTCCCGCCGACTGGTCGAAGCCGCGATGCAGGCCGGCGCCGGCGCGGCGTTGCTGGTCGATGATCCGGCGACCCTTGACCTGTCGGTCGGGGACGGAGCAACGATCATCGGCGTCACCTCGGGCGCATCGGCGCCGGAGGATCTCGTTGAAATCCTCCTGATGCGGCTGGCCGAACGATTTCCGGTCGCTGTTGAAACCATCGATCATGTCCGCGAGGATGTCGTCTTCAAACAGCCAATGATGATGGCTGGCTAGGTCGGCGAGCGGTCTCTCATGGCTGTCTACACGCAAGTCGACGACGGCGACCTCAACCGACTGCTCGCCGATTTTGATCTCGGCGCGGTGGTATCGTTCGCCGGCGTCGAACAGGGCGTTGAAAACACCAACTACATTTTGACGACGACGAAAGGGCGGTTCGTCCTGACGTTATTCGAAAAGCGGGTCGATGACGCCGATCTTCCTTTCTTCATGGCGGCGATGGCGCATCTGGCGTGTCGCGGCATCCCCGCGCCGCGCGCGATCGCCGACCGGCGCGGCGCAGTCGTGACGCGCGTCCGCAATCGCTCCGCCGTCATCATGAGCTTCCTTGACGGACGCCAGCGCATGGCGCCGACGCCCGAAGATTGCCGGCTGATGGGCGGCTTGAATGCGCGGCTCCATATCGCCGCCGCCGGATTTTCACACACCCGCCAAAATGCACTCGGATTGGCGGGCTGGAAAGCGCTCGCCGCCAGATGCGGCGCTGAAGCGGACGTTTGCGCACAAGGTCTTGCTTCACTGGTCGCCGACGAGATCGACTTTCTGTCGGACAACTGGCCGGCTCAATTTCCCGGAGGCCTCGTTCACGCGGACCTCTTTCCGGACAATGTGTTTTTCGACGAAACGGGAATATCGGGCGTCATCGATTTCTATTTCGCCTGCACGGAGCTGTTCGCGTACGACCTTGCCCTCACCCTCAATGCCTGGGCGTCGGAAAACGGGCAATGGCGTGTCGAGCATGCGAGAGCGCTGATCGATGGCTATGATGCGACCCGGCGCCTTGAAGAAGGGGAGCGCGCCGCGATGCCTGTCCTTCTGCGCGGGGCGGCCCTGCGCATCATGTTGACGCGGCTCAATGACTTTCTCCATCAGGTTGACGGGGCGCTGGTCGCTGTTAAGGATCCGCTCGAATATCGCGATCTGCTGCGCTTCCATCGCGGCGGCGGATCCGAGAAATTGTTCTGGAAGTCTGGATGATCGAGATTTTTACCGACGGCGCCTGCTCTGGAAATCCGGGACGCGGCGGCTGGGGCGTTCTCATTATCGATGGCCATGCGCGCGCCGAATTGATCGGCGGCGACCGCGCAACGACCAACAACCGGATGGAGCTGACGGCCGCAATCGAGGCGCTGAAGGCGACCACCGGCCCGGTTCGTCTCTATACGGACAGCCAGTATGTCAAGAACGGCATCACGACCTGGATAAAGGGCTGGAAACGCAATGGCTGGCGGACCGCCGACCGCAAGCCGGTGAAAAATCAGGATCTGTGGCAGGCGCTCGATCAGGCGATCGTCGGGCGGACAGTCGACTGGCGCTGGATCAGGGGCCACGACGGCCACCCCGAAAACGAAAGGGCCGACGCCCTCGCGCGCGCCGGCCTTGCGACAATCGCCGTCTGAGTGAACTAGGGTGTAGACTCAAATCAGGAACCACATTCTGACGCTGACGAGTGCGACAGCGGCCTCGAAGTTGCGCTTGAGCTTGTCATATCTTGTGGCGATGCGCCTGTAGTCCTTGATTCGACAGAAGGCGCGCTCGATGA
>JBGTLL010000060.1:0-12640 GCA_041744115.1 Parvularculaceae bacterium | reverse complement strand
GCCAGCCGTTGCGGGAGCGGCGGCCGGCGTCGCCGCCGGGGGCGCGGCCGCCGCGGTTTATGCGCTCCATTGTCCGGAGACGTCGGCGGCGTTTGTCGTGACCTGGTATTCCTTGGGAATCCTTGCAGCCGCGATTGGCGGCGCCGCCGCAGGTCGAACCTTGCTGCGCTGGTGAACGACGTCGACGCCGTAACCTTTCGCGGATCGAGGACGACGTCACCCTGACGCAAGTCAGGGTCCAGAATGGCGAGCAAGGCCCTCGCGGTTCTGGATGCTGACTTTCGTCAGCATGACGGAACGAGGTTCGTGTCCAATGCGGATTAATTGCGCCCCGCTCTAAGGTCGGAGAGCGAAGATTGCGCGCCTTCGATTTGTGATGAGAGCAACGCTTCCTTGCGCACATGCATGTAGACAAAGAGGGATGTGTCGGGCGCAATCGCGCGCGCGTCGTCGAGCCGCCCGAGCGCGTGCATCGCGTCGCTGATAAGGTCCGCAAGCGCGGACAGATGGCGGCGACGGGGGCAGGGGCTTTGGCGCATAGCGCGTCGGGCGATAAAATCGCAACGGTTGCGCTTGCGGCCATCCTTCGAGACGCCGCGTGAAGAACGCGGCCCTCAGGATGAGGATTGTAAGCGTTGAAATCCTCAAATCCTCATCCTGAGAGGCTGTGACTCTTTCGATTTTCAACTTTCACACGTTGAATCATTTCAATGGGTTAGCGTGCACAAAACGACCGAAAATCCAATAAAGTCACAAACTCTGAGGAGCGCGCCTCTTTGCGAGGTGGTTACATAACGCCCGATCCGTTGTCGAAGGTCTGGTTCTGCCATGGCGGGCGCCTTTAAAAGGATAGCGCTAGAATATTAAATAGCAGGTTTCGTTATCAAGCCTTAGCATCACGGAAATGCGCAAAAGTATGATAAAAATCCGCCGGTTAGGGCCTGGTCCCTCCCTGCCCATGCCCCTCGACATCGACTTCGTCCGCCGCCAGTTCCCGGCTTTTTCGGAACCGTCCCTGCACGGACAGGCGTTTTTCGAGAACGCGGGCGGCTCTTACGCCTGCCGCCAGGTGATTGACCGTCTTGACCGCTATTACCGCGAGCGCAAGGTTCAGCCCTATGCTCCGTATACAGCGTCTCAGCTTGCCGGGGAGGAGATGGACGAGGCGCGCCGGCGGCTGGCGGCGTTGCTTGGCGTCGAGACCGACGAAGTGAGCTTCGGCCCATCGACGACGCAGAATGTTTATGTGCTGGCGCAGGCGTTCGCAGAGATGCTGAAACCCGGCGATGCGATCGTCGTCACCAATCAGGACCACGAGGCGAACAGCGGTCCGTGGCGTCGCCTTGCCGAGCGCGGCGTCGAAATCCGCGAGTGGCGGATCGATCCGGACACCGGTCATTTGCCGGTCGAGGATATCAAAGCCCTGCTCGACGACAAGGTGAAGCTCGTTTGCTTCCCGCATTGCTCGAACATCGTCGCCGAGATCAATCCGGTCGCGCAAATAACCGGTCTGGCGCATGCCGCCGGCGCCTGTGTGTGCGTCGACGGCGTCTCCTACGCCCCGCACGGACTTCCCGATGTCGGAAAGCTCGGCGCCGACATCTACCTCTTCTCAGCCTACAAGACCTACGGCCCCCATCAGGGCGTGATGGTGATCCGCCGCGCGCTCGCCGAGGCGCTGCCCAATCAGGGCCACTATTTCAACGCGGGAACCCTGTACAAGCGCTTCACGCCCGCCGGCCCCGATCACGCGCAAATCGCGGCTTCGGCCGGCATGGCTGACTATGTCGATGATCTCTATGCGCATCATTTCAGGTCCCCCTCTCCTCTTGGGAGAGGGGTCAGGGGTGAGGGTCCCGCCGGCGAAATTGAAGGTCTTCCGGCGCGCGAGGGGAACCCTCTCCCCCGACCCCTCCCCCAAAGGGGGAGGGGAGAAGAAGAGTCTGCGATAAAGGCCGCCGCCGTCCACGATTTGATGCGCGCGCACGAAACCGCGCTGCTGCGGCCGCTGCTCGATTTCCTCACCGGGAAAAACGCGGTGCGTCTGCTCGGACCGCGCGACGCGGCCAAGCGCGCGCCGACAGTTGCGATAGCCTTGCGCGAACCGGGCGAGGACGCGGCGGCGAAACTCAGCAGCCATGGCATCATGGCCGGCGGCGGCGACTTCTACGGCGTCCGCTGCCTCGCCGCGCAAGGCGTCACCCACGGCGCCCTGCGCGTCAGCTTCGTGCATTATACGACGAAGGAAGAAGTGACGAAGATGATCGAGGCGCTGGACAGCGTGATTTGAGCTGCGCCGGATTGACATGCATGGAGCATGAAACTATGCTCACTGCATGAACAAGCCCGTGCAAATCCGCAGCCTCCCGGAGGCGACCCACCGCAAGCTCAAGATGAAGGCGGCCGAGCAGGGGCTGTCGATCAGCGACTATTTGCGCCGCCTCATCGCTGAGGACCTTGAGAAGCCGAGCTGGGACGAAATCAGGGAGCGGATGCGAACGCTTCCGCCGATCGAGCTTGCGGAAACGTCAGCGGCGATGATTCGCCGCGAACGCGACGAGGCGTGATCGTTATCGACGCCTCGCTGGCGCTTGATCTCGCGCTCGTCAGGCGGGGCGCCGAATCTTTACTTGATCGCGCGGAGGCCGCGGGCCAGCTGGCGGCGCCCGAAGTCATCGATCTGGAGATCATGCAGGCGCTTCGGCGCCAGGTCAGAGTGAAGTCGATCGAGCTCGCGCGCGCGAACGCGGCGCTTGACCTGTTCCAGAGCCTGCCGATCGAACGCTATTCCCACCGCCCGCTCGCGTCGCGCATCTGGGCGCTGCGCGACAATCTGACGGCCTACGACGCCGCCTATTTCGCCTTGTCCGAGGCGCTCAAGGCGCCGCTGTGGACCAGAGACTCGAAGTATTTGTCCGTACCCCTCCATTCGGCGAGGGTCGAGGTGTTTTGAATGGCGATGAGGGCTTTGTCCGCGTGTCCTGTTCGCGCCGATAGAGCGCGCGCCCTCAGGCGGTTCGCGACCGCTCCCGGGCAGTCCTTCCTTCCCCCGCTTCTTCCGCGGGGGAAGTGGCCCGAAGGGCCGATGGGGGCGCTCGCCGCGAGTGCGGTTCGCGCGGGTGGCGCGCGCGGGCGGCGCGCCGTTCAGCTTGAAGCGCTTAATCAGCCCCGCTAGGGTCCGCGCCGAAATCGGCATCTTTCGCGAGGACCGCCATGACCAGGGAAATCGGGCATTTCATATCGGGCAAGCGCGTCGCCGGCGGCTCCGGCCGCCATGGCGACGTCTTCAACCCGACCACGGGCGAACGACAGGCGCGCGTTTCGCTGGCTTCCCGCGCCGAGGTCACAAAGGCGATCGACGCCGCGGAGAAGGCGTTTCCCTCGTGGTCGGCGACCAACCCGCAAAAGCGGGCGCGGGTCATGTTCAAATTTGTCGACCTCGTTCACAAGGACATGGACAATCTGGCGCGGATGCTTTCGTCCGAACACGGAAAGATTCTCCCCGACGCGCGCGGCGACATCCAGCGCGGGCTTGACGTCATCGAATTCGCCTGCGGTATCCCGCATCTGACCAAGGGCGAATACACGGAACAGGCGGGCCCCGGCATCGATGTCTATTCGTTGCGCCAGCCGCTCGGCGTCTGCGCCGGGATCACGCCGTTCAATTTCCCGGCAATGATCCCGATGTGGATGTTCGGGGTATCGATTGCCTGCGGCAACACCTTCATCAACAAGCCGTCGGAAAAGGACCCGTCGGTCCCGTTGCGTCTTGCCGAACTGATGATGGAGGCTGGTCTTCCCGAAGGCGTCCTCCATGTCGTCAACGGCGACAAGGAAGCGGTCGATGCGATCATCGAGGACCCCCGCGTCAAGGCGATCTCCTTCGTCGGCTCGTCCGACATCGCGCACTACATTTACGAGAACGGCGCCAGGAACAACAAGCGCGTGCAGGCGTTCGGCGGCGCCAAGAACCACATGATCATCCTCCCCGACGCCGACATGGAAAGCGTCGTCAACCAGCTGATCGGCTCGGGCTACGGCTCGGCGGGCGAGCGCTGCATGGCGACGCCGGTCGCGGTGCCGGTCGGCGAGGGGACGGCGGAGACCCTGATCGAAATGCTGCGGCCGAGGGTTGAAAGCTTGCGCATCGGCCCGTCGATGTCGGAGGATTCAGATCTCGGGCCGCTGGTCACCGCCGCCCACAAAAAACGCGTCGAGGGCTATATCCAGATGGCGGTCGATGAAGGCCAGGACCTCCTCGTCGACGGCCGCGGCTTCCGCTTGCAAGGCTATGAAAACGGGTTCTTTCTCGGCGGCACCCTCCTGGATGGCGCGAAGCCCGGCCACCGGACCTATAATGAGGAGATTTTCGGCCCCGTCCTGCAGATCGTCCGCGCCAGGAACTTTGACGAGGCGGTCGAGCTCCCCTCAAAGCACCAATATGGCAACGGCGTTGCGATTTTCACGCGCAACGGCGCGGCGGCGAGGGAATTCGCGGCGCGCGTCAATGTCGGCATGGTCGGGATCAACGTGCCGATCCCGGTGCCGGTCGCCTACCACACTTTCGGCGGCTGGAAGCGCTCGGGCTTTGGCGACACCAACCAGCACGGCCCCGAAGGCGTAAAGTTCTGGACCAAGGTGAAGACGATCACGCAGAGATGGCCGGAAGACGTGCAGGGGAGCGAGTTCGTCATTCCGACGATGGGGTGAACCCGCTTATGCGGGCTCGGGGGTGAGCAGCGTTACTTTCGGGAAATAGCTTCGGAAGCGGCGCACGTCGCGGGTCAGAATCGGCAAACGCAAAACCGTCGCGTGCGCGCCGATGAAGAAATCCGGAAGGACGCCGGTTCGCGTCCCGCCCGACTTCCTGTAAGCGGCAAAGGCTTGTCCCGCGAGGAAAAGCGCGGGCGTCGGCGTTCGTTCGAGTGAGATGCGAAGGTCGCGGAGCGCTTCTTTCAATTCGTTCTCAGCTGTCATCCCTGCTGCGGTTTCCGCATAAATCGTCTCGTTGATAAACAGTGGTCCGAGCCTTCGAAGTGTATCCAGCTGGCTAACCGACCAGCCAACCCATTTGGGATCGTTCGCGAGTACATCGACGAGGACGTTGGTGTCGATCAGCGTCACGCGCGCCGCTTGCGTCGGGCGCCGGCGACCTCTCCCCGGCTCATCTCCATCAGCTCGTCGGCGGTCAGGCCCCTGATTAAACGCCGGCGCGCGAGAGCGCGGGCGCGCTCGAGATAATCGCCGTCATCGGTTTCCGGCCGCGCGATCACAACCAAGCCTTCCCCCGACGCGCGCACCTCGACCAGATCGCCCGGCCGAATCTTCGCGATGTCGCGCACCTTTTTCGGCAATGTCACTTGCCCTTTCGCGGTGACGGTCGTGGCCATACAAGTATTACTCCGGCAAAAAGTATTACCAGGTCGCCGAGTAGAGTCAACGCCCCTGATGCCATCCGCTGATGGGCGGCCGCCGGACCTAGTGTTGTAAAATTTGTCTTGACATATGTTAAATTATGTCGTATGGCGCAATCATGAGCACCTACGATAAGTTGTCCGCCGTCCTGAAAACCCGCCCAACGCAGGCGTGGAAGGTCGCTTTTGCCGAGCTCGAGCGGCTGATCGAGGTCAAACTCCCGGCCAGCGCCTTCAAATACCCCGGCTGGTGGTCGAACAATCCATCGAACAACTCGATGACGAAAATATGGCTGAAGGCGGGCTGGCGGACGGAGCAGGTGGATATCGCCGGACAGACGGTCGTCTTCCGGCGGGCTGAAACGGCGCGAACCGGTTTCGGCGACCGGCCGCGCGATTTCGAATTCGCCTCCCTGGCGAGGGCGCCGGAGATCAAGGCGTTTTTGCCGATTGCAAGCGACGGCGCCGCGCGCGAAGAGGCCAAGGCGGTCGGACGCGCCCTGACGGCGGCGCGCGAACGCGCCGGATTGAACGCCGCGGAACTGGCGAACAGGACCGGCTTCAGCCATGAGGCGATCCGCGCCATGGAGTCCGGATTGGCCGTCGAAGCGTGGGTAAGGCTCGCCGCCATCGCCGCGGCGCTTGGAAGTTCGCCAGACGAGTTGCTTGGATTTAACGCAGAGACCTCAAAAGGAGAGTGTGACCTAATGCAAAGAGAGGAAGGCGATCACAACCCTCAATTTACTGTCGTCCGGAAGGTTCGCTTCGAGGACCTCCACGGCTGCATGAAGGGGACGCTGAAGATCATGCCAGGGGTCGATATCACCGAACCGTTGACGGAAGAATGGGAGGCGAACGAGGCGAAGTGGAACGCGCGGTTCGCCGATCCTGAATTTGGGCTCCAGTCGCTGTCGCCGGCGCCTGACAAGCGAAAGCGTTAGCGCGACGTGAGCGATCTTATTCTCGATACCTGCGCGATCATGTGGCTGGCGGAAGAAGCGCGAATTGCGCCGACTGCGATCGCCGCCGTTGAAGACGCCCTTGAACGAAGCGCCGTACTTCGCGTCTCGCCGATATCCGCGTGGGAGATCGGCAATCTCGGCCGCAAGGGCAGGCTGAGGACCGCCAAGCGCGCGGAAGTCTGGTTCGATGATTTCATGGCGCGTCCGGGGGTCGAAATTGCGCCAATGCCGGTTTCGATCTTGATCGGATCGTCATTTCTCCCGGGTTCGCCGCCGGCTGACCCCGCCGACCGCATCATCGCCGCCACCGCGAGGGAATTCGGCTATACCATTGTCACGCGCGACCGCGCGCTCCTCGCCTATGCCGGCGCCGGCCACATCAACGCCATCGAATGCTAGCCCCATCATGCTCCTCATCCTCCAGCTTCTCGCCTTTGGTGTTTTCGTTCTGATCGCCCTCAACATCTGGACTGCGATGCGGCGCGGCGGCGCGCGGGAGAAGGAAGGCGCCGGCCCGACGATCATCGAGGGCCGCGCTGAAGAGGTTCCAACGCCCTCCGCCCACGCCGCTTCGCTGATGCGCGAATTCGAGCATGTGCGCTCCGAACTGAAAGGCCGCTATCCGGCGGTCTTTGCGATGCTCGGCGGCTATCTCAACGGCCACTCGATCGCCAATGCGGGCGGCCTTGAATCGGCGGTCAGGGAAATGATCGCCGACTGGACGCCGCGGCGGGAAGAAGCGATGCGCGAATTGACGAAACTCCTTGCCGAAAACGAGACGGAAGAAGAGGTTCGCGCGATCGTGACGGCGGCCTGTGACGCCGATTTCGACCGCGAGGGGTATAGGGCGTGGCTGACTTGGCTGCTGGGCCGGTTGAACGCGGGATTTGGCGGAGGCTGACAGATCATGCGCGCGAAATTCACAGCGATCCCGGCGGACGACATCAAGGCCTATTCGGAAGGGCGACTGTCGTCGCTTGAACTGCGGCGGCGGTATGACGTGACGTTCGCCGACATCCTTGTCGCCGTCTCGAAAGCGAACCTGCCGCTGCCGCGCGCGCCGGTCGCCGGCCGCGAACAGGATATCGCACGGGCAAGAGAGCTGCTGTTTCCGCATGACTAGAGCACCAGGCGGAAATTCGAGATCGTATTTTGCCCTTCGCCCTGAGTGTCTGGGCCCTGCGTGCCCGGCCGAAAAGTATTTTCGCAAACGTGGGCAGGATAAACCGCCGTCACCCCGGGGCCGCGTGTCTTCACGCGGAACCCGGGGTCCATTTCTCAACGAATCCCGTGCTGCGCGATGGATAGCGGGATCCGCCAAGAGGCGGCCCCGGAATGACGACGCCGGAATTTGCTGCATTAGTTTTCGGCCGGACTCTCAGGAACAAAGGGCCCCTTCGCCCTTCGTGACGCCTTGCCCTCAGCGTGAAGCGGCCTTTTGCGTCACGAAGGTTGATGCACAAATTCCGCTCGATGCTCTAAGGCAATCAACGCGAGCCCGTGCGGAGACAGGGACGGAGAACCAAGTGACCAATAAGGACTGGGACCATGGCTGACGTTTTCTCCGGAAAATGCCTGTGCGGGGCCGTCGCTTTCGAAGCGGCGCGCGACCGCGACACGGTCGAGGCCTGTCATTGCGGCCAGTGCCGGCGCTGGAGCGGCGCCTACTGGATGTCGGTCAATGTTCCTTATGCCTCACTTGAATTCACCAGGGGCGAGGACAAAGTCGGCTGGTTCCGGTCGTCGGACCTTGCGCGCCGCGGGTTTTGCAAGGAATGCGGCTCGGCGCTGTTCTGGCAGGCTGACAAACACCCGGATCACAGGCAACGGATCGCCATCGGCGCCGGCGCGCTCGAGGCGCCGACGGGCGTCAAATTGGCTGAGCATATTTTCGTCGCGGACAAGGGCGACTATTACGACATCGCCGACGGGCTGCCGCAAAAAGACGCGTATTAGGAGCATATTGTTTGTTCGGTCTCATTCCCGAGGATTTCGCGCATCTCACCGGCTTTGCGCTCTATTTCGCGATTTTCGCGCTGCCGTTCATCCAGGAGGACGCGGCCGTCATCGGCGCCGCGACCGCCTCACTGATGGGTCTTGCGCCGACGAGCTTTCTGGTCGCGGCGATCCTTTCGGGCCTCGTTTTCAGCGACGCCTGGAAATACTGGGTCGGGCGGCTCGCGCGGCGCTACGCTTGGGCGCACAAATTCGCGGAAAAGCCGGGCGTCTCCGTCGCCGGCGATCTCGTGCGCAAGGAATTCATGCAGACAATGCTGACCGCGCGCTTCGTTCCGGGCACGCGGATCCCGACTTACGTCGCCTGCGGATTTTTCAAGGCGAATTACGGCAAATATCTCCTGACCCTGATCGCGACCGCGTCGATGTATGTCGCGATCATGTTCACGCTCTTTCATGTCGGCGGCGCGGTCGCCGGAGAGGCGGCGAAATTCTGGCTGCCGGCGATCGCCGTCGCCCTCCTTGCCGGCTACATCGCCTTCCGCTGGATCACGCACCGCAAAGGCGAACACGGCCCGATGACTCCCCTGACCGAAGAACGCGACCACCCGCTGCCCGGAATGCCGGGGTTCGAGGGGACGCCGTTGGAGGGGGAAGAGCGGGATAGCAGTAGGCAGTAGGCAGTAGGGCAGTAGGCAGTAGGGCGCGAAGGAGCAGGAGCAATGCAAATGAGGACGAATTCATCATGTGGTTCGCAACTACTGCCTACTGCCTACTGCCTACTGCCCCGCAGGCGCTGACATGCACTTCGCCCTGACCGACGACCAACAAGCCATTCAGGAAACCGCCCGCCGTTTCGCCGCCGACGAGCTCGCGCCCCACGCCGCCGAATGGGACGAAACCAAATTCTTCCCCGTCGATGTCATCCGCAAATCCGCGGCGCTCGGCCTCGCCGGGATCTACACGCGCGAGGATGTCGGCGGGTCGGGCCTTGGCCGGCTCGACGCGGCGCTGATTTTCGAGGCGCTGTCGGCGGGGTGCACCTCGACCGCCGCCTACATCTCGATCCACAACATGTGCACGTGGATGATCGACTCGTTCGGGTCGGAAGCGTTGCGCCAGAAATACTGCCCGCGCCTTACGTCGATGGAACTCCTGTCGAGCTATTGCCTGACCGAGCCGGGATCGGGGTCGGACGCGGCGGCGCTGAAAACGCGCGCGGTCAGAAAGGGCGACGACTACGTGCTGAACGGGTCGAAAGCCTTCATCTCGGCGGCCGGCGTTTCCGATCTTTACCTGGTGATGGTGAGGACGGGCGCCGAGGGACCGAAGGGCATTTCGACCGTCATTGTCGAGAAGGGAACGAAAGGGCTTTCCTTCGGCGCCAACGAGCGAAAGATGGGCTGGAACTCGCAGCCGACGGCGATCGTCAATTTCGAGGACTGCCGCATTCCGGTGTCAAACCGCGTCGGCGAAGAGGGCGAAGGATTCCGTTTCGCGATGGCGGGGCTCGACGGCGGGCGGCTGAACATCGCCGCCTGTTCGCTCGGCACGGCGGCGGCGGCGATGAAAGCCGCGCTCGACTACGCCAATGAACGCCGCGCCTTCGGCAAGCGCCTCAACGAACAGCAGGCCCTGCAGTTCAAGCTCGCCGACATGGCGACCGAACTCGAAGCCGCGCGCATCTTTCTTTACCAGGCGGCGTGGAAACTCGACAACAAGACGCCGGACGCGACGAAATTCTGCGCCATGGCCAAGCGCTTCGTCACCGACAAGGGTTTCGACATCGTCAACGAAGCGCTGCAACTGCACGGCGGCTACGGCTATCTCAGGGATTATCCGCTGGAGCGGATGCTGCGCGACGTGCGCGTCAACCAGATATTGGAAGGCACGAACGAGATCATGCGCGTCATCGTCGCGCGGGATCTGCTGAGGGAGTATCAGGCGTGAAGGCGGGGCGCTCTTCGACTTCAACCGGTTTCACCCCGATGGCGAGAAGGAAGAAGAGGCGCGCCTGCTTACTTCCTTCTCCCCATCGGGGAGAAGGTGGCCGCAGGCCGGATGAGGGGGCGAGATGTCAGTGGTAAGAAGATGAGCGTCGAACGCGCGCGACGATTGAGAAAGGACCAGACCGAAGCCGAAGCAAGACTCTGGTCACGGCTGCGCGCTGGGCGTCTCGACGGCTGGAAATTCAAGCGGCAGGTTCCGAAGGGCGCCTACATTGTCGATTTCTGCTGCGCCGACGCCAGGCTGATCATTGAACTCGATGGCGGTCAGCATACGGAGGAAGAGTCGGCCGCGCACGACGCCGCGCGCACAAGATTTCTCCAGGAGAGCGGTTACCGTGTCGTCCGGTTCTGGAACAATGAGGTTTTTGAAAACCTTGACGGCGTCATGCAAACCATCTGGGCGAAAGTGCAAGACCCGCCCTTGCCGGATTTCACGCCGCATTCGCTCTTCCCGGAAGGACGAGGCCTCGGTTGAATCGTGTCTCCAACGCGACGTCTCACCCCCTCATCCGGTCCTTCGGACCACCTTCTCCCCGATGGGGAGAAGGAAGAAGAGGCGCGCCTCTTTTTCCCTCGCCCGTCGGCAAAAGGATGCGGAGAAAGGACGTCGGCGCGCGAGCGAGCGGACCCGCGCTTACTCGACCGGCTTCAGGTTCGGGTTTTCGATCCAGCCGACATTGCCGTTCTCGTCTTCGACTTCCCACCACATCTCTTCCCTGGCGCCGGTCGGATAGACCATGTCGCCCTTTTCAAGGGTCCTGACGGCGCTCGAAGACGTGGAAGGCGAGCGTTTCAGATCGATGGTCTTGACGCCGACCTTGAATGCTTCCTTCGGCGCTTCGGCGGCGGCGCTGTCGGGGAGGCCGCCAAGCTGGGTGACGATCTGGCGATAGGCGTCGAGGAAAGCGAAGGTGACGACCTTGCCGACTTCGGTGTCTTCGTAGCCGCCGCCGATCGCGCCGCCAAAACCATAGCCGCCGCCCGCGGCAAAGCCGATGTCCTTCTTCGAGGCGGAGCCTTCCGCCGTCGCTTCGATTTCCGACGTCCTGACATTCATCAGCGTCAGGACGGTTTGCGCTTCGACGCGTTTGGTCTTGACGCCGCCAAGAAGACCGCCGACGCGGCCGCCGATGACCGCGCCGGCGACGCCGCCGACCGCGCTGCCGCCAGCGTTGGAATCGGTGTTGGCGATGTCGGCGACGAGCACATAATCCGCCGCCTTCACCTGTCCGGCGCCCATGTTCGATCCTTTTTGCAGCTGACCGCCGCCGGCAAGCGCGCGCTCGCGCTCAAGCGCCGACATGCCAGCGCCGCGATCGACCAGCTTGAAACATTGGGATTTGCTGACAAAGGCTTTCAGCAACACCGAGGGCGCGCCGAGATTGTAATAAGTCCAGCCCTGACCTTCGCCATCGACAAGCGCGACGGAGCCAAGGCTCTTGTCGCAAATCGGAAGCTCGGCGTTTTTCGTCGAGCCGCGTTCATTATCGACGCCGTCGTCCGTGCCTCTCTTCTTGGCGAAAGCCGGACCGGACAAGGCAAGCAACGCAGCGCTGCAGGCAAGGACGATCTTGATGGTCATGGGAACCCCCCGTTGGGCGATGGATTGGAAAGCGCCGGGACCATGCCACCAAGCGCCGCTCGCCGCAATCATTCGGAAAGGGTTGGAGGCCACGGCCGGAATCGAACCGGCGTGCACGGCTTTGCAGGCCGCTGCGTCACCACTCCGCCACGTGGCCTCACCGACGCCCCCTTGAAGTCTGTTTTTGGGGAGGCGACCTCTTAGCCTGACCGACCGCCACCGTCAAAAGGGTTTCGAGGAGGAGTTGCGGGAGAGGACGGCGCCCTGTAATTCCGCCGGCAATACCTTGAACCAGGGACGAACTGCCGTGGTCATGAACTACGAGGCCGCCCGCCGGCACATGGTCAACAGCCAGGTGCGCACCAACGACGTGACGGACGCGCGGATTCAGCGCGCCTTCGAAACCGTTGAACGGGAGCGCTTCCTGCCGGCGGAATTGCGCGAGCAAGCCTATGTCGAGCGCGAAATTCCCTATGCGCCGGGCCGCTCGCTGATCGCCGTTCGCGACTTCGCCAAGCTCCTCGCCGCGCTCGATCTCAAGGCCGGTGATCTCGTTCTCGATGTCGCCTTCGGTTCGGGGTATTCGTCCGCCATTCTCTCGATGCTCTGCGAAATGGTCGTCGCCGTCGAGAATGACGAGGGGCTGGCGGCCAGGGCGCAGGAGAACTGGAGCGCGGCCGGCGTCGTCAACGCGGCGGCGGTCGCGGCCGAGCCGGC
>JBGTLL010000059.1:0-4780 GCA_041744115.1 Parvularculaceae bacterium | reverse complement strand
TCGCGCGCGCGGCGCCGCCGGCGCCGAGGAGGAGCGCCGATCGCGGCTTGACGCCGGCATCCGCCAGCGCCGACGCAAATCCCGCAATATCGGAATTCTCCGCGAACGCGCCCTTGGCGCCAAAGGTCAGCATGTTGGCGGCGCCGGCGGCCCTTGCCTCTTCGCTCGCCGCGCTCGCATAGCGCAACGCATGTTCCTTATGCGGAAGAGTGACATGGGCCCCGGCAAAACCGGCGGCGGCGAGCCCGCCCGCGACCCTTGCAAAATCCTCGTAAGCCGGGCCGGCCGACACCGGAATGTAAAAGGCGCTGACCTTTTCCCTTGCCGCCCAGATCGAATGAATGAGCGGCGACAGCGAATGCGAGACCGGCCAGCCGATGACGGCGGCGAGCTTTGGCGCGTCATGTTTTGCGTCGGCCATTCAGAACGCCAGCATGCCTTCGCGGCGAAGATAGCCGAGCACCGGCATCAGCGACAGGCCGAGCACCGCGAAATAATCGCCGTCGATACGATCGAAAAGCCGCGCGCCGAGCGCTTCGACCTGATAGGCGCCGACGCTGGCAAGAATGTCCTCCCCCGCCGCGTCAAGATAGGCGTCGATTTCATTTTCGGTCATCGTCCGCATGAAGAGCGTCGGCTCGTCGAGATGGCGAAAGACGATATCGCCCGCGCGCGCGACCGCTACCGCGTTGATCAGCGTGTGCGGCCGGCCCTGCAGCAGCAAAAGCCGCGCGCGCGCCTCGGCGATCGTTCGCGGCTTGTCGAAGCCCCGGCCCTCGAACGCCATCATCTGGTCGGATCCAAGAACCAGCGTTTGCGCCCCTGCCCTGACCGCGAGCGCCTTGGCGTCGGCGAGCTGCTTGGCGGTTTCCCGCAAGGAAGCGCCGCCGCGGTTGGCGGCGGCTTTTATCGCGTCTTCGTTGATATCCGGCCTGACGATTTCGAACCGGACCCCCGCTTCCTGCAGGATGCGCGCACGAATTCGGCTGCCAGAGGCAAGGACCAACCGCGGCGGCGTCATGGGGTTTCGTTGGTCCGGGCGGAGAGTTTGGTCAGGATCGCCGCCGCGGTTTCCTCAACCGATTTGCGTGTGACGTCGATGACCGGCCAGCGGTGCCGGGCGTAAAGCCGCTTGGCGCGTAAAACTTCCGAGCGTATTGTTTCGATATCGGAATAATCGTCGGCGTGCTCGGTCGCGTTCATCCCGCCAAGCCGGCTCTGGCGGATCTGCGCCAATCGTTCCGGCGACGCAATGAGGCCGACAATGAGTGGCTTTCGGACCGTAAACAGCGGCGCCGGCGGCTCGGCGCCGGGGACCAGCGGCACGTTCGCGGCTTTGACCCCGCGGTTCGCCAGATACATGCATGTTGGCGTTTTCGAGGTGCGGCTGACGCCGACAAGGACGACATCGGCGGGTTCAAGGTCCCAGGTCATCTGCCCGTCATCATGGGCGAGCATGTAATCGATCGCCGCGATGCGCCTGAAATAGGCCTCGTCCATCTCGTGCTGGGCGCCGGCTTTTCGCGTCTGCTCGAGGCCGAGATAATCCGAAAAAGCGCCGATGAACGGGTCGAGCACGGAAATCGCCGGCATCTGCAGTTCCGAACAGCGCGCTTCGAGCAGGCGCCGGAGTTCCGGATTGACCACCGTGTAAAGGACAAGGCCGGGCGCCGCTTCAATATCGGCGAGCACTTTTTCCATCTGCGGGCGCGAGCGGATCAGCGCGTAAATATGCTCGAACGCGTGGGCCGCGGCGAATTGCGACGTCGCCGCCTTGAAGACCGCGTTCAAGGTTTCGCCGGTCGAATCCGAAACCAGATGAACGTGGAAATAGCTGGCGAGAACTCTTGATCGGGCAAGCATCAGCGATCCGCGCGGAAGGCGAGGGCGGTTTTGCCCATGTGAAGAGGTTCCTTGTGTATCCCAAGGATAAATCGCCTCATAGGGCGCCTCGGCGGTGATGCGCGCCGGAGACTCGCGCATCGGCGCCATCTGTGCGCACAGGCGCACGGGGAGGTTCCGGTTTGTGGGAAAATAAGCCAAGCGCGAGACGGCGGCTGTGGGGGCCGCCCGGCATTCTGGCGGCGCATGCGGAAGATTTCAAGCGCCCGGACAATCGGTTAGCCCGGTCTTCCCGCATTGCCCCGTCTGCCTGTCGCTGTTGTCTCTTTTTGGGGACCTTCCGCGGAGGATTTGTGCGTAAATTTCGAGGAGCGATTTCTCCCCGGCTTTCCGGCCTATCTTTAGAGTCATACTTTCTTAAGAAATCCTAAGAAGGAAGAATGCCGGAAGGAATAAAAAGTTGGTCGGGCATACCGCGACAGAAAATTCATTGCTTTCGACATTGAGCGGCGCGGAGCAAGTAGCGCCGCCGGTCTGGCTGATGCGGCAGGCTGGACGCTATCTGCCGGAATATCGGGCTGTCCGCGCCAAAGCGGGATCCTTTCTCGACCTTTGCTTCAATCCGGATCTGGCCGCCGAAGTCACCTTGCAGCCGATCCGCCGGTTTGATTTCGATGCGGCGATTTTATTTGCGGATATTTTGCTGATCCCGCATGCGCTCGGTCAAAATCTTTCGTTTATTGACGGCGAGGGGCCACGGCTCGATCCGCCCGTAGCCGAAGGCGACCTTGACCGGTTCCGGCGCCGCAACATTCACCAAACGCTGGCGCCGGTCTATGAGACCGTAGCCCGCGTGAAAGCCGCGCTTCCGCCCTCCAGGGCGCTGATCGGCTTTGCCGGCGCCCCGTGGACCGTCGCCACCTATATGCTCGCCGGCGGTCCGCGAAGCGATCCGGCGGCGCTGCGGCGACGGTGGTATGACGACAGGAACTTTATCGCGGCGCTGATCGACATTCTGGCCGATGCGACGGTCGAATATCTGATCGCGCAGATCGACGCCGGCGCCGATGTCGTGCAGCTCTTCGACAGCTGGGCCGGGGGTCTCCCCGAAGACATCCTCCGCGAAGTGTCGCTTAAGCCGCTGCAAGCGATCGCCAACCGTTTGAAGGCGGCGCGGCCGCAGACGCCGATCATCCTTTTCCCGAAAGGCGTCGGCGGTATGGCCGCGGAATACGCCAAATTCGCCTCTTGCGACGCCGTCGGCATCGATTTTTCAACGCCGTGGAAATCCGCGTGCGAGTTGATATCGCCGCATGCCGTCGTCCAGGGCGGACTTGATCCGATGCTGGTCGTCAAAGGCGGCCGCGCCATGGAGGAGGGGGCCTTGAAGCTGTGCGAGACTTTCCGGGGCGTTCCCTACATTTTCAATCTCGGCCACGGATTGACGCCGGAGACGCCGCCCGAGCATGTGGCGCGGCTGGTTGAGATCGTAAGAGGGTAGGGCCGCATGCGGGATTTTCTGCTGTCGATCTATCCTTGGCTGAAGGGCCTCCATATCGCCGCCGTCATCGCCTGGATGGCCGGCATGATGTATCTGCCGCGGCTCTTCGTTTATCACCATCAGGCGGAGCGCGGAGGGGAGGCGGAGCGCTTCTTTGTGCAGATGGAGCGTCGCTTGCTGAAGGGGATCATCAACCCGGCGATGGCGGCGGTATGGCTGATCGCGGGCCTCATGCTGTACGCCAATCCCTCGCTGTTCTCATCGGGATGGTTTCTGGTGAAGCTCGCCGCGGTCATCGCCTTGTCGGGAATCCACGGATATTATTCGCGCGCGCAGCGGCTGTTCGCGGCGGGCGAGCGTCCGAAGAGCGCGCGGCATTGGCGCATCATGAATGAAATTCCGTTCGCGCTGGCCGTCATTGCCGCGCTGCTCGCCATGGCGAAGCCGTTTTGAGCCGAACCGGTCCCCGACGGCAAAAACATCGATTAGAGCGGGGCGCAATTAATCCGCATTGGAGACGAACCTCGTTCCGTCATGCTGACGAAAGTCGGCATCCGGAGCCGCGAGGGCCTTGCTCGCCATTCTGGACCCTGACTTGCGTCAGGGTGACGCGGTCCTCGATTCTGAGATATTGCTCGTTGCTCTAGCCATCGCGACGCCGTCGCTCGACGCCTCTCCATCCGGGGGCTAGATTTTTCTTCATGGACGCATCCTCGCCGCCAGAGACCAATCCGGCCCCTCCTTTCCGCATTGGCGCGTGGACTTTCCATGCCGCCCGCAAAGAGCTTGTGCGCGGCGGCGAGCGGCGCCCGCTTGAGCACCGCGCGGCGCGGACCCTTGAAGAGCTGTGCGCGAGGCGCGGCGAGACCGTCTCGCGCGAGGCGCTGATCGATGCGGTGTGGGAAGGGCGGTTCCTCAGCGACAACACGGTCGCGGTCGTCATCAGCGGCCTTCGCAAGGCGCTCGATGACGATCCCCGAAAGCCCCGGCATATCGAAACCGTCGCCAAGCGCGGGTACCGGCTGCTGCCGGAAGTCGCGGCGACCGCTGACGCGCCGGCGGTCCTGGTGCGCCCTGGAATCCAGCCGGCGCTGATCGCCCGCCTCGCGGGCGTTTTGTTGCTGGCGGCGGCGATCGGCGCCTTTGCCGTAGTCGGCTCGGCGCCCGCGAAAACCATCGTCACCATCAATACGATCGGCAACGCGACCGGCGATCCGCGGTTCGATCCGGTCGCCGCCGCCGCCAACGAATTCGCCGCTGGCGTGCTCACCGGCGCCCCGTCATCGATCCTGATCCGCGATTTCCGGGACGAAGCGTCGTGGCAGGCGTCCAGCTGGATCTTCCGGCGTTTCGGGCCGCGATCGCGCGTCTACCACCTGTCCGGCAAGATCGTGCTCGACGGCGCGGCGCCGTTCCTGTCGCTGGCGGCGGCCGACG
>JBGTLL010000058.1:0-2666 GCA_041744115.1 Parvularculaceae bacterium | reverse complement strand
GCCGGCGCGGTCCTTGCCGGCGGCGCTGGCGGCAGCAGTGGGGCTGGCGGCGGCCTTAACCAGGGCCGGCGCACCGGTCCAATCTAGGAGGCTTGAGGATGGTCCAGGCGACAAGGTTCACGCCGCGCGCGCCGCAGTTTTCATCGAACGCGGTCGATGGCCGCGGCGTCGTCGATGCGTCGGGGCTGGCGCGGGGGCTTTCGGCGCTGGCCGATGAAATGCGGGTCGAGCGCGACAAGGCCGACCGCATCGACGCGGCGCGTCGCGTCACCGATTTTGAAGTCGAGACGGCCAAACGCTTCGATGCGGCGGCGTCCTCCTATGACGGCTCGGCCGCTGGCTTTGCGGAGGGACGCCTTTCCGAGTTCGACACGCGATCGAAAACGATAATCGATAGCGCGCCAGAGCGCATGCGCGAAACGCTCGGCCTCGATCTTTCGCGCCGGCGCGGCGAAGAAGAACTCGCGGCGCGCCGCTATGAGCTCAATCAGACGCGGAGTTTCGCCTTGAATGGCGCCAACGCCAATGTAACGGGGATGCGCAATGTCATCCTGTCGGATCCCGCGCAATACGAAGCGCAGCGCGAAAAACTCGGCAGTCTCTCGACGGCGATCCCGGCGCCGTTGCGTGAGCAATGGACGATCGAACAGGAACAGGGCCTCGCCGCCGCGTTCGGCGACGGGCTGTTGGTCAAGGACCCGGCGCGGCTTTTGAAAATTCTCGCCGCCGGCGATCTCGACGCGCGTCTTGATCCCGGCGACAAGCGCCGGCAGATCGGCGCGGCGGAAGCCGAGATCGAACGCCGCCGGCGCGACGCGGAAGCGCGCGCGCGGGAAGCGAACCTTGTGCGCGGCGTCGAGTTAAGGTTCCTGATCGACGACGACATCGCGTCGGTCGCGGCGACCGGCCAAGGCGTCGAAATCGACCCGAAAGAAGTCGCGAATGTTCTTGGCGCGCAGGATTTAAGACGCTGGCGGGAGGCGCGCGAGAATGCGCGCGCCGCGCACGGCGCGCTCGCCGGCATCGATGCGCTTAGCAATCGCGAGATCGGCGCGCATCTCGATAGGCTGAAACCCGCCGGCGGCGCGCCGGGCTTTGCGCAAAAACAGGAGATTTTCGAGATGACGGCGCGCGTCGCCGACGCGCATTTGAAAGCGCGCGCCGAAGACCCCGCGCAATATTTCATCGAAAACGATCGCGAGGCGTCGGGCCTTTATGAAGCCGCGCAGGCGGCGCAAGCGGAAGGTCTCGCCGTCGCGCCGGCGCTGTTCCAGAAATACGCGCGCCGCGTTGAAGCCAAAGCGGCGTCGCTCGGCGTCCGGCCGCAAATCCTGCCGAAAGCCGTCGCCAAGGGGATGGTCGCCGCGCTCGAGGAAGCGCCGCAGGGCGCCAGAGCCGCGGCGATGCGCGACCTCGTGTTGACGGTCGAGCGCCAATACGGCGATCGCGCCGGCGAGGTCTTCGCCGAGCTCGAAGCGGAGAAGCTGCCGGCCGGCGCGCGCGTTCTGCGCGCCATGACGAAAGAGCCGGCGCGGATGACCCTGATCGCCAAGGCGCTCGACGCGCAACCGGACGTAAAAAAGAATGTCGGCGAAACGGCGATCAACGACGTGGAGGCGGATGTCGCGGACGCCCTCGCCCCGCTGTTTGAGACCTTTGCCGCGTATCCGGACGGCTCCGGGATGGAAGCCTCCTGGCGCGACGCGATTACCGCGACCGCCGCCTATCTCATCGACCGCGACAATCTGAAGCCGGGCGCGGCGGCAAAGCAGGCCGTCGCGCTGATCAAGGACGATTACGGCTATGTCTCGACGTTCCGGGTGCCGGCCGCCTTCAACGCAAGGGTCGTCGCGGAGAGCGCCGGCGCGGCGCTCGATGCGGCGCTCGCCGGCGATGGAAAAAACTTGAGCCTTTCGGGTCCCGACGGCGAACCGGTGATGACGTTCGATAGCCGGCTTCCGAAAGCCGGCAACCAGCTTCTCTATGCGGAGCATTTGGGGCGGTACGGCCGCTGGGTGACCGCGCCGAAGGACACCGGGCTTATCCTCGTCGATGAGAACGGCAATGAGGTGTTCGACGCCGGCGGCAGGCCGGTCGAGAAGAGCTTCGGAGAGCTGGTCGCCAGTTCGAAAGAGCGCGGGCAGTTCCTGAAAGTACAGCAGAGCATCGATCCGGTGTTGATCGGAGGATTTTGATGGCGATCGACCACCAGCGCCCCGGCTTCGATCCGCTCGCCGTCGATACCCGCCAATTGCGCGCGCCCGGCGCCTTCGGCGCGATCGCCGGCGAGGCCTTCGACACTTCGCCGGGACCCTTGGCCTTGCGCGCGCTGGGGCGCGGTCTTGATCCCGTGTTCGACCGTCTCGGCGCGCCGACCGGCGAGGAAGACCGCCTCCTCGACGCGGAAGAAGCCAACGCGCTTTACGGCATCGACGGCGCAGTCGCTTTCGACCGGCCGATCCGGAAGCGCCATGCGATCGAGCGCAACGCGATCAAGCGGCGCGAGATCATCCGCCGCGATATTGCGGACCGCGCCGATGTTAATGGCGCGACGCGGCTTGCTTTTTCTTTCGCCGGCGCGCTCGCCGATCCCTTGAATGTCGCGATCTCGTTTTTGCCGGCGGCGTGGATTGCGCGCGGCGGCATCGCCGCAAGGGGCGCGACCG
>JBGTLL010000057.1:0-1764 GCA_041744115.1 Parvularculaceae bacterium | reverse complement strand
CATGACGGCGACTGCATGCGCCCCAGGGCAAAGGCGCTGGTCGTTGTCGCCGCGCGATGCCCGGCCTCGGCCAGCGCATGGCGGAGCGCGCCGACGATGAGGCCGCGGACGCTCGCCGCGTCGCGAAACCTCACTTCGGTTTTCGCCGGGTGCACATTGACATCGACAAATTCCGGATCGATCTCGACAAACAGCGCGACCGCCGGATGCCGGTCGCGAGCGAGAAAATCCGCATAGGCGCCCCTGACCGCGCCGACGATCAGCCTGTCTTTGACCGGGCGGCCGTTGACGAACAGGAACTGCTTGTCGGGAAGGCCGCGATTATAGGTCGGAAGGCCGGCAAAGCCCTTGAGGCGCGCATCCTCGCGGATCGCATCGACCTTCACCGCATTGTCTTCAAAATCGCGGCCCATGACGGCGCCGAGGCGGCGCAGCCTTCCTGCTTCGTCCGGCGCTTCCGCCGCGAAAGAAAAACTGCGGCGTCCATCCGACGCGAGCGAAAACGCGATCTCCGGATGCGCCATGGCGAGGCGCTTCAAGGCGTCTGACGCCGCGCCGAACTCCGACCGGTCGGTCTTCAGGAACTTCAATCGCGCGGGCGTTGCGTAAAAGAGATCGCGCACGATGACGCGCGTCCCCGCGCCATTGAACGCGACAGGGCGCGGGCCGTCCAAGATTCCGCCGTGGACGGACAAAGCAGCGCCGGCGGCGTCCCCCGCGCGGCGCGAAGCGATATCGAGGCGCGCCGCCGCGCCGATCGACGGCAGCGCTTCGCCGCGAAACCCGAGGGTTGAAATGCTCAGGAGGTCGAATTCGCCATCCGGGCCGGGCGCCAGTTTCGACGTCGCATGGCGTTCGACCGCGAGGACGAGGTCGTCCGCACCCATCCCGCAGCCATCGTCCTCGACGATGATTTCTGTCTTGCCGCCCGCGCTGAGCGTGACGGTTACGGCAAGCGCGCCCGCGTCGATCGCGTTCTCGACGAGTTCCTTGACGACGGCGGCCGGGCGCTCGATCACCTCCCCGGCGGCGATGCGGTTGACCGCCCCCGCCGGCAGGCGGCGGATCACTGGCGCCGACGGTTCGGCAAAATCAGGGCGATTCGGCATCCCGCATTATCGCGGGCGCGAACGCCGGAGTCATGCTTTTCCGGGACGGCTTTTCCGGGACGGGGCGAATCGCTTCCCGCCCGGACTTGCTGCATACTCGGGCGAAGGCGGTATTGCGGACATGGCCGACGGCTTCCGATACAAGGCGTTCATCAGCTACAGCTGGAAAGATCGGAAGGCGGCCGAGCAGCTGCACCACGATCTTGAGACCTATCGGACGCCGAAGGCGCTGATCGGCAAGGCGACGCCCAAGGGGCCGGCGCCGACGCGGCTGCATCCGATTTTCAAGGACCGCGAGGAAGAATCGGCCGGCGCCAGCCTCCGCGCCGCCATCGAATCGGCCCTCAACGATTCTGAGTTCATGATCGTCGTCTGCTCGCCCAACTCGGCGAAGAGCAAGTGGGTGACGAAGGAAATCGCCCATTTCCGCCGCCTGCGACCGGCGCACATTCTTCCTTATGTCGTCGCCGGCGAACCCCACGCTTCGGAGGTTCCGGGTCGCGAGGCGGAGGAATGCTTCCCGCGGAGCCTGCTGTTCGAAGAAACCGAAGGCGGCGAGGTCCCGATCGACGCGCCGCTTGCCGCCGACGCGCGGGCCAGCGGCGACGGAAGGCGCGCCGCGAAGCTGAAGGTCGCCTCGGCGATGCTTGGCGTC
>JBGTLL010000056.1:0-6557 GCA_041744115.1 Parvularculaceae bacterium | reverse complement strand
CCTCGGCGGCGCGCTGCAGCGGGCCGCCTTTGCGCTGCCGGTCGCGGACGTCGATCGGCTGACGGTGCGCTACGCGGCGCCGGCGAAGCTGTTTGACGATCTGAAAGGAATGGGCGAGACAAACTGTCTTGCCCGTCGCGGAAAGGCGCTTCGACGCGACTGTCTGGCGGCCGCTTCGGGTCGCCTCGCCGCCGAGGGAAATGTTACTTTTGATCTGGTGACGCTGACCGGCTGGTCGCCCCACGAAAGCCAGCACAAGCCTCTGGCGCCGGGCAGCGCCGCGCACTCGCTCGCGCGCGCGGTTTCGAAACTTTAGACGTCGAGATCGCTTTGAATCGTCGAATACATTTGGCCGGACTGCACCGTATAAGCCCTAATCGCGGCCGCGGCGCCAAGAAAAACGAGCGCTACAATAAGACCGTATTCGATGGCGGTCGCGCCGCGCTGATCGCGGGCAAAGCGGGCAATCAGCGGCATGGAACCGGAATTGAGGCCGCGCTTTTTCATAAGAGATCCCTCAATTGAGCCGCGAGCGGCCGGTCGGCGGGGGGCATTTCGTACCCCTGAAATTCCGCCGGCCTCACCCACGCCAACGCTTCCGCTTCGAGCGGGCGCGCCACGCCGTTCCACTTCCTCAACGCATAAAGCAGCATCAAAAGGTGAAAGTCCGCTGAACTCGTCGAGGAAAACGCAATCGGCGCGAGACACGCCGCCTCGACATCGATCCCCAGTTCCTCTTTCAGCTCCCGCACCAGAGCCCCCTCAGGCGTTTCGCCGTCCATCAGCTTGCCGCCGGGAAATTCCCAGAGGCCCGCCATCGCTTTTCCTGCCGGACGACGGGCCAAAAGCACCCGCCCGTCGCCATCGATCAATGCGCCCGCCGCCACAATCAGCAGCCTTGCCATTTTTCCGCCCCAATTTATAAAGCCCGCGCCTTACCGGCGCCTTTCACGGATCGGTCAAATTGTAATCAGTCCTGTCGGCTTCGCTCGGCCTCAGGCGGAAAATAGGTCACGTCGTCATCTTCCTTCAGGGCGTCGAGCGTCTGGCTGATGGCGCGCAAGGTCAAGAAGCGGCGGACATTGTCCTCGACCGCGCCGAAACCGACGCCGGAAGTCGGCCGCCGTTCGAGAACTTCAAGCACATGCCAGCCGAATTCGCTGGCGAACGGCTCCGCCGTGGCGCCGGTCGCCGTCGCAAACGCCGCTGTCGAAAGCGCTGGCGTCATCATCTCCTTTGTGAACCATCCGATCTCGCCGCCGAGCGGCGCCGTCGCGCGGTCGAGCGAGCGCGCCTGGGCAATTGCGGCGAAATCTCCGCCGATCGTGAGTTCGCCAATGATCGCGCGCGCTTCTTCTTCGGTGGCGACGAGGATGTGCCGCGCCTTCACTTCGTCGCCAAGCCGCGTCACGTCCGCCTGGCTGTCGTAAAGGCGTTTCACCCGGTCAGGCGTCACCGCGGCGGCGATCCGGTCCTCCATGAACGAGGCGGCGAGAATCCGGTCGCGCGCGGCGTTGAGGCGCCGCTGGACGGAAGGATCGCGCTGAAGGCCGTCGCCGATGGCGGCGCGGGCGAGGAGGCGCTGTTCGACATAGGCGCCGACCAGCTCGCGCGCGAACGCGGCCTCGACGGTCAGTGTCTCGCCGTCGTGGATCTGGCCGCTGGCGCGCGCCGCCGCCTCGATTTCACTCAAATGCACGAAGCGGCCGTCAATCCTTGCAACGATCGGGTCATCGAGATCGAGCGGCGGCCGGAAAATCGCGTCGAACGAGACCGCGTCCGCGCGCGCATTGCGGATTTCATCGGCCGCCCAAAGAATGCACAGCGCCAGCACGATTGTCGAACCGGCGGCGTAGGCGCGACCGCCGCGCGAGGGGAGCCACCGAAAGACTTCGGCGAAAGCTGCTGACGCGGCCCGCGCCGTCGAGGAGAAAAAACGGCCTGTCGACGATACGCAGAGCTTGACGCCGCGCCAGAGCGCACTGTCGAGGGCCTCCGCGAGCCGCCAGGTCGTTCGGACGAGGTTCCACAAGCCGCCAAAGACGCCGCGAACACCGTTCGACGCGGCGCGCGTGGCTCTTGAGCCGAACTTTTGCCGATCGGGCGCCCTGACCGCGCCGCTGTCGCGGTCGGCGTCGTTAAGGTGTTGGACCATCGGAGAAAATCCCGCCTTCGTTGACAGCCCATAAGCTGCTCACTATCTCTCCGACGCCCCTTAGCAACCGGCTTATAACGGCTCCGCCGCGTCGCTGGGCCGCCGCGCCCGGTTCCGCGCAGGCGATCCGGCCGCCCAATCTGAAGGTTCCCGCATTCATGGCGCTGTTCGGCCTCGCGAAAAAGATTTTCGGTTCTTCCAATGAACGCCGCATCAAGCCTCTATGGCGCCGCGTCGAGACGATCAATGCGCTCGAGGCCGACATCGAGAAACTGACGGACGCCGGGATTATCGAGCGGACCGCCGCGCTCAAGGCGCGCGTCGCCGGCGGTGAAAGCCTCGACGCCGTCCTCGAAGAGGCGTTTGCGACGGTGCGCGAGGCGGCAAGGCGCGCGCTCGGCCAGCGCCATTACGACGTCCAGCTGGTCGGCGGCATGGTGCTGCACGAGGGCAATATCGCCGAAATGAAAACCGGCGAAGGCAAGACCCTCGTTGCGACGCTTCCGGTCTATCTCAACGCGCTGACCGGCAGGGGCGTTCACGTCGTCACCGTCAACGATTATCTGGCAAGCCGCGACGCCGAGTGGATGGGCCGCGTCTACGAGCGGCTCGGAATGAAGACCGGCTGCATTGTTCATGGATTGTCCGACGCCGAACGCCGCGCCGCTTACGCCATGGACATCACCTATGGCACCAACAACGAATTCGGCTTCGATTATCTGCGCGATAACATGAAGCAGACGCGCGAGGACATGGTCCAGCGCGGGCATCATTTTGCGATCGTCGATGAAGTCGACTCGATCCTCGTCGATGAAGCGCGCACTCCCCTGATTATATCCGGCCCGACCGATGACAAGTCCGAATTGTACATCGCGATCGACGCCTTCATTCCACAGCTGGCGGAAGCCGATTTCGAGGTCGATGAAAAGCAGCGCGCGGTTTCCTTTACCGAAGAAGGCAATGAAAAACTTGAAGGCCTGTTAAAGGACGGCGGCCTGCTGCAGGGCGACAGCCTTTACGACGCGGTCAACATTTCAATCGTCCATCACGTCAATCAGGCGCTGAAAGCGCACAAGATCTTCCAGAAGGACAAGGACTACATCGTCCGCGGCGACAAGGTCGTCATCATCGATGAGTTCACCGGCCGCATGATGGAGGGCCGGCGCTGGTCCGAAGGTCTGCATCAGGCGGTCGAAGCCAAGGAGAAAGCAGCGATCCAGCCGGAGAACCAGACGCTCGCCTCGATCACGTTCCAGAATTATTTCCGCCTTTACGAAAAGCTCGCCGGCATGACCGGCACCGCGCTCACCGAGGAAGCGGAATTCGGCGACATCTACAAGCTCAGCGTTTTCGAGATACCGACCAACCGGCCGGTCGACCGTCTTGATGCGGATGATGAACTGTACATGACGGCGGCCGAGAAGAACAAGGCGATCGCCGTGCAGATCGCCGAATGCCACCGCAAGGGCCAGCCGGTGCTCGTCGGCACGGTGTCGATCGAGAAATCCGAGCATCTGTCAACGCTGCTCGGCGACAAGGCGTTCTGGCGCGAGGTTGCAAAGACCCTGAAGTCGCGCGCCGACGAATTGAAGGAAAAAGAAGCGGAGCTGAAACGCGATCTTCTCGAGCGCGCCGACTATGTCGAAACGCTGGCGATCAGGAAGGTCCCGGTCCCGCACAATGTGCTGAACGCGCGCTTCCACGAACAGGAAGCCGATATTGTCGCTGACGCCGGCAAGCCGGGCGCGGTCACGATCGCGACCAACATGGCGGGCCGCGGCACCGACATCCAGCTTGGCGGTTCCGTCGACAAGCAGATCCTCGACAGCCTCGCGGAGGGCGACGACGCGGCGGCGATTGCGGCAAAGCGCGCCGAAATCGAGGCGCGCGTCGCCGGCGAAAAGCAGAAGGCGATCGACGCCGGCGGGCTGTTCGTTCTCGGCACGGAACGTCACGAAAGCCGCCGCATCGACAACCAGCTGCGCGGCCGGTCGGGCCGGCAGGGCGACCCCGGCGGCACCAAATTCTATCTCTCGCTCGAAGACGACCTGATGCGCATTTTCGGCGCCGGCATGGAGAAGATGCTGAAGCGCTTTGGCATCAAGCCCGATGAGTCGATCGAGCACCCGTGGTTCACCAAGGCGGTCGAGACCGCGCAGAAGAAAGTCGAACAGCGAAATTACGACATCCGCAAGAACCTCCTCAAATTCGACGACGTGATCAACGACCAGCGGAAAGCGATTTACGAGCAGCGCAAGGATTTCATGGCGGCAAGCGAGGTCGATGACATCATCGCCGACATGCGCGACCAGCTCCTCAACGATCTTGTCGCCGAGCATATCCCGCCGAAATCCTACGCCGAGCAGTGGGACGCGCCGGGGCTTGAGAAAAAGCTTGAGGAAATTTTCGGCCGCTCCTTTCCGGTCGCCGAATGGGCGAAGGAAGAAGGCGTCGCCGACACCGAGATCATGGAAAAGCTGTCAAAGGCGGTCGGCGATCACGCGGCAAGGCGCGCCGCCGAGATCGGCCCCGAGGTGATGCGCCGGATCGAGAAATCGATCCTTCTCCACGTCCTCGACACCAATTGGCGCGAACATCTGCAGATGCTCGATCACTTGCGCTCGGTCGTCTGGATGCGCGGCCACGCGCAGCGCGACCCGATCAACGAGTTCAAGACGGAAGCCTTTGCGCTGTTCGAAACCCTGCTCGACGGGCTGCGCCGCGACGTGACGCGGATGCTGATGCGGATCCAGGCGCAGCGGGCCGAAGACGCAGCGCCGAGGCCAAGGCCGCCGCAGCGGATGGTCGAGAGCCACGTCGATCCGCGGACCGGCGAGAACGAAGTCGTGCTCGCCGAAGAAGCCGCCGCGCGCGAGCGCCTTCGCCGCGGCGCCTCCGCCGGGGTTGGCACGATGTCGGGCTTTGCGCGCGCGCAAGGGGTCGACGTTTCCAAGCCGGAAACCTGGGGCGCCGTGCCGAGAAACGCGCCTTGCCCGTGCGGATCGGGACAGAAATACAAGGCGTGTCACGGGAAGATTTGACGGGCTGACAGCAAGGTCGGCGGCCTGTATTCTGCGCTGCCGTCCGCCATCCCGTGGTCCAATGAATCCGCTGCTCGAACGAATCGCGATTGACCCCAATGTCTGTTTCGGCAAGCCCTGCATCAAAGGCACGCGCATCTGGGTTTCGCTGATCCTCGATTTTTTGGCGTCCGGCGAAAGCGAAAGCTCAATACTCGCCGCTTATCCACAATTGCGGCCGGACGATATCCGCGCGGCCCTCGCCTATGCGGCTGAAGTCGCCCGCGAGCGGATCGTGCCCGTGCCAGCTGCGGAATGAAATTCAAGCTCGACGAGAATCTCGGGGACGCGGGCCGCGAAGCGCCGGAACGCGCCGGGCGCGATGTGACGAGCGTTGCCGAACAAAGGCTTTCCGGCGCGGCCGATCCAGCATCTCTATGACGTCTGCCGCGCCGAGGATCGCTTGCTGGTCTGGTGCTGATTCGCGATAGGGGAGCGCTCATTTGGCAAGAATGAAAGACATCTTACCAGTTTGCGCAACCTCTCCGCCGCGCGCCGGAGCAGTTGCGGGTGACCCGGACCCTTCGCAATCTCCGCGCCGCTGGAGGCAATATGAGACTTACTCCCGTCGCGACGGCGGCCATGCTCGCCGCTTTTTCCCTCGTCGCCTGCGGACCGATGACGAAATCTTCGCGCGACCGGCCGGGCGCGGGGGCTGTCATCTACTCTTCGACGATCATCACGATGGACGACGCGCACCCGTCGGCGACCGCCGTCGCGGTGAAGGGCGGCGAAGTGCTCGCCGTCGGCGACCTGGGCGAACTGGTTGAAGCCTATTCCGGCGCCGTCGTCGATGAGACGTTCGCGCGGCTGACCATCCTTCCCGGCTTCATCGACGTTTCCGCCGCAATTACCGACGGCGTGCGCCCCGTCGCGGCGGGGGTCGCAAGCGCCGCCGATATTTATGGCGGCGAGGGGGACGACAGCGCGATCACGCGACGCTGGACCTCGCCGGAACGCTCCGGATACAGACTTTATCTCGTGGCGGACGAGGCCGCCTTTCGCGACGCATACGGTGAGGCGGCGTCCGGGAGGATCGGCGACCTCGCGTCGGGCGCGACCTCTGCGCCGGCGCCGATTCTCCCCTTCGTCGCCTTCGCCGCGGCGTCCTGTTCCGAAATTGCCGAGGACGCGCCAGCCAGCGACCTTGCCGGCGACCTTGCCGGCGCCCTCGCGCCCTATTGGAAGACGCCGTTCGGCCTTCGCCTTCGCGCCGACAATGCCGCCGCCCGGACGCAAGTCTTTGAAGCCCTCGAGGCGTTGCGGCGCGAGAGTGAGGGCGGACGCGCGGTCGTCGAGATCGCGGGCCGGATTGGCGACGA
>JBGTLL010000055.1:0-10122 GCA_041744115.1 Parvularculaceae bacterium | reverse complement strand
CGGCGACGCGAGCGCTGCGTCGCACGCGGTGAACGCGCATGCCGCCACGCTTGCGACCCATCCGCCTTTCATCATTGCACCGCCGCCGGCGCCGGCGGCGCTCCGGCCTCGCGATTGGCGAGCGCAATCGTCAGCGCGGTCGCCTTTTCCGGCGCCATTTCCGCAAGGACGCCGGCAAGCGCCTGCGTCCTCATGCCGGCGGCGACGGGAATAAGGATATCGTCGTCAAGGACTTCGAAAATGCGGGCGGCGTCGCGCGCTTTCATCCGTTCGTAGGCGTCGGAGAGGACGCCTATTTCATCGCGCCGGTCGCTTGCCCGATCGCCCTCGGCCAGCGCGATCGCCTCTTTTTCGTTCTGCAAAGCCCCGATCGCCGCTTCGAGCCGCAATTCCGCCGCTTCGATCACACTCTCCCGCGTATCAAGATCCGCCTCGCGCTGATCGAGTTCCGCCTTGCGCGCGCCAAGCTGGCTGAGCAGCCGGTCGGCGGTCGCGCTCGCCCGCGCCGGAATTTCAATCGCTGTCGGGACCGGCGCCGCCGCTTCTTCGGCCCCGGCCCCGGAGAAGGTCAGCCATAGCCCCGCCGCCTTCAGCGAGGCGAGCGCGAACAGCGCCGTCATGATGACCGGCGCAAGTCGGACGCGGCGTGTACGGACGCTTTCCTTCACGCAGCCCTCTTCGGTTTGCGCACCGCGCCCGCGGCGCCGAGGGTGCGGACATCCCTGACGGCGCTTTCAATCCGGTCGGCGATCCGTTCGCCGGCCGACGTCATCACCGACAGCTCGTTGACAAGCGCTTCGGCGCGCTGCGCCGCCGCCTGAAGGTCGGCGCCTTTGGAAACGCCGTTCGCCTCCAGCCGTTTCAATGCTGTGTCGGCGCGCCCCGCGGCGGAATCAAATTCCGCAAGCGCCGATTTCAATTCGTCCTGCGCCGCCATCAGCCGGTTCAGCCGGCGAATGATCGTGAACCCGCCGGCGCCGCCAACAAGCAGCAGAACGATCAACGAAAGATCGAGAATTGCGCTAAAGGTCATGCCGCGCGCCCGAAATCATGGTCGACGCCGCCAGCGTCGATCGCCGCATCGAGCCTGACCGCGATGTTTTCGCCAAGGCGGCCGACGCGCCCCTTGGCGATCGCGGTGTCGCCGGATCGGAGTTCGACGCGCGGATCGCGGCCCGATGAGAACGTGAGGGTGTCGCCGGGCGCCAGCCGTTCGAGTTCGCCGAGCGTCATCACGCGATCGGCGAGAACGGCTCTGAGATCGACGCCGGTGGCGGTGACGCCTGCCCCGAGGCGGCGCTTCCATATCTCGTCGGCGGCGCCGGATTCGCCGATGAAGTCGCGGAGGAGGAGATCGCGCACCGGCTCGATCGTCGCATGCGGCGCGAGGATCACCGCCTTCGACGTAAAGTCGTCAATGCGCACGCGGAATTTTGCCAGCGCGCAGACGCTCGCATCCTGCGCGATCGCCGCAAAGCGCGGCGTCGTTTCGATCCGGTCGAGCGCGAATGCGGCGGTCTTCACTGGCTGGAACGCTTCGTCGAAATCTTCGACCATCATCGCGAGCATTCGCCCCGCGAGACCCAGTTCGATTGTCGTCAGCGCGCGGTCGTTGATCGCGCTCGCCGCGCCGCGCCGCCCGCCAAGGAGAAGATCGACAACGCAATGCGCAAGCGCCGCGTCAACGGCGAGGAGCGCGTAGCCGTCAAGGCCCTTCGAATGAATGACGCCGATGACGCCCGATGGCGACTGCGTCTCGATGAAATCGCCAAACCGTGTCGATGTCACATTGTCGAGCGCGACTTCGACGTTCTCATTGGTGAGAAGCCGGAGGCTCGTCGACATCAGCCGCGCGGTGCGGTCGAAAATGACATCGAGCATCGGCAGCCGTCGGTGCGAGACCAGCGCCGAATTGATCAGCGCCTTCAGACCCGACCGGTCTTGCCCTCCCTCGGACCCGAAGTCGAAACCGAGAAGATCTGACAGCGGCCCATCCTCGTTCCAGACGACTTCGTCGCTCTCGTTCGCCGGTCTTTCCCGTTCCAATCGAATCGCTCCTACTGAATGACAATGGTTTCGATGACGATGTCGCGCGCGACGCCGGGCGTCAGGGGAAGGCGCGCGCGCTTCAACATTTCGGACTTGAGCCGCGCTTGCGCTTCGCTGCCCTCGAAATCTTCTGGCGCGAGCTCCCGCAGGAAAAAGGAGAGGCGCTCCTGAATAAGCGGCTGTTTCTCCCTGATTTCCGTAAGCGCTTGCGGGTCGCTGGCGACAATCCTCACCGAGAGTTTCAGAAACGCGATACGCCCGGTCGAGTCCGGGGCGAGGTCGGTGAGGAATTCCTGGGTTGGCCCATATTGAGGTTCGTCGTTCGAGTTCGCAAAATCCGGCATGTCATAATGCGGCAGCGACACCCTTCCGGACCTTAAGGCGGTGGTTGAAAGGGCGAGCATGAACGTCACCGCCAGCGAGAAAAGAACGATGTGCTTTCCCGGCGTGCGGACACGCGCGCGCCGCGATCGCCCCATCCCGCTTCCCGCCATATCGGTGACCGTCTCAGTCATAAGGACGCCCGCGGCGCCGCTCCTTCGCCCTCTCCCTTGTCGGAAATCACGGTTAAGGGAGCGTTTCATTGGCGCTTCTTGCCCGGCAAATATTTCCGCCCCGGCGCCAGCCCGTCCGCGAATTCGTTGATTCCGCCCGCTTTCGCGCTGGCACGGGGGTTGCCATTCCTGGTGACGCCTCTTCGCGTCCTTTGTCCGTTAACGGAAGATTAACCGATGGAAAACGCCATCACCGCCGGCCTCGCCAAGCAGATCGTCCTTGCGCGCGCGCTGGAGACGGCGGCGAACAATGTCGCCAACCAGACGACATCGGGCTTCAAGGCTGATCATATCGCGTTCCGTGAGTATCTGACGACGATCGACGCGCGGACGACCGGCGATCCCGGTGTGTCGCTGGTTGTCGACCCTGACACCTATACGGACTTCAGCGCCGGCGGCCTTGAACAGAGCTATCGCGATCTTGATTTCGCCATCGACGGCGACGGTTTTTTTGCCATCGAGACTCCGGCGGGCGTCCGCTACACGCGCGACGGGCGTTTCAGCGTCAACGCGGTCGGCGAACTCGTCACGCGGTCGGGGGCGCAGGTGATTGACGCCGGCGGCTCGCCGATCCTGATCGACCCGGAAGCGGGCGGCGTCCTTGCGACCCCGGACGGCGAGCTTCAGCAGAATGGGACGCCGATCGCCGCGCTTGGCGTCTACCGCTTCGACGACCAGCGCCAGCTTCGCAAGGCCGGCGACAATCTCTTTGCCGCCAATGAAGACCCCGCCGCCGCGGCCCTGCCGCGCGTGCGTCAGGGCTTCATCGAAACCTCGAACGTCAATCCGGTCGCGGCGATGACCGACATGATCGAGATCATGCGCGCCTATGAACAGGCGGCGCGCCTCAGCGACACCGCGAACGAGCTGGCGCGCCGGGCCGTCGAGACCTTGAGCGCAACCAATTAGGCTGGAGCAGGAAAATGAAGTCCCTAAGCATCGCAGCAACCGGCATGTTGGCGCAGCAGCGCAATGTCGAAGTGATCTCGAACAACATCGCCAACCTCAACACGGTCGGCTACAAGCGCCAGCGCGCTGAATTCCAGGATCTGCTTTATCAGACGATCGAGCGCGCGGGCGCCCTGTCGTCGGCGACCGGAACGACCGTGCCGAACGGCATCCAGATCGGCGCCGGCGTCAAGACGGGCTCGGTTTACCGCATCACCGAACAGGGCGCCGTCACCGCGACCGGCAATGATTTCGACCTTGCGATTTCAGGCCGCGGCCTTTTCCGCGTCGAGCTTCCCGACGGGCGCGAGGCCTATACGCGCGCCGGCAATTTCGCGATTTCATCCGATGGCCGCGTCGTCACCGAAGACGGCTATGAAGTGCTGCCGGGCGTCGCTCTGCCGGAAGACGTCGTCGATGTTTCGATTTCCGATGACGGCGTCGTTGAAGCGCGCATCGCCGGCGAGCAGGACTTGCGCGAAATCGGGCGGCTCGATCTCGTCGTCTTTTTCAATGAAAGCGGGCTCGAGGCGATCGGCGACAATCTTCTGCTTGAAACGCCTGCGTCGGGCGAACCCGTCATCGGCAATCCGGGCGATCCCGGCTTCGGCACGGTTCTGCAGGGTTATCTCGAAAACGCCAATGTCGATCCCGTGCAGGAGATCACGACCCTGATCGCCGCCCAGCGCGCCTACGAGATGAACGCGCGCGTCATCGAGACGTCCGACGAGATGCTGTCGATCAACGCCAATCTGAGGCGATAGGAAATTCAATGATGAAGCGCGGCGCCAGTAACCAGGCCCGCCTCTCCCTTGGGAGAGGCCAGCGAGCGAAGCGAGCGGGTGAGGGGTTCGCCCCCTCATTGAGAGCGCGGACCCCTCACCCGAAAATCCAAAGACGGATTTTCGACCTCTCCCAAGGGAGAGGTGATCCGGTTCGTTTACTCGGCCTCGCCCTCGCAATCTTTTTTTTACAGCTCTTACCCGCGCGAGCCGTTGTAGCGGCGCCCTTCGTCCAGACGCGCCTTGGCGATCACGTTGAAGAGCTTCGGGCGACGCTCGTTGATAACGGCGTGCCGGCGTCGGCGCGGATCACGCTCGCGGCGCCTGACGCAGTCATCCTCGCGAACGAAGGTGAGCCGCTCACAATTGACAGCGTCAGTTACAATCCGGCGACGGGAAGATTCCTTATCCGCGCGCACGGCGCCGAAGGAACACCGCTGATCGCCATCGTCGGCGCCGCATTGACGCCGGTGATGCTGCCGGTTCCCGCCCGCGCGATCGAGCGCAATGAAATTCTCGGCGAAGAAGATCTCGACTGGATCGAATTCGCCGATCCGCGCGCCAGCGCCTATATTGACGACGCGGATGCGGTCATCGGCAAGGCCGCCCGCCGTCCGCTCAGCGCTGGCGCCCCGCTGCGCAAAGCCGATCTCGTATCGCCGACCTTGATCAAGAGAGGCGCGACCGCGACCATCGTCCTTGAAGCGCCGGGCCTGCGCCTCACCCAGACCGCCGTCGCGCTCGCCAATGGCGGCGCCGGCGACCTCATCGCCTTCCGCAACGTCAACAGCGATCTTGAATTCAAGGCGGTTGTCGTCGCCAACGACCTTGCAAAGGCCGCGTTCCGTTCCGGCGCCAATCTCGCCGCGCGCAAACTGGATCAATGACATGCGGAATTTTCAACGCCTCATCTTCGTCGCTCTGGCTCTCTTCACGCTCGAAGCTTGCGCCGTCGGCGGGCGTATCAAGAATATCGGCCAGGCGCCGCCGCTGTCGCCGACCGAGGATCCGTCGAGCCTTCACAACGGGCGCGCCGTCACCATGCCGATGCCGGCGCAATCGACGGAGATCGCGAACGCAAATTCGCTGTGGCGCGCCGGGTCGCGCTCCTTCTTCAAGGACCAGCGGGCGCGGCGGCTCGGCGACATCGTCACCGTCGTCATCGACATTAACGACCGCGCCCGGCTCGACAACACGACCGAGCGCCGCCGCGACAATGGCGAGACGGCGGAAATTCCGGCGTTCGGCGGCTTTGAACAGACGCTCGCCGATCTTCTCCCGAGCGGCGCCAACCCCGCGCAGCTTGTCGATCTGTCGTCGGGATCGACCGTCCGCGGCGAAGGCAGCGTCGACCGCCGCGAGGATGTCGAACTGATTGTCGCCGCCGTCGTCACCGACGTCCTGCCGAACGGCAATCTCGTGGTGGCGGGAAAGCAGGAGGTGCGCGTCAACAATGAAGTCCGTGAACTGACCGTCACCGGCGTCATCCGCCCCGAGGATATTTCAAACGCCAACCGCATCGTCCACACACAGATCGCGGAAGCGCGCATTTCCTATGGCGGCCGCGGCCAGCTCACCGACGTGCAGCAGGCGCGCTACGGCCAGCAGCTCTACGACATCATCTTTCCGTTTTGAGGGATCTCCATCTTTCGTCACGCCCGACGCTTTCACCCTGCGAGGCTGGCCAAAAAGTATTTTCACAACAAGCCAAAAATCCCGCCGTCACCCCGGGGCCGCGCCTCTTCGCGCGGAACCCGGGGTCCATATCTCAACGAATCCCGCGTTGCGCGACGGATTCCGGGATCCGCCAAGAGGCGGCCCCGGAATGACACCGGAATTTGCTGCATTGGTCTTCCGCCGGACTCTCAGGATGAAGGTTTCAATTGACTGGAACGCTTCCCGCCTTCGTCGCGTTATTGGGCCGAAGGCCGAGGAGCAGAAAAAATGACCAAAATCGCCGTTGTGCTGACCGAAGGCTACGCCGACTGGGAATGCGCTTATTTGATCGGCGCCGGGCGCGCCTTTTATGGGCTGACGCCTGTGATCGTTACGCCCCGCGGCAGCGCCGTCGTCTCGATGGGCAATCTGACGACCTTGCCGATGGAACCGCTCGAAATCATCTCGCCGCAGACCTACGACATTCTGGTTTTATGCGGCGGGACGGGCTGGGAGCAGAATGAATACGCCGACGTCATCGCCCTTGCCGACAGGTTTCTCCTCCGGGAAAAAACCGTCGCCGCGATCTGCGGGGCGACGCTGGGCCTTGCGCGCGCCGGCCTCCTCAACGACCGCGCGCATACGAGCAACGGCCCTGAGTACCTAAAAGACGCGCCCGACTATCGGGGCGGGGCTCATTACCGCGATGTCAAAGGCTCGGTGCGCGACAAGCGCCTCATTACCGCGCCGGGCAGCGCGCCCGCCCATTTCACCGCGGAAATATTCCGCGAGGCGGGGGTTCCCGAAGCGCAAATCAAAGAGTTTCTCGCGATGGTTGGCGCCGAACACATCGACGCCGCCGCAAACGCCGCATGAATCGGGTGACGGCGGGCCGGCGCTGACGCTATGCTCCGCCGATGACTGTCGCCTTTCTTCATCTCTTCGATATCGCGATCGGGCGCTGCGCCATTCTCTGGCGCAGCGTTAAGATCATCGGTGTGCTTTTGCCGGCGGCCAGCGAGGCCGCAATGCGCGCATCAATCGCCCGCCGCTGCGAAGCGGTAGAGGCGCCGCCGCCGGCTTTCGCGCTTTCGGTCATCGGGAAAATAACGGCGCTTGCGAAGGGCGAGCGTGTCGCCTTCGACGATGCGCCGCTCGACCGCTCTTCAATCGAACCCTTCGCCAATCGCGTGTACGATATCCTGCTGCGCGTCGCGCACGGGCAAACGACGACCTATGGCGCGATCGCCGAGGAACTTGGCGACAAGACATTGTCGCGGGCCGTTGGCGCGGCGCTTGGGCAAAATCCGTTTCCGATCATCATCCCGTGTCACCGCGTAACGGGAAGCGCCGGTAAAATGGGCGGCTTTTCAGCGCCCGGCGGCGCGACCACGAAGCGGCGCCTTCTCGACATTGAAGGCGCGTTCGCGGCGGAGAAGCTGCCGCTGTTCGGGCGCTAGCCCCAAACCTCCCCGCAAAGGCGCGCGAAATTCGCGCCCAGCACTTTTTCAATCACCCGGTCGGAATGCCCGCGCTTCGACAAATCGAAGGCGAGTTTTTCAAAACGTCGCGGCTCGTTGTATTCGGGGATGACGTTATAGACGTCCGCCGCCTCGCCCGGCGCCGAAATGCCGAGCTTCTGGCGCTCCTCGAAGAAATTCCGGTGCGACTCCTGAAACTTCGGGTCGTCGATATTTTCCCCTGAAATGGAACCGTCCGTGCCTAGGGCGACATGATCCTCGCCGCAGACTTTCAACGCATGCTCAATGTGGCGGATGAGATCCTCGGCGCGCGGCTGGCCCTTCGCTCTCAGGAACGGCATGAAGAAAACGCCGAGGACGCCGCCCTTTTTGGCGAGCGCGCGCATCGTCGCGTCCGGAATGTTGCGGGGCACGTCGTTGATCGCGCGACAGCCCGAATGCGTCACCGCCATCGGTGCTTTCGACAGAGCGATCTCCTCGTTGATGAGCCTGACGCCGCCATGGCTCCCGTCGATCAGGATTTTCATCTGGTTGAGCTTTGCGACCGCTTCGCGTCCGAACAACGAAAGCCCGCCATTCGCCGGCTCAAGACATCCGTCGCCGGCGATGTTGCGGCGGTTATAGGCGAGCTGCATCACGCGAACGCCGAGGCCGTAAAAGACGTCGACCATGTCGAGCGATGAATTCAGCGGCGTCAGATCCTGAAAGCCGTAGACGACGCCGCAGCGGCCGCTTTCCTTCGCCGCCTTGAAGTCGGGGCCGCGCCGAACCCGCAAGAAGATGTCAGGATGCGCGTCGATCTCGCGCTCGAACCACGCGATGTTGCCGATCGTGTTCTCGAAGGCGTCGTGCTTGTTGCCGACGTCGCTGACGGTGACGTGGACGGCGGTGAGGCCGGAGGCTTTCGTGTCCGCAAGATGCTTTTCGGTAAGAACCGGCGATTCGCTTTCGCCGGCGCCCTTCGACCCGCCCGGCCCGCCGAGCGTGTCGACGACGATCGCGCGGGCGTAAACGCCGCGTGATTCTTGCGCTCGCGCCGCCCCTGATGCGAGGGCGACGCCGCCGAGCGCCGTCCCCACGAGCATTGACCGTCGCGACAGTTCAAATTGCGCCATTCTTCCCTCCAGAAATTTCGCGCGATGTTCGGGCTTTCGGCGGAAAAGACAAGCGGCGCCTTGCGTTTTTCACCGCTCGTTAACGTCCGTTCAAAGCATCGCGCTTAGGGTCGCCCCATGCCTCGCCCCAAAGTCTTCTGCATCGGCTTCCAGAAAACGGGCACCACCTCGCTTTACGCGGCGCTGACCATGCTCGGCTACAGGACGGCCGCCGTTATCGGTCGCGACTGGTCGGCGAAAGAGCTTGCATTGCACGGGGCGACCGCCTGCGTCGAGACCGCGCGCAACTACGACGCGGCGCAGGATATGCCGTGGCCGATCTATTTTCGGGAACTCGACATCGCTTTTCCGGGATCGAAATTCATTTTGACAATTCGCGACGCGGAACGCTGGTTCGCGTCGATCGAAGGCCATTTCGGCGCGCGCGGCGATGCAATGCAGGAATTCGTTTATGGAGAAAGCGCCGCGGCGCCCGCTGGCAACAAACAACAGTACCTGAATGTCTACCGGCGCCATGAACGCGACGTGCGCGCGCACTTTGCGAACCGCCCGCACGACCTTCTGGTCCTCGACCTCGAATCCGGCGCCGGCTGGCGGGAGCTCTGCGTCTTTCTCGGCGCACGAATTCCGTCAGCGCCTTTCCCGGTGAAGAACCGCTCGGGCGACCGCAAACAGCTTCTCTATCGCCTGCGCCGGAAGATCGGCCGCGTTTTCGGCCGCTTTCTGGCGCCCGAGCAGATCTGATGCGTTGACTTGAGCGGGCGCCCGACCGACCATCGTCAGGGATGGCAACCAGCAAACCGCCGGTCTGGCTTGAAGCGGCGCTGAATGGCGCGGCCGGTCGAAGCGTCCAGCCGCGCAAGGGGTTTCATCTGCGCATCGGGCTTGAGGACGCGCCGTTCGGAACCGATCGCTCGAATCTCGACCTGACGAAGGCGGCGGCCGCGATTGTCGAAGCGAACGGAAGGCGGCTGGCGACGCCCGCCGAAATCCGCGCCGCGCGCTGAATCCGGGGGCGTCACCCTGACGAAAGTCAGGGTCCAGAAAGGCGGGCGACTCGCGCGCCGCTCATGTCACGAAAAACGCCAAAGCCCCCGCAGCCGAAATCGCGGCAAAAGCGGCAAGGACCGCAAGGCCCGTCTTGCGGCCGCCGATCGAGAGCGCCATCCCGCCTTTGACGGCGATATTCGACGCAACGGCGATCAGAACGGCGCCGCCCGCGATCGTCGCCGCGACCGAGCCGGCCGCCGCCTGTTTGCCGACGGAAAGCGTAACCGCATCGACATCGGCAAGGCCCGATATCAGGCCGACAAGATAAAGTCCGCCGGCGCCGAATTTGTCGGCTCCGTAGGCGGCGGCGACCGAAATGACGGCGAGCAGGAAGGCAAAGAACAGCGCCGGCTTTAGTTCGAACGGGTTGCCAAGATCGACCGCGCGGTCGCCGCCGTCCGATTTCGGCGACCGGCGCCACATGACATAGGCGATCGCGGCGCCGACGATCGCGCCGGCGACCAGCGCCGGCCAGACCAGCGCGAGC
>JBGTLL010000054.1:0-53555 GCA_041744115.1 Parvularculaceae bacterium | reverse complement strand
GCGTGCGGCGCCCGCGCGCGCCGACGGCCTCGTCGCGGGCGAGGTCCGCGTCGAGGGGCTGCTCCGCCGCGCCGAACGCCCGTCCGGTTTTGAAAAAGCCCTCCAGCCGAAAGATCAGCCGGCGGACAATCTTTATTTCGTCCGCGATCCGGAGATTCTGGGGCGGCGTCATGCGCTGACGGTTCCGCCCTATTATATCGACAGTTTCGGGCGCGAGAGCGCGGCGGCCTGGCCGAAGGGCGGCCTCACCCGGGTCGACTTTCCGAACCGCCATCTCGAATACGCGCTGACCTGGTTCGGCCTCGCGGCGGCGCTGCTCGCGGTCTTCATCGCCTATGCCCTCCGCCGTGACTGACGCCGCCCGGCGCAATGCCGCCTCGGCCTGCCGCATTCGTCTTGCCATCTTGCCATCGACAAACTACTTTGAAATACAAAGTAAGATGACAGTACGGGCGCGCAGCGCGATCCGCGGTCGCGGGAAATGGAAGCAAAACTGATGACCCTCGAGCCGCTGCTTGAAGCCCCGCCGATCATTCAGGTCCATGCTTTTGCGGCGATGGCGGCGTTTCCGCTCGGAATGCTCCAGCTCATCGCGCCCAAAGGAACCCTGACGCACAAGACGATGGGTCTCGCCTGGATCGTTTTGATGGCGGCGATCGGGATCAGTTCCGCCTTCATCTATCGCCCGACCGAACCTGACGATCCGTTCTGGGCCAGGTTTTCGCCGATCCATCTTTTCACGTTGATGACCGCATGGGCGCTGCTGCAGGGCGGCTACCTCCTCCTTCGCGGCGGACCCGGCATGAAGTTTCACAGCCGACCGTTCATCGGCCTCTTCATCGGCGGCCTCATCGTCGCCGGCGCCCTCGCGTTCCTCCCGGGACGGATCATGCACCAGGTCGCGTTCGGCGGGTAAAGCGGCGCGCTGCAGCAATTGAATACCCGGAACAAAAAATCTGCCCTCGTTATCCGGCGGCGGGATTGTTTCATCGACACTGTCCGTGAATAACAACGACATGCGCTCGCGCGGGGAGGAACGCCGGGAATGCCGCACGAAACGCCGCTGATATCGCTGCTTGTCGCCGGGCTGGGTCTCGCTTTCGTCATGGGGTGGATCGCGGCAAGGCTGCGCCTCTCGCCGATCCTTGGCTATCTCGTTGCGGGCGTCATCGTCGGGCCGTTCACGCCCGGGTTTGTGGCGGATGCCAAACTTGCCGCTGAAGTCGCCGAAGTCGGCGTCATCCTGCTGATGTTCGGCGTCGGCCTGCATTTTTCACCGCGAGAATTATTGTCGGTCAGGGCCGTCGCGGCGCCCGCAGCCCTGATCCAGATCCTCGTCGTCACCGGGATTGGCGCGATTATCGGCGTGATGTTGGGATGGACAGTCGCCGGCGGCGTCGTGTTCGGCCTCGCGCTATCGGTCGCCAGCACGGTCGTCTCTTTGCGCGCGCTGCAAGAACGACGCGAAATGCAGACCGAGAAGGGCCGGCTGACGGTCGGTTGGCTGGTTATCGAGGATTTCGCGATGGTCCTCGCGATGATTCTTCTGCCGACATGGGCGACACTTCGGGGCGAAATCGATGCGGGCGGCGCCGTGACTGCATTGGATTTTCAGGACGCGGCATCCGCAATCGCGCTGACCTTCGGCAAGGTGATTTTGTTCGTGCTGATCATGTTGGTCGCCGGAAGGCGCTTCGTTCCCTGGCTGCTGCATCAGGTCGTCCACTCAGGCTCACGCGAACTGTTCCGGCTTGCCGTGCTGGCGATCGCGCTCGGCGTCGCCTACGCGGCGGCGGCGATCTTTGATATTTCGCTGGCGCTCGGCGCGCTGTTTGCCGGGCTGGTGATGGCGGAAAGCGAACTCTCGCAACAGGCGGCCAATGAAACGCTGCCGCTCCGCGACGCTTTTGCGGTGCTGTTCTTTGTTTCCGTCGGCATGCTGTTCGATCCGATGATCCTGCTGCGAAATCCGGGGCCCTTGATCGCAACGGTCGTCGTCATTGTGATTGTGCGGACGGTCCTCGGTTATGCGCTGCTGCGCCTGCTCGCCCAGCCGCGCAATGCGGCGCTGTCAATTACCGCGAGCCGGTCCCAGATCGGCGAGTTCTCCTTCATCATCGCCGGTCTCGGCGCGAGCCTTGGCCTGTTGCCGGAAGCGGGGCGCGACCTGGTGCTTGGAGGCGCGATCATTTCGATCTGTCTGACGCCGGCGGTGACATGGCTGGCCGACCGGTTGTCAACAGCGCCATCGGAGCCGACGGCTTCACCCGGCCCTGTTGCGAACGCCGTCCCGCGTCCCGCCCGCGCGGTGCTGGTGGGGCACGGCCGGGTCGGGTCGGTGATTGCCGCCGCACTGGAGGCTGACGGCGCTGAGTTTGCGGTGATCGAGGACAAAGAGGAGCTTGCGGTTCAACTGAACGGACGCGGCGTTTTCGCGGTGGCGGGGAACGCTGCGTCAGCCGACCGGATGCGCACTGCTGGCGTCGAACGGGCGGACCTGCTCTTTGTCACGGTCCCGGACGGATTTGAGGCGGGCCGGATTGTCGAGGCGGCGCGAGAGATCAATCCGGCGATCACGATTTTCGCCAGAGCCCATAGCGCCGCCGAAAGCGAGCATCTTCGCGCGCTTGGCGCCGACCTTATCGTCTCCGGCGAGAAGGAAATCGCCGATGCAATGATCGCGGCGTCGATGGCGTTGATTTCGCGCAAGCATCCACCTACCGCCTGATCATCGATCAGGCGGCCTCATCCGCGCGGCGTCCAGCTGTCGGTGTCATGATCCGGGTGCTGATGATTGGTCATGCCCGAATTGATGTCCGACGGAAATTCCGGAAGCGCGGCAAGGTCTGCGACCCAACCGATCCGCGATTCGACGCCGTCCTGCGTCATCGGGTTCACCGTCGCCGGCCGGTCGAGGCTGCCGATGGTGACGTTGAGGTGTCGCGCCGCGCGCGTTTCGAAAATCAGCGGCGTGCCGCAATCCCGGCAGAAGCCGCGGCGCACTTTTTCCGACGACGAGAACCAGCCGATGGCGCCGCGCGTCACCGCAAATTCCTGCTTTTGCGCGTTGGCGAGCGGCATGAAGAAATTTCCGGCCGCCTTCTGGCACATCCGGCAGTGACAGATATGGGCGTTGGTGAGCGCGCCATCGACGCGGTAGCGCACGGCGCCGCACTGGCAGCCGCCGGAATGCGTCTCGCCTTGTGTCATTCGTCGCCCCGCAATTTGCGGTCATAGGCGGCGACGAGCGTCATATAGGGATTCACTTTCGTGAACAGCGGCTCGTCATCGGGCGCCGCGACATAATTCTCGTACATCTCGAAATGCAGATGCGTCGTCGTCGATGATGGCGTTCCGTCGGAATTGAAAAAGTCGCTCGAGATGAGACCGATCTGGTCGCCCTTTCTCAGCGTTTCGCCGACGCTGACGGCCAGCGCGCCCATGTTGAGGTGAAGGTAATTGTAAAGCGTGCCGTCCGCCGTCTGTAACGTCACCCAGTGCCGGCGGATGTCGATGACGCGCGAATCTTCGACGGCGACCGCCCGGTGTTCGTTTTTTTTGCAGCTGTGCGGACGGATGTCGAGGCCTTCATGGCCGCCGCCCGGACACAGCGGCTGGTTGCGGGAGCGTTTTTCGCAGAACGTGTCCTGCCAAGGATATTCGTAGTTGGGCGCTTCGCACTGGCCGCCATTCATGCCGTTCAGCGACCCATGGAGGCCGCCATAGCGGTAAACCTGGCTGTTCAGGTAAACGGGATCGACGGTGGGGAAAGCGATGTCCGTGCGATAGACCGTTTCGTCGCTGAAGCCCGGTCCGGAGCCCGGAAGAAGCGCACCAACCGGAAGGTAGCTGAAAACCTTGCCGTCAACGTCCGTCAGGACTGGCGGTTCTTCGGGCTCGTCGTCCGCGGGCGGCGGATCATCGTTTACAGGCGGCGGATCGACGACGGGGGGATCATCGGCGTCTGTTCCCGGCGAGCCGCACGCGGCGAGGGACGCGATGCAAAACAGAACCAGCAGGCCGCCGGCGGCGTCGCCGCGCCGGGGTATGAAATTGCCGCGCATTATTCGCCTCCGGCTTCTGGATTGAGGAGCGACATATCGGAGGCGAGGCCGACAATGAATGCGTCGTCCGAGCAGCGCGTGTCAGCGGGATCGTCGCACATCAGCGACAGCACGTATCCGGCGCCGAATTTTGCAAAGGAAAGATCGGTCGAACTTTCGCTTCGGCTGATGAGGTAGGGCGTCTCGAGGCTCGGCAGCGTTTTCTGTTCGGCGCGCATGGCTTTGATGCGCGTGCGCGCCGACGCTTGGTCGCCGACGACGATTTTCCGGCGCGCGCCTGAAATCCGCATGGCGACGCCGTCGTCAACTTCCGCCGTCGCCGAATAGGAATCGCCGAGGCTGTAAACTCTCAAGGTCTGCCGGATGCGCGCGCCTTCCGGCGCGAGGACCGGCAGCCGTGTGAGATTGACCTCGCGGACAACAACATTCTCGAAGCTTTCCGGCGCCGCCGCGCGGACGCCGGGCGGACGCCGGCCTGTCGCCCGGATGTTCTGCTGCGCCGCGACTTCGCGGCCCGCGCTTATCGCGAGCGAAGTTCTCATCCCGGTCCAGTTGATGCGGCCGTCGACGACTTCCTCCGCGGGCTGACCGACTTGCGTCGCGTCGGCGCGGGGACGCGTCAGCGCGCGCTCTTTGAGGGCGGCTCTCAGCGTCTCCGCGGCGGCGGGATCATTGTTTCGCGGCGCCTCTTGCGCCACCGCCAAATATCCGGCGGCGCCAAGCAGAGCGGCGACAGCCGTCGCCAAAGCGATCTTCTTCATGTCCAACCCCGCTTGCCGCGCTGTCTCCCGGGAAACAGCAAATTCATGATACTGCGGGCGTGGCGCGTTCGTCTACCGGGCATCGAGCTTGAACTCGATCCGGCGGTTCTGCGCCAGCGAGGCTGGCGAAAACCCGGCGACGAGCGGCCATTCCGAGCCCGAGCCCGTCGCCATCAGACGCTTGGCCGGGACGCCGCGCGTCTTGAAATAATCGACCACCGAAATCGCCCGCTTCGCCGACAGTTCGAGATTTGACTGAAAGACCGCGGCGCAGGAGGGACCCAACGGGGCGGCGTCGGCGTGGCCGTCAACGCGCAGGACCCAGGGAATTTCAGCGGGAATGTCGTCCTTGATGTCGAGGAGAACGCCCGCGAGCTTGTCGAGTTCAAGCTTTCCGGCCTCGCTGATCGCCGCCGAACACGAGCCAAAGAGGATGTCGCTTTCGAGAACGAAGCGGTCGCCGACAATCTTGATGTCTTTCCGATCGCCGAGCGCGGCGCGCAGCGCCTCGAAAAAGCGCGAGCGCACTTCCTGCAATTCCTGCACTTTGCGGGCGAGCGCGGCGTTGAGGCGCTGCGAAAGATTTTCGATCTGCGCGTTCTGCGCCTTGTCCTTGGCTTCCGCCGCATCGAGCGCTTCCCTGAGGCTTTGAAGCTGCTTTCTGAGCGCCGCCAATTGAGCGTTGAGCGTTGCGATCTGCGAGACCTGGTCGCTCGTCAGCGCTTTTTCAGCGGCGAGTTCTTCCGCCGAGGCGGCGACCGCGGTCCCGAGGGCCAGGATTTGAGCATCTTTTTCGGCGATCGTCGCCTCCAGCGCCAGCATGTCCGCGGCAAGTCTGTCCCTTTCCGCCTGCGCAAGACCGAGTTGCTCGGCGAGTTCATTGATCCGCGCGGTCAGCCGCGCCAGTTCTGAATCCTTGGTCGCGAGTTCGTCTTTGACCGAGGTCAGCTTCGCGCCGAGATAGAATTGCGCGACGACGAAAATCGACAGCACGAACATCAGGACGAGCAGAAGCGTCGTCAGGCCATCGACGAAGCCTGGCCAGATATTGGCCTCCGTCGTTCGCCGGCGCCGCGACATCTGTTACTCCCTGCCGCCGCGGATGAGCGAGCGGTTCAAGGCGCGGATCTCGTCCTTCAGTTCCGCGATCTGTCCCGCCTGCGCTTTGATGAGCGCCTCGGTGTTGACGGCGAGCGCTGCTTCAAGCGACGCGAAGGGCGAGAGATCCTCGCCCGCCATCGTGGCTTTTACGCTGGCGCTCGCGCGCGTGTCGGTCATGCCGGAAAGCCAGTCTTCGAGGTCGGTGTAAAAGCGCCCTTGCGCCTGGCTCGACTGCAGATCGAGGAAACCGACGACCAGCGATCCTGAAAGTCCGAACAGCGACGATGAAAAAGCGGTTCCCATGCCGGAGAGGGGCGCCTGCAAATTCGTGATCAGCTGGGTGATCGCGTCTTCAGCGTCGCCGCCCGATGCGCCGAGACCGCTGATCGTCGTGACGACGCCGTCCACCGTCTCGATCAGGCCCCAGAACGTCCCGAGGAGGCCGAGGAAGACCAGCAAATGGCCGATATAGCGGCCGGACTCACGGCCCTCATCCATCCGTGTGCCGATTGAATCGAGAATGGCGCGCACCGATTCCGGCGACAGCCGTCCGCCCCGTTCGTCCGCATCGAGAAGAAGCTTCACCATGGCGCTGATCAGCATCGGCGGGCGAGGGAGGCGCGCCCGGCGCGCGTCAACCGTTTCGCGGAAGGCCTCGACCCAGGCGACGGCCGGGGAAATGACGCCCGCCTGACGCAGATTGTAGATGATCCCGAAGGCGAGGACGCCGAGGATCAGCCCGTTTAGCGGCGGATTGGCGTTGAAGGCGTCGATCAGGACCGTCGACGGATCGGGACTCCAGGGCGACAGATAATAGACGACCGCCGTGACCGCGATCAGGAACAGCAGCATATTGAGGATGTAGCGGCCCGGCTGGACGAACTTCACCGACCGTTCCAACAGACGCGCCATTCGCCCCTCCACTCGCTACTGCCTCGCGGTGAGTCTACGGGGAAAGTCTGGCCACGTGAATGCAAGGCCGGGACCAACGCGCCATTGCGCGATGGGTCCAATGCAACCGCTGACGGTCGCACCCTGTGCGCTGAAGAATTTTCGGGCGTCGTTTCGGTGTGGAAACGATGAGTCGCAAAAAATGCGCTTTTTATGCGCAAGCGTTGCGCTTTTCCGTTGACAATGGTTTCGAATATGACAAGATGATGACAATTCAATAACAGATCGATGACAGATTGTCGTCGAAGACGCACGAAGGAAACTGAACAATGGCCATCAAAAACACCTTCGCCGCACTGGTCGCCGGCGCTGGCATGCTGTTCGCCACCTCGCAGGCGGGCGATGTCGCGCCGTGTCCCGACGATTATTCTGACCGCGCGGTCTCGTATGTCGAAAGCCGCCTTGACGATTCGCGGGCCGCGAAAGTCCAGATCGTCAGCGAACCCTATCGGGTCGAAGCGGACCTCAGCGGCTATTCGGACCTGCCGGGCTGGGGCGTCGATATCCGCGTGAAGTCGCGGCTGCCGTCCGGCTCGTTCGGCGGCTACATGTCGTACACGGTGATTTTCGTCAACGGCGAAGCGGTCGCGCTCTGCGAGGACACGTCGGACCTGACGCGCGTCTAGAAAAAGAGCCGCAACATTTCATCAGAGCCCTGCCGGTCACGCGGCAGGGTTTTGCTTTTCCGGCGCGGCGTCTTTGTCGCGGCATTGTCATCCGAGCTTCATCAGCCTGTTAAACTTTTTGCGCACTAGCCCCGCCAGCGGCGCGATCGCCGCGATTGAGGGTGGGGTCATCGATGCAGACAAGACAGGCGGCGCTCGGCGCCGCATCCGCCATCGCTATGGCGGCGGCGTTGACGCCGGCGTCCGCGCAGGAAACAGGACAAGGCGAGTCGATCGACACCATCGTGGTCCACGGTGAAAACGTCTATCGCGACCGCACCGACGACATCAATCCGACGCTTTCCTATGATCTCGAATATTTCCAGCGCTTCGAGCCGACGACGGTCGGCGAAATGCTGAAGCGCACGCCGGGCGTGGTTTTCACTTCCGATGTTCTGGAGTATGACGCCGTGCAATTGCGGGGTCTTGGCGCGCAGTTCACGCAGATCCTGATCAACGGCCGCAAGGTTCCCGGGCAATCCGGCAACGGATCGTTCTTTGTCGACCGCATTCCCGCTGAACTCATCGAGCGGATTGAAATCATCCGCGCGCCGGCCGCCGACATCAGCGGCGAGGGGGTCGCGGGAACCCTCAACATCATCCTCAAGACGGGCGCCGATCTTGACGGCGCGTTCATCCGGCTCGGCGGCTCATATTTCGACGGCGGCGACCGGTCGGGCAGGGGTTCCGCGGCGGCGGCATTCGCGGATTCCGGCGAAAACCATGATTTCTGGATCGGCCTCGACGTGCAGCAGCGGCGCAACCCCAAGCAGAAGTTTACCGAATTCTTCGAACCGGATCTGACCTTTGCGGAGGAAACCGAAATCGAAGACGACACCCGAAACGGCGCGGACTATTCGCTGAACAGCGCCTTGACGCTTGCGGCCGGCGAGGGCGACTTTAATTTGTCCGGCTATTATGTGCGCACGGACCGCAAGGAACGCGAGTTCGTGACGGTCCTCGATGGTCCGCGCGGCATGCAGGACATTGTCGGCGTCGAAACCCAGCTCGAAGACATCGACCAGTCGAGTTACGGGTTTCAGGGCGTGTTCACGCATCCGCTCGGCGCCGGCGAGTTCGAGATCGATCTCGGCTATTCCGTCTTTGACGAAAACACCGAAGAGTTCGAGACCGCGCTCGACATCGAAGATCTCGACTATGAAGAAGATAGCGCCACGATCGACCTCAAGGACAAGGAATTTTCCGGCGGCGTCGCTTACTCCTTCCCGCTCGCGTCTTCGATCGAGAACAAGACCGGCGTTCAGCTGCGCCGTGCCAGGCGCGAAGGGTTCCAGTTCGGCGAATTCGCCGATGTCGAGGCGGAGATCGAAAGTTTCCGCTATGCGCCGTTCACCAAATTCACGGTCGAAGCGGCCGCCGGCCTCATTTTCGAAGGCGGCGTTCGCTATGAGCGCTACCGGCGCGAAGTCATCAGCGCCGGCGGCGCCGATGAAACCAGCGAAGGCAAGGTGCTGCCGTCGCTGACCGCGCGCTGGGACTTGACCGGCGACGACCGCCTTCACGCGTCGCTCGCGCGGACGATCCGCTATCCCGATTTCGATCTCGTCTCGCCGTTCACCGAAGATGAAACGCCGGGCGATGACGATATTCTGACCGGCAATCCCGATCTCCAGCTCGAAACCGCTTGGGGGGCCGATATCGGCTATGAGCGGCGCCTGCCGGGCCGCGGCGTCATCGGGATCAATTTCTTCTACCGCGACGTCAGCGATCTGATCGAACTCGTCGCCGTCGCGCCGTTCGGCGCCGGCGCCGAATATTCGCCGCGCAATGTCGGCGACGGCAAAGCGTGGGGCGTTGAATTCGACGTCTCGACGCCGCTCGGCTTTATCGGGCTGCCGGAGACCGGCTTTTACGCGAACGCCGCGTATCTCGACAGCGAGACGACGGATTTCAATACCGGCATCGAGCGCAAATTCACCAATCAGCCGGACTTTGTCTACAACATGTCCTTGATCCAGAATTTTCCCGACTTCGGCGTCGCCGCGGGCGCTTCCTGGCAGAAGCGCGGCTCGTCAATCGCCTTTGGTTTCGACGAAATCGTCGAGACTTCTTACGACGGCAATCTCGAAGTGTTCTTCGAAAAACGCTTTGGCGACAGAATTGTCACCCGCTTTGCCGCGACCAATCTCCTCGACGCCGAGAAGCTCGAAGTGTTCGAACTCTATGACGGCGACAGCGCGGCTGAATTCGCCGACGCGATCCGCACCGGCGCGATCGACGAGATCGAGATCGAGCGCGAGGAATCGAGCCGCGTGTTCACCTTTACGGTGCGCGCGGCGTTTTGAGGACTCGGGACGCCCGGCGGCGTATGGCGACGGGACTTGGGGAAGACGAGGGAGCGGGCCGCCTGGCGATCGGCGGCTCGCTTTTCGTTTTCACGATTTTGTCGGAACCTCGTTCCGTCATGCTGACGAAAGTCAGCATCGAGAGCCGCGAGGGACTTGCTCGCCATTCTGGACCCTGACTTGCGTCAGGGTGACGTCGTCCTCGATTCTGAGATATTGCTCTTTGCTCCAGGAAACTTCCGATGACTGCAATCCGCCTTTGCGCCGCCTTCGCCGCGGCCCTCACCTTCGCCTGCGCGCCGCCGCGCGCGCCGCTGCCGACAATTGAAGCGGCGCGCGAGACATCGCCGGTCGCCTCGCCTGAAGACGCCGCCGACGACCCGGCGATCTGGATCGACCGCGCCGCGCCCGAAAACAGCCTTATTCTCGGTACGGACAAACAGGCGGGCCTTTACGCCTACGGCCTCGACGGCGGCGTCCGGCAGTTTTTGCCCGCCGGCGCGCTCAACAATATCGACCTCCGCCAGGACGCGGCGATCGGCGATTGGACGGGCGACATCGCCGCTGCGTCGAACCGCACGGATAACACCATTACGCTGTTTACGATCGACCGCGGCGTTGTCGCGCGCACGGGCGCTTTTGCCTCGGCGATTGTCGAACCCTATGGCCTTTGCATGGGGCGAGGCGAAGATGGCGTTCTCGTCTTTGTCACCTACAAGACCGGCGATCTCGTCGCCTACCGGCTGACCGCGCCTGACGCCGGCGCCGAAATCGCGCGGCTGAAGCTAAAATCCCAGCTTGAAGGCTGCGTTTTCGATGACGACGCGCAATTGCTCTTTATCGGCGAGGAAGGCCGTGGCGTCTTCAAAGCGCCGTATGCGGACGGCTCACTCGGGCCGCCGGTCGCAGTCGACAGGCGGGGCGGCCCCGGCGGCCTCGTTCCCGACGTCGAAGGCATGTCGCTTTACAAGACGGGCGATCGGAGCGGCTATCTCATCGTCTCCTCGCAGGGCGACGACAGCTTCGCGGTGTACGACCGCGAAGGCGACAATCGCTTCATCGGGCGGTTCCGGATTGGCGACGGGGCCGCGATCGACGGCGTCGAGGAAACCGACGGACTTGACGCCCATTCGGCGCCACTCGGCCCGGAATTCCCGAAAGGCGTCCTCGTCGTCCAGGACGGCTTCAATCTGCCCGAAGGCGCGGCGCAGAACTACAAGATCGTCGACTGGCGCGCCGTCGAGGCGGCAATCGGCCTTGCGGAATGACCGCGCGGCGCGCGGCCCCTTGCGTTAGGGCTGAATTTCCCGCAGAGCGCTGGCGCCTCCGTCCCCTTTATCGCGTCCAAGGTTCTTCGTCCGTCATGACCGCCGCCGCTGTTCAACTCCGCAACATCGCCATCATCGCCCATGTCGATCATGGGAAGACGACGCTCGTCGATGCGCTTCTGCGCCAGTCGGGATCGGTCCGCGCCAATACGGAAATGGCCGAGCGGGCGATGGATTCCAACGACATCGAGCGCGAGCGCGGGATCACCATCCTCGCCAAATGCACGAGCGTTCTCTGGGAGCGCGAGAACGCGCCCGTCCGCGAACGCGGACAAAAAAATCAACCGGTCCGCGTGAACATCGTCGACACGCCGGGCCACGCCGATTTCGGCGGCGAGGTCGAGCGCATTCTCTCGATGGTCGATGGCTGCCTTCTCCTCATCGACGCCGCCGAAGGGCCGATGCCGCAGACGAAATTCGTGCTGACCAAGGCGCTGGCCCTCGGGCTCCGCCCGATTGTCGTGCTGAACAAGATCGATCGCACCAACGCCGACCCCGACGACGCGCTCAATCTCGCCTTCGACCTCTTTGGCGCGCTCGGCGCGACCAATGAGCAACTCGACTTCCCCGTCGTCTACGCTTCCGGGCGCGACGGGTGGGCAAGCGTGACGCTCGATGGCCCGCGCATCGACATGGCGCCGCTGTTTGAAACGATCATCCGCCATGTGCCGCCGCCGCCGATCGCCGGCAATGCGCGCGCGCTTCCCTTCAAGATGCTGGCGACGACGATGGAGGCCGATCCCTATCTCGGCCGCATCCTGACCGGGCGGATCGTGTCGGGTCTTGCGCGGCCCGGCGCGACGATGAAAGCGCTCGGCCGCGACGGCGAGGAAATCGAGCGCGTGCGCCTGACCAAGGTGCTGGCGTTCCGCGGCCTGAAACGCCAGCCGGTCGAAGAGGCCGAAGCCGGCGACATCGTCGCGCTCGCCGGGTTCGGGGAGGCGTCGGTCGCCGACACATTATGCGACATCGAAAACATGGACGTCATCGCGGCGCAGCCGATCGACCCGCCGACCCTGGCGATCACGATTTCCTCTAACGATTCCCCGCTTGCCGGCCGCGAAGGCGACAAGGTGCAAAGCCGCGTCATCCGCGACCGCCTCTTACGCCAGGCGGAGGGCGATGTCGCGATCCGCGTCACCGACGCCGCCGGCGGCGACGCGATGGAAGTCGCCGGCCGCGGGGAACTGCAGCTTGGCGTTTTGATCGAGAACATGCGCCGCGAGGGATTTGAACTGTCGGTGTCGCGCCCGCGCGTGGTCACCCGCACCGACGAAAACGGCGCCCTGCTCGAGCCGATCGAGGAAGTCTTTATCGATGTCGACGACGAATTCACCGGCATCGTCATTGAAAAACTGACGCGACGGAAATGCGAACTCGCCGAAATGAAGCCCTCGGGCGCCGGCAAGACGCGGATCATCATGCACGCGCCGGCGCGCGCGCTGATCGGCTATCATGGCGAATTCCTGACCGATACCAGAGGCACCGGCGTCATGAACCGCTCGTATCTGAAGCACGCCCCGCACAAGGGCGCGATCGAAGGCCGCCGCAACGGGGTTCTGATCTCGACCGATGGCGGCGTCACCGTCCTCTACGCGCTGTGGTACATCCAGGAGCGCGGCGTCCTCTTCATCGGCGCCGGCGAGGCGACCTATCAGGGCATGATCATCGGCGAGAACGCGAAAGACGACGATCTCGATGTGAACCCCTTGAAAGAAAAAAAGCTCACCAACATCCGCACAACCTCGAAAGACGAGGCGATGCGCCTGACGCCGCCGCGCCGGATGAGCCTTGAACAGGCGATCGCCTATATCGGCGACGACGAACTGGTCGAAGTGACGCCAAAATCGATCCGTTTACGGAAGAAGGCGCTCCTGCCGCATCAGAGGAAGAAGCGGGCGTAGGGGCCGCCGCTTAGAGCGGGGCGCAATTAATCCGCATTGGACACGAACCTCGTTCCGTCATGCCTCGTTCCGTCATGCTGACGAAAGTCAGCATCCAGAGCCGCGAGGGACTTGCTCGCCATTCTGGACCCTGACTTGCGTCAGGGTGACGGCGTCCTCGATTCTGAGATATTGCTCGTTGCTCTAGGAAGCCAAGGTCACGCCAAGCGCCGTCGCCGCCGCGGCCATGCTCGCGTCGAAGGTGAACAAAGTCGCGCCCAACCGCTGCGCAATGGCGATGTGCAACGCGTCAGGCGTCCGCAGTCCGAGATCGAACCGGCGTATGAAGGCAGTCGCGGCGGCGAAGTCGGCGCGGACGATCACTTCGCGACGCGCAGCCTCCGCGATCCAAATGTCAAAGCGGCTTAGAATGGATTCGGCCGCCGTCCGAGAAATCGACCCGTCCCGGATACGCCGCGACATCGCGCTCGAAAACTCCGCCGCCGCAAGATCGCTGACGACGAGGTCCTGATCCCTAATTGTCCTGTCCGCGACATCAGAGCGAGTTTCAGCCACAAACAGCGGAATTACGACGCTCGCGTCCAAATACATTAACGATCCCATTCCTCATCGCGCATGCGGGAGATAAGGGCGCCGGAATCCTCCTCAAAAGGCTTTTCAGGATGAAAGCGGTGTGCTCGCAGCCAATCGATATCGGCCTGGGTAATTGGGCGAGGCGCGGCCCTGACCGGCCGCAATTCCACAACCGGCGTTCCGTGACGGGTCACGATAACGCCTTCGCCCCGAAGCGCACGATCGATCAGTTCCGAAAGCTTGTCTTTCGCTTCGGCGACGGAATAGGTGGTCATTCGCCTATTATAGCCAGCATATGGCTATGAATCCAGCGAAAGCGGGATTTCATCCCGCCCTACGGCTCCCGCTTCATCTCCAGCGCCAGCCATTCTTCTTCCGCGGCGGCGAGGGCGGTTTCGGCGGCCTGAAGTTGAGCGGCTTTTTCGTTGAACGCCGTTGCGTCACGCTTGAACAGAGAGGCGTCGGTGAGCGTTGCCTTGAGCGTGGCGATTTCCCGCGTCAAGGCGTCGATCTTCGCGGGCAGCGTTTCCAGCGCGAATTTTTCCTTGAAGGAGAGTTTTGATTTGGCGGATTGTCGTGATTCATGACCACGCCGCTTATTCCCGGGAATGCCGAAATCCTCATTAAGATCGGGTCCCCGCTTTTGCCGGGAGGAGCGGACCAGCGACCCCGGCGCCGCTCCCCGTTGCGCCAGCATGTCGTCATAGCCGCCGGCATACTCCGTCCACTGACCTTCGCGCGCCGAAGGGTCGGTCGTCACGACCTGCGTCACCGTGCGGTCGAGAAAGCTGCGGTCGTGGCTGACGATGAGGAGCGTTCCCTGATAGTCGGCGATCAGCTCTTCGAGGAGATCGAGGGTCTCCAGATCGAGATCGTTGGTCGGCTCATCGAGGACGAGGAGGTTCGAGGGCTTGACCAGCGCCGCCGCAAGCGCGAGCCGGCCCTTTTCGCCGCCGGAAAGCGCCGAGACCGGCGTCCGCCATTGCTCGGCCCTGAACAGGAAATCCTTCAGGTAGCTGGAGACATGGCGCCTTTCGGCGCCGATCGTCACCCAGTCGCCATCGGTGATCGCATCGGCGACGCGGTCTGTTTCGCGTAACGATCCGCGCTTCTGGTCCAGCGTGATCATCCCGAGGCCCGAGCCGAGCGTCACGCTTCCGCTGTCGGGGGCGAGCGCGCCGGTCAACAGGCGGAGCAAGGTCGTTTTGCCGGCGCCATTCGGCCCGACGAGACCGATGCGGTCGCCGCGCGCGATCTCGATCGAGAAATCCCTGACGATCGCGCGTTCGCCAAATGACTTTGATATTTTATCGGCGACGATGACGCGCTTGCCGGATTGCCCCGCTTCATTGGCGGAAAAGGCGACCGCGCCGGGCGCGCGTCGTCGATCGCGCCGGGCTTTTCTCAGATCGCCAAGTTCGCGCATTCGCCGCACATTGCGCTTGCGTCTTGCGGTGACGCCGTAGCGGACCCAGTGCTCTTCGGCGACGATCTTGCGGTCAAGTTTGTGCGCGGCGGTCTCCTCGTCCTCGAGCACCTTGTCGCGCCAGGCTTCGAAATCCTTGAACCCCTTGTCCAGAAAACGCGTCTCGCCCCTGTCGATCCAGACCGTCCGTTTCGTCAGCGTTTCGAGAAAGCGCCGGTCATGGCTGATCAAAACGATTGCAGAGCGCGAGGCGGCGAGCCTTTCTTCCAGCGCTTCGATGGCTGGCAAATCAAGATGGTTCGTCGGCTCGTCGAGCAGCATCACGTCCGGATCGCCAGCGAAAATTCGCGCCAGCGCCGCGCGCCGCGCTTCGCCCCCGGAAAGCGTCACGCATTTTGCGGCGGGGTCAATCGCAAGGTCCGCGTAAAGCCGCGGCAGCAGGGCGGTCGCGCCCGCCGGCGGCAATCCCGCTTCGATAAAATCGCCGACCCGCTCAAAGCCTTTAAAATCGGGCTCCTGCGCCAGATAGGCGACCGTCGCCGCCGGATCGAGAAATCGCGCGCCGTTGTCGGCTTCGACGAGGCCCGCCGCAATCTTCAGCAGCGTCGATTTGCCGGAGCCGTTCCGCCCGACCAGCGCAATCCGCGCCCTCGGCTCGATGACAAGGCTTGCGCCTTCAAGCAGCGGCGCGCCGCCGAAAGTGAGGCGGATGGTTTCCAAGGTTAACAGAGGCGGCATGGCCGGCGCGGTCTACAGGCGGCGACGATCCCCGGCAATCCGACGAAAAGCGTTAAAGTCCTGTCAGCGAATATCGGCAAGGCTCGGGTCGATGGAAACCTTGCTGACCTATCTCCGCGAGACGCGGACGACGCCAATGGCTTTCGCCAAGCTCATCGGCCTCGATGCGGACCGTTTCGAACGCATGCTGGCGGGCGAAGAACGGATCGATCTGTCGATCGCGCAGCGCATGGTCGATGCGACCGGCGGCGCGCTTTATCTGACTGAACTTGCGGAAGACCGGCGCGCCGATCCGGTTATCGTCGATATGCGCCGCCAGTTCGCCGCCGGGGGCGGCGAGATTGACGTCGAACGGCTTGCGGAGATTCTGGCGATCTGCCTGCCGTTGCTGGTTGGCGGCGGACGGCGCAAAGGCGACGACCGCCTGCCGGGGCTCGCCGCGGAAGCGGCGGCAAATACCTATGCGGCGCTGGCGACGGTTACGACCCGCCGCGGCGCGGATCGTCTGATTCAAGCTCTTCGCCCAGTGTTTTCAGAAATTCTCGAAGAGTCAGCGGCGGTGCGCCCGGCGCATGACCGGCTTGACGATGTGACGCGGCAAGCGGCCGACCTTTACTTTCAGGCGCGCCCGGAAAAGCGGCGCGCGTAAGGGCGGCCGCTTCAAGGCGCGGCTCCAGCACCGACAGCGCCCGGCGCTTTGCCATCCGCCACATGCTGCGGCCGATTTTGGCCGCATAATTGTCTTCCGTCTCTTCGGACATTGATCCCCGCTCGTCCTTCGTGTGGAGCGCCCGTAAATACCACTTGGGCGAGCGCCGACTCAGCTTAAGGTTGAGCCGTTGCGTCATGCTCAACAACCCTTTTAGCGGATCGGAGCTAACCAATGACTAAAGACATTCGTAAGGAACAACTCGTTCTCCTAAAATTTGAAAGAAAACTCGCGGGTCTTGCGGCGTTCCTCGCGGCGGGGTCGGCGACGGCGGCGTCGGCGGCGGACAAAATTAACGCTGATGTAGCGGCGGGCGCGTATGACCGGATCAGCGGGGCGCTCGTTCATCTCGCCGAAGTGACGGCGCAGGCGCACACGACGCTTGAGGCGACCGCGGCCGCCGCCGGCGCCAGAGCGCTGGAAGCGAGCGGCGGCGTGCCGAAAGTCAATGTAGCGGAGGCGGTTCGATCGGCGCTTGGGCTTGGATAACGCTCGGCTTTTACGCGCTGCTTAACGCAGCCGCGATATTTCTTTCCATTCGGGCGCGGTCGAGGGTTCTTCTATCGTCCGCGCTCGTTCTTTTTTCAGGGTGGCTGATGTCGCTCGCCTGGTATTCCGTCGGCGGACAATATGGATTGAGCTGGGGATACGCGGTGATCGACGCCGCCCTCGCCGGCTTTTTCTGGCGGTTGTCGCGGCGCCGCCTGTTCCCGGCGGTCCTCTTTTATCTCCACGCCTTTCTGGTAAGCTATCATCTCTACGTCTCGATCATCGGCTCGACGCGCTGGTGGGTATCGGCGTTCATCAACCGCATTTTCGAAATCGCTCTTCTCTATGTAATCGTGTGTTCGATCTGGCGCATCGCGGCGCTCGCGGGAAAAAAATTGGGGGAGCGCGAACGTGGCACCGGAACACCGGGCTCATTCTTTCCAAGAGGCGTCTTGGCGCGCGCGCTGGGATGACGCTGAGCCGAGGTGAAAATCTTGCCGCTCCTGACATGGAGCGCCGCGCTGTATTTTGGCGTGCGGTTTTCCCGCTCCGCCTACTCGAACAGCGTCGCCCAGCGGCGCGCCTCGCGCTTCTTCCAGCCGCCGCGATGATAGGCGTCGGAAACGATCAGCGGCGCGACGCTCGTCGCTTCGGCGAACACCATCTGTTCGTAAACGGTCGAGACCTTGCCCCAACTCGCCGCCTCTTTGAGCGTTGACGACGAGCAGGCGCCGTCACGGACGTCGGCGACCGTGATCTGCACCGCGTATTTGTGCACCTCGACGTCGTCGTGGCCGAGGATTTCGGCGCAGACGACCGTGTCTTGCGCGAAATTTTTCGGGACGCCGCCGCCGATCATGAAGAGCGCCGTCGTGCCGGCCGCAAGCTTCACGTCGGTCAGTTCGCGGAAATCGCCGGCGCTGTCGATCGTCACATAGGGCTTCTTCGCCTTTCGCCTTTCGACCTGGTGCTTGACGATTCCAAAGCCCGCCGAGCAGTCGGAAAACGCCGGCACGAAAATCGGCACGCCCTTTTCATAGGCGCGCTGGATCAGCGAGTCTTTTTTCCTGGCGTTGCCGGCGGCGAGCCATTTGCCGATTTCGTGGATGAATTCGCGCGACGTATAGGGGCGCGGCTCCAACTGCTCGCAGATCTCGTAGATCGTGTGATCGACGTGCTGGAGCTCATCCTCGTCGATATAGGTGTCGTAGATGCGGTCGATGTAGAGCGCGCGCAGAATGTTGTCGTCGGGGATTTCGTTCGCCTGATAATGCCTGAAGCCGAGCGCTTCGAGGAAATCCATGTCGATGATCGCGGCGCCGGTGGCGACGATCGCGTCCGCCATGTTGTATTCGACCATGTCGCGCCAGACATGGAGACAGCCGCCGGCGCCGGTCGATCCGGCGATGATCAGCCAGGTCGAGCACGTCTCGTCCTCGAGGGCCATGTTGAGTATTTGCGCGGCCCGCGCCGCGTCGCGCGAGGTGAACGACATCTTGCCCCAGGCGTCGATGATCGGGCGCGCGTCGAACGTCGTGATGTCGATGTGCTCGACCTCGGTCGAGAGCAGCTCGGCTTTGCGGTTGTCGGGCTTTTTGGTCATGTCGTCGGTCCTTCCAGTCAGCACCGGATCCGGTCCGCATCGGGAGCGACGCGCGGAGGGCCGTATGGGCGGGCGCTATATAATGGGCGCGGGCCTCGATGCAAAGGGACCGGAATGCAAACGTCTGCGATGCAAAGGGATTGGCGGTTCAGCCGCCGAGGAGCGCTTCGGCCCAAGCGGCGAATTTTTCAAGGTCGGCGAGGAGTTTTTCCGCGTCGGACTTTCGGAATGATCCCGCGCCATATTGCGCATCATCCTTGCGGCTCAACAGCCGGGACAGGCGGGATTGTTGCTCATTGGTGAAGTTTTTTCCGAGCGCATCGGCGAGGAGTTTACCCACCGCGGCATGATTGGTCCGGTTGATCTCGCCGGCGAATTTTGCCGTCAAGGCGTCGGCATAGGCGATGGCGGCGGTGGCGATCAGTGAGATCGCCGGATCGGCCATGTCCGCGCCTTCAAGACGCTCGGACGCATGGCGAGCGGCCGTGAGGAACGATTTCGCCTTGGCGCGCCGCGCGTCGGCGTGCGCGGGATCGACTTTTCGCGAAGGTCCTTTCCGGGTCATCGGCGCCGATCAGACCGACTGAATAATCGCGAGGCGGTTACGACGGGATTGTCGCCTTTGAGCGCGACAGCGTTTCGCGAAAGCGCCGTCCACCATGGATCGACAAAGGAGGCCAGACGCACGATATCGTCTGTGTCAATCGCCACGACGGAGGGGCGAAAGAAAAGGCGGACTTCCGCGTTTGCAAGGCGATCGGAAAAGGCCTCCCTCATCGCCATCGCTTTGCCTTTTCGCGTCGCCACGGCGATATCTACATCGCTCCATTCAGAATCTTCCGCGCGCGCGACGCTGCCATATAGCCAAACTGCGATGACGTCGCCGTTGTCGGCGGCGGCCTTTTTTACCGCATCGATGATTGCGTCAAAGCGCGCGCGCTCGGCATCGAAGAGCGCGCCAAGCGACGCATAAAGCGGATGCGTCCGCCGCGGATGATAGAGCCGGGTCTTGCCGGTTCCGATGGACTGGACAACACCCATCGCTTCGAGCGTCGCCAGCGCTTTGCCGACGCTCGCCTTGGCAAGGCCGGTATGGTTTACGAGCAACGGGGCCGACATGTCGCCGCCGTGGGCGAAAAGCGCCCGCGCCGTTCGCAGGTTAGCGTTCGACCCAAGGAGCGCCGTCAGCGGATAGCGCAGCGCGCTTTGGCGGCTATGCGGGGCCATATTGAAAGCCATCCATTCCGACTGGCGGAGCATACGCTTCTTGGGATGAATTTCCATCCCTAGGGATGAAATATCATCCTTAAGGGCAAAATAATAGGCAAAAGCGGCGGGAACGCCGCGGCCGGCTTTCCGTTCACGCGGGCGGATGGCGCCGGGTATTCAGCTTTTACCGGTTCCCGGCGGTGACGCGCGCGACGAAATCCGCGATGTCCCGATGCGCCGCTTTCGCTTCGTCGAGGCGCCAGTGCTGATGGAACAGGTGAAACATGCCGTCAAAGACGCGCAACGACACATCGACGCCGGCGCGGCGCGCCTGTTCGGCAAAGCGCGCGCTGTCGCCAAGGAGAATCTCCCGGGTTCCGGCATGGATCAAGGTCGGCGGCAGGCCGGCGGGGTCGCCGGCGAGGGGCGATATTTCCGGACTGGAAAGACCGGCGCCGCCCGCATAGAGGCGAAAGCAATCCCGGAAACTGTCGTCGCCCGCGATCACGAATAGCGGGTCGCGGCCGCGCAGCGTGTGGTGGGTGTCGCTCGCCGCGGCGGCGTCGAGCGTTGGCGACAGCAGGACGAGGCCGGCCGGCATCGGAAAGCCCGATCGTCGCCAGCGGAACGCGGAAGCGACCGCAAGCGCGCCGCCGGCGGAATCGCCAATCATGACGATGTCATCGGCGCTGCGCCCGCTGGCGAGGATCGCGCGCCAGACGCCTTCGATTTCATCGAGCTGGGTCGGATAGACGGCCTCCGGGGCGAGCGAATAGTTGATCGCGATCGCTTCGCACCCGGATAAATGACAGGCCGGCAGCACCGCGCTGGCGTTCGCCCGCGCCGAGCCGCAGACAAATCCCCCGGCGTGAATATAGAAAATCAGCGGGCGATCAGGCGCGGCGGCGCCCGTCCGGTATCTGACGCAAGAGACGTCAGCGATCGAAATGTCTTCCAGCGTGTACGGAAAATCGATCTGTTCGAGCGTCGCACGCCAGTCCGCTTCGGCGAGGCGCCGCGCAAGGGCGCGCGTCAGCGGATTGCGCATGACGGACGACGGCGGATACGCGCGACAGCCCGCCAACGCCGCTTTCGCCGCGTCGCTAAGATGTGCGCCGTACCGCCGCTTCAACAACGCCAATTGATATTCCCCCGCTTCGCAAGGGGAAACTAGACCGTGAAGTTCAACGGCAAGTTAACGCGGCGAGTTAACGAGGAAGCCGCTACTTTTCCGGGTATCGGCGCGCGGGCGGCGCGTGGCCTCTCCCTTGGGAGAGGCCAGCGAGCGAAGCGAGCGGGTGAGGGGTCTGTCCTCAAATTGACAGCGCGGACCCCTCACCCAAAACCGTGAAGGACGGTTTTGGCCTCTCCCAAGGGAGAGGCGAGGGCCCTTGCCAGCCCGCGGGCGGGCGAGGATGTCAGCCCTTCGCCGTGCGCAGGCTGACGACGTTTTCGGTTTCGCCGGCCTCGCCATACATCGAGGCGAGCGGCGCATCGTCGACAATTGCTTCGGCATACTCGCCAAAGCCGTTGAAGCGCGTCGCCAGCGCCGCGCCATAGGCGCCGGTCTGGCCGAACTCGATATAGTCGCCTTCGCGGACGTCCGACGGCAGCATGAAGGGGCCCTTCATCGCGTCGATCGAATCGCAGGTCGGTCCGTAAAGCCGGAACGCCTTCAATTGACGGCGCGGGCCTTTCCTGGCGCGGAGGAGGCGCGTCGGAAAGATGAGGCCGTCATGCGCCGCGTCGAACAGCGCGCCATAGGCGCCGTCGTTCAGGTAAAGCGCGTCGCCCTTGCGCAATTCGACGCGCACGATGTGGCTGCCCGCTTCCGCGCACAAAGCGCGGCCGGGCTCGCACCACAGATCCGCGTTCTCAAGAACCGGCATCGATTCGAACGCCGCCGCGATCGCGTCGATATAGGTCGACAGCGGCGGCGGCGACAAGGTCGGATAGGAAACCGGAAAACCGCCGCCGACGTCGACGATATCGACCGTCACCTGCGCCTGACGGATGAGGTCGGAGACAATTTCCATCGCCGCGCGCCACGCTTCCGGCCGCATGCATTGCGAGCCGACATGGAAGGAGACGCCAAGTTCCTCGCACGAAGCGCGCGCCTGACGCAGCAATTGCACGGCTTCGGGGCCCGAAACGCCAAACTTGCCGCTGAGCTTGTGCTGCGCGTAATCGGACGACACCGCGACGCGGACGACGAGATGCAAATCCTTCGCGCCTTTGGTTTCCGCGATGATCTTGTCGAGCTCGTCAAGGCTGTCGAGCGAGAAGATGCGGACGCCGAAGTCGAAATAGGCGCGGCGGATCGCGTGCCGCGATTTCACCGGGTGCATGAAGGCGAGCCGCGCATCCGGGCAGCGCGCCGCGACCAGTTCGATCTCGGGCAGCGAAGCGACATCGAAGGATTTGACGCCGGCCTGATAAACCGCGTCGATAATCGCCGGATGCGGGTTCGCCTTGACCGCGTAAAGAACGTCGCCCGGAAAATTGCGTACGAAGAAGTCGGCCGCCTTTTTGGCGGCGTCCGGGCGCAAGCAGTGAACCGGAAGTTCAGGCCGGTCCGCTAGGACCAGCGCAAGCGCAGACTGGTATCTGTCCATCTCATGGAACCTCGCAAAGCTGCTTCAAACCAAGACGCCAATCTTGCGGAGAGGTCCCATGGGATTGACGAAACGCGCACATAAGAATGTTTCAGGCCTTTGTAAAGATTTTCTGATGGCGGATTTCGTATTCGAAACGTTTTTCAGTTTATCAGCAGATGGCGCAAACGGCTGCTAACTTGTTGATATATATGTAAAAAATACCATCCAAGCCTTGCGCGCTGATTGGCGATGCGCCAAAATTCGCTAGGTAGCGTTGCTGTGGTGAGGCGCTTTTTTGCCGGCGCCTGAGTTTGGGTGTTTGCATGCGTTCGACGTCGCCGCTTGCTTTGCAGCTTCAGGGCTATCGCCTCGCGACGGCCGAAATCCTGTATCGCCTGCCAGACCATCCGGGCCTCCTCCAGACCTTCGTCTGGCAGGATTACGACATCGCCCCGCGCTATCCGGTTCTCCAGCGGTTTCTTGATTTCTGGACCCGCGAGATCGAAGGCCCGCTGCACTCGGTCCGGGTCGCCGGCCGGCGGGTGATCTCGGCCGCCGAAATGCGCCACGCGACCATGTTCCAGATTCAGTAGACGAAGTTTGAATTGCCTTCGCCGCTCACCGTCATGCTGACGAAAGTCAGCATCCAGCGCGGCAAGGGAATCGCCCGCGGCGCTGGACCCTGACTTTCGTCACCACACTCGTCATGCTGACGAAAGTCAGCATCCAGCGCGGCAAGGGAATCGCCCGCGGCGCTGGACCCTGACTTTCGTCAGGGTGACGAAAAGTGGAGGTCAGGGTGACGCGGGTTGGACGTCTGCATGACGAAGAGTGGAATGCCGTCACCCCCTTCCGTCATGCTGACGAAAGTCAGCATCCAGAGCCGCAAGGGAATCGCCCGCGGCGCTGGACCCTGACTTTCGTCAGGGTGACGAGGGGGGGGTCATGCTGACGAGGGTTGGAGGGCAGGGTGACCGCTTCCACCGCCAGAATTCATCGACCGCTCGGTCGGCGAATGACAATCCGATTCCCCATTTGCGCGAACACGCGTGTCGGAATGCATCAAAACCGCTGCTTGACCTGATCAGCGCCGCCGCATCCGAAAATATATTTTTTTTCAAGGGCTGAATCTTGTCACACTCGGCCTGTCTGAATCGTCTTCATTGCATAGGGCGCGCTGCGTGGCGCGCGGTTTGGCGAGGGAATGACGTGACGACGGCCATGCATTTGAACATCGGCGCAATCACCGCCCGGTCATCCCGGCGCAAGCGGGGATCCAGAATTCGCGATTGCGCCAGGATGAACGATGGATCACCGCTCACGCGGGGACGAGCGGGGGCGATGCGGGGCTCGCTCCGCGGAAAACCCCGGTCGATTGCAAAACTCTCCCATCCGGCCAGTCTCAACCAGCGCGGATAATCCGTAAAATTTGGCTGAACGCCAACAAAATCGCCAATCGTCCAAGGCGCGGCGCATCGGACAATCCGCGGAGTACGGACAATCGCGCAACGGAAACGCGAAAAATTCGCTCAGCGTGCAGAGAGCCGCTGGACAAGCGCCGCGGCAAAAACCGACAACGTATCGTCGCGGGCGCCCATGACAATAATGCGGTCGCCGCGTCGTGCGAGGTCAAGAAGCGCGAGGCCGCACGCCTCGCGCGTTGGCAGCGCCCGGGCGTTGCGGCCGGCGGCCCTGATTCCCGCCGCGATCACTTCGCTGCCGACGCTCCGGTCAGCCGTGCCGCCGAAATAGACCGGCTCCGGCATCAGCAGGATATCGTCCGCGCCAAGACAGCCGGCAAAACCCGCGATGAACTCCGCCTTCATTTTCTTCAAGGGACCAAAGCCGTGCGGCTGGAACATGACAAGGAGGCGCCCCGGAAACTCGTGCAGCGTCTTCAAGGTCGCGGCGATCTTGTCGGGATTATGCCCGAAATCGTCGATGACGGTGACGCCGTCCGCCGCGCCGACCCGCTCAAACCGGCGCTTGACGCCGGCAAAAGTAGAAAGCGCGCGCGCGGCGCCGGCGAAGGAAACGCCGGCTTCGATCGATGCGCCGATCGCGGCAAGCGCATTCGAGACATTATGCCGGCCGGGCGCCGGCAAGCCGATCTTCGCGCGCGCGCCCGAGCGGCGATCGATGGCGACGAACGCGACGCCAAAGGGTTGCGCCTCGAACGCTTCCGCGCCGAGATCGGCGGCGGCGCTCTCGACGCCATGGGTGATCGTCCTTCGCGCCCGAGCGGCGAGATCCATCGCCTCCCGATTGTCGAGATTGAGGATCGCAACATCGGCCCTGGCGAGGAAGTCGCCGAAAAGCGCGCGCAGCTCGCCGATCGATTTATGATCGAGCGAGACATTGTTGAGGACCGCGATCTTCGGGCGGTACAGCGCGATCGTGCCGTCGCTTTCGTCAAGTTCGCTGACGAAGGCGGGACCGGCCCCGACAAGCGCGCTGGCGAAGGGCGCCTCGTCCGTCACGAAATTCTTCATGACGGCGCCGTTCATGACGGTCGGCGCTTTCCCGGCCTCGTGCAAAATCCAGGCGATCATCGCCGTCGTCGTCGATTTGCCGGAGGTGCCGGCGACGCCGATCGGCAACCTCGCTTCGTTGAACAGCTCGGCGAGGAGTTCAGCGCGGCCCATCCGCCGCGCGCCAAGGCGGATTGCGGCTTTCACATCCGGAACGGTTTCTTCAACCGCCGCCGACGCGACGAGGATTTGCCGGGGGCCGACGAGGCCGGAGCCGTCCTGAGGGAACAGGGAAACCCCATTGGCGCGCAGATAGTCGAATTTCGGCGCCGTCCGCCCCTGATCGAGCGCGCGGTCGGAACCGGCAACCGCGTGGCCCTTCGCGCGAAGAATGAGCGCCAGCGGCAACATGCCGCTGCCGCCGACGCCGCACAGGTAATATTGACGCTTTTCGCTCATTCTCCGACAACCCTCGCTCCGGTTTGCGAACAACCCCTTATTCGTGAGGCGCGTCAACACAATGGCGAAAGCTTCGATCTCCGTCGCCATCGTCGCCCCAGCCTGCCGCCTCGCCGAAGAGACGGCGGCGAAAGTCGAAGCCGTTGCGCGATCGATCCATGGCGACCGGCTGTCGCTGTTTTTCCATCCGCAATGCTTCCTCCAATCCGGCCATTTCGCCGGCGACGACGCCGCGCGGTCGAACGCGTTTCTCGAGGTCGCCAATGATCCGGCGTTTGCCGCAATCTGGTTCGCGCGCGGCGGCCATGGCGCCTGCCGGATCGGGGACGCCGCGTTTGGCGGCCTCAACCGCGCGGCGCATCTTAAGGACTACCTCGGCTATTCCGACACCGGGTTCCTGCTTGGCCGCCTCGCGCGCGAAGGCGTCGGTCGCTCCGTACACGGACCAATGCCGTCGGACATCAATCGCGAGGGCGGGGAGGCCGCGGTCGCCCGCGCCCTTTCCTGGCTGGTCGATCGCGACGCGGCGGCGCTCGAACCGTCCTGGCGCGCGGACGGCCGCGCGTTCGCCTTCAACCTCACCGTCCTCGGCAATCTTCTTGGAACCGCCGCCGAGCCGAATTTCGCCGGCGCGACCCTGATGATCGAAGATGTCGACGAACATCATTACCGCATCGACCGCACGATGTTTCACGTCACCTCGAGCGAGAATGTCCGCCGCTGCGCCGGGATTCGTCTCGGGCGGGTCAGCCGTATCCCGCCGAACGATCCGCCATTTGAAAAAACCGAAACCGAAATCGTCGAATACTGGTGCGCCCGCGCGCGCATTCCGTTTCTTGGTTTCGCCGATATCGGCCATGACGCCCAGAACAAAATTGTTCCGTTCCCGATGGCGCGCGCGGCGTCGGCATGATCCCGTGGGACGCCTCCCGCCACGCCGCATTCAACCGGAGCGCCATTGACCGCCGCTGCGATGGTGATCACTCTGCGCTCCCAATTCGCCGCCGTGGAGACCTTGATTGATTCTCGGCCTTGACGCATTCGCGCCGTACGTCGCCGCGCTTGTCCTCCTCTGCCTCTTCGTCGCGTTTGCGAAAGAATGGCGCCCGCCGGAAGTTTCCGCGATTGCGGCGCTCGGCGTCTTTCTCGCGCTCGGCATCGTTTCGAGCGACGACATCATCCAGGTTATCGCCAACCCGGCGCCGATCACGATCGCCGCGATGTTCATCATGTCGGCGGCGCTGGTCCGGACCGGCGTTCTCGATCAGCTTGCGCGCAGCCTGATCAAGCGCGTCGGCTCGCGCCCCAATCTCGCGATCGTCGGCTTCCTGATCGTCGTCGCCGGGCTTTCCGCGGTCATGAACAACACGCCGCTCGTCATGCTGATGATTCCGGTGTCGCTCGCCTTGTCCGCGCAGGTGAATGAAGCCCCGTCGCGGCACATGATTCCCCTTTCTTATGCGGCCATCCTCGGGGGCACGATCACACTCGTCGGCACGTCGACCAACATACTCGTCGATGGCGTCGCGCGCGAACAGGGTCTTGAGCCGTTTCACATTTTTGAAATCGCGCCGCTCGGTATCGTTTACGCCGTCATCGGCGTCATTTTCATTGCGCTTTTTCGCCGTTTCCTGCCGGAGCGGAGCGCGATGGCGTCGCTCCTCGGCCGCAATGAATCGCCGCGCTATATCGTTGAAATCGCCATTGAAGGCGAGAGCCCCTATATCGGCCAGCGCGCCCTCGACGTGAAAGCGTTCAATGAAGCGGACAGCCGGCTTGTCGACGTTGTCCGCGGCGACGCGTCGCTCCGCCGCGAGATGAACGACGTCGTCGTCGCCGAGGGCGACATCGTGGTCCTGCGCTCGCCGGTCAAGGAAATTCTCGGCTTCAAGCAGTCGCCCGACATGCAGACGCCGGACGGCGGCTTGCAGCCTTTGAGCGCGCGAACGTCGATGCTCGTCGAAATCCTTTTGGCGCCGGGCGCCGCCTTCATTGGCAAGACGCTGCGTCATTTGAGGCTTCGCCGGCGCTACGGCGTCTATCCGGTTGCGCTCCACCGCCGCAGCGCCAATGTCGCCGACCGCTTCGAATACACGCCGCTCGAAGTCGGCGACACCTTGCTGATCGAAGGCGCGCCGGAGGATCTGAAGCGGCTCTGTGACGACAACGACCTCGTCAACGTCGCAATGCCGCGCGAGCGCGCCGTCAAACGCAGTCATGCGCCGATCGCGATTGCGACCATGATCGGCGTCATCGCCCTGGCGACGCTCGGCTTCATGCCGATCGCGGGGCTCGCGGCAATGGGCGCCGCCATCGTCCTCGTCACGCGGTGCGTCGAGGCGGATGAAGCTTTTGATTCGGTTGACTGGCGCATCCTGACGCTCATTCTCGCCATGCTCGGCGTCGGCCGGGCGCTGGAAAACACCGGTCTTGTCGAGTATATCGTCAGCGCGGTGGCGCCGTCTCTTGCCCTATGGCCGCCGATCATCGCGCTCGCTCTTGTTTATCTGTTGTCGATGGGCCTGACGGAAATGGTCACCAATAACGCCGTCGCCATTATCGTGACCCCGATCGCGATCAGCCTTGCCCAGTCGATCGGCGTCGATCCGCGACCTTTCGTCGTTGCCGTGATGTTCGCGGCGAGCGCCAGCTTCCTGACGCCGATCGGCTATCAGACGAACACGCTTGTCTATTCGGTCGGGGGCTACAAATTCACCGACTATTTTCGGCTCGGGGCGCCGCTGAGCGCAATTTGCGCAGTGATCGCGGTGCTGCTCATTCCGGTGTTCTGGCCGTTCTGATTTTCCTTTTCCGCAAGACTGGTTTATAGGCCGGGCTGTCTGTTGCGCCCGAATGGAGAGTTTGATGAAGGCAGGACTGATGCTGACGGCGGCGCTGGCGCTTTTGGGCGCCCCGGCCTGCGCCAAGAAGGCCGCCGAAAAAGCCGATGCGCCGGCGGAGGCGGCGGCGACGGCGGACGTTGCGGCGGAAGCGGCGGCGCCCGCCGCCGCCGATCCGGAAAAAGTTGCGACCGACAACGAGGTCAAAGCCGAAAAATTCCTTACCGAGAACGCAGCGCGCGAGGGCGTGAAGACGACGCCCTCCGGACTTCAGTACATGGTGCTGAACGAAGGGCCGGCGAACGGCTACGCGCCGAAAGCGGACGATATTGTCGATGTCCATTACGTCGGAACGCTGACCGACGGCGTCGAGTTTGACAGTTCGGTGAAGCGCGGCGCGGCGGCGCGCTTTCCCTTGAATCAGGTGATCCCCGGCTGGACCGAAGGCGTCCAGCTGATGAGCGAAGGCGACAAATTCCGTTTCTTTGTTCCGCCGGAGCTCGGCTATGGCGCGACAGGAACGCCCGGCGGACCGATCGGCCCGAACGAAGCCCTTATTTTCGATGTGGAGCTGATCAAAGTGTCAAGCGCGGACCGAAATCTCGTTGCGGCCCAGAAGTTTCTTGCGGAAAACGCAAAGAAGCCGAAGGTGAAATCAACGCCGTCGGGCCTTCAGTACGAAGTGCTGGCGGAAGGCGCGGCCGACGGCAAAACCCCAAGCGACGCCAACAAGGTCAGCGTCCACTACGAAGGCCGCCTCCTTGACGGCACGGTATTCGATTCATCCTACGAGCGGGGCGAGCCGATCGAGTTCGCGCTGGCGAGGGTCATCCCCGGCTGGACCGAAGGCGTTCAGCTGATGAGCGAAGGCGACAAGTTCCGCCTCTATATTCCGTCGAGCCTCGGCTATGGCGAAGAGGGAACGCCCGGCGGTCCGATCGGCCCCAACGAAGCCCTGATTTTCGACGTCGAGCTGTTGAAGGTCGTCGATTGATCATCCGCGGTCCTAGTTCCGCGCCGCCAGCGCGCTCGACCCGCGGCTGAACACGAAATAGACGACGAAGCCGATCGCCATCCAGATGAAAAAGCGGATCTGGGTTTCCACGGGGAGGCTGACGAAGAGATAAAGGCAGCCAAGGATCGCCGCCGGCGCGACAATGAAGGCGAACGGGGTCCTGAACGGGCGCGCGCGGTCGGGTTCGCGAACACGGAGAATCATCAGCGCCGCGGCGGTGGCGATGAAAGCCGCGAGCGTCCCGGCGTTGGCGAGTTCCGCGATCGTCGCCAGCGGCAAGACCCCTGCGATGAGCGCGCAGACGACGCCGGTGATGATCGTCATCGCGACCGGCGCGCCGCTCTTGGCGTGAACCCTGCCAAACCGGCGCGGCAACAGGCCGTCGCGGGCCATGACGAAGAAGATGCGGCTCTGGCCGTACATGAAGGCGAGAATGACGGTCGGCAGCGCGGCGACGGCGGCGGCGGCGATCACCGCCGCGGCGCGCGGATGGTCGAGCGTCCTGAGGATATGCGCGAGCGGCTCGCCGCTTTGCGCAAACCCCGAATAGGGCATGGCGCCGACGGCGACAGCGGCGACCGTCATGTAGATCACCGTACAGATCAGCATCGAGCCGATAATGCCGATCGACAGGCTCTGGCCGGGGTTCTTGGTTTCTTCGGCCGCCGTCGATACCGCGTCGAAACCGTAAAAGGCGAAGAAGATGATCGCCGCCGCCGACATCACGCCGCGGTCGGCGCCGGCGGCGTCGACATGCGCCGGGAATCCGTAGGGCGAAAATGGTTCGAAATTCGCGGCGTCGAAAGCCGGCGCCGCCAGCGCGACGAAAACGCCGAGCGCCGCGATCTTGATGACGACGAGAACACTGTTCACGTTGGCGCTTTCCCGCGTGCCGATGAGCAGCATTCCGGTCACGGCGGCGATGATGACGATCGCCGGCAGATTGACGAGGCCGCCCGCGGCCGGGCCGCCGGTGATGACGGCCGGAAGATTGACGCCGATGCTTTGCAGAAAGCCGACGGCGTAGCCGGACCAGCCGACGGCGACGGCGGAACAGACGACGGAGTATTCAAGGATCAGCGCCCAGCCGATGATCCAGGCGACAAGCTCGCCCATCGACGCATAGGAATAAGTGTAGGCGCTCCCCGACGCCGGCATCATCGTCGCAAGCTCGGCATAGGCAAGCGCGGCGCAGGCGCAGACGAGGCCCGCGATGGCGAAGGAGACAATGACGGCCGGCCCGGCGCGTTCCGCGCCGACGCCGACCAGCGTGTAAATCCCCGTGCCGACGATCGCGCCGACCCCAAGGAGAACGAGGTGCCAGGCGGAAAGTGTCGGCCGCAGCCGGTCGGGCGCCGTCTGATCGAGAAGCTGGTCGATCGGCTTGCGCCGGAAAAGTTCTTTCATTAGGCCCTCCCGAGACGCGAATCGGCCCGACTGTCGGCTGGTTTCCCCTTCGGGCGCAAGGCGCGGGGCCTCGCGTTTGTGCGCTCGTTCAGCCGTGCTAGACCGGAGGGAGGAGTAGCTGACAGATGGCGAAAAAGCTGAGCGAGGACGAGCGCGACGCGCATTTGAAAGGCGCGACCGGCTGGACCCTGTCGGCGGACGGGCTTTCGATCCGCCGCTCGTTCAAGTTCGCCGATTTCAAGGAAGCGTTCGGGTTCATGTCGCTAGTGGCGCTCGCCGCCGAAAAGGCCGATCACCACCCCGAATGGTCGAATGTCTATAGCCGGGTCGAGATCGCGCTGACGACCCACGACGCTGGCGGGCTGACGGTCAAGGATTTCGACCTCGCCATCGAGATTGATGCGGCGAGGGGGTCCGTCAAGTCACAATAAAGCCGCGCCAGCGCCTTTGTGGCGCCCGGCGAACCCCGCTAGGGTCGTTCGCTAAGATTTACGGGGAAGAGAGAACCAATGGCGACGATTGCTCTGGTCGATGACGACGCAAACATCCTGACTTCGGTTTCCATGGCGCTGGAGGCGGAAGGCCATACGGTGAAGACCTACGAGGAGGGTGCGACCGCGCTCAGTGAAATCAGCGCCTCGCCGCCGGATCTCGTGATTTCCGACATCAAGATGCCGACCATGGACGGCATGGAACTCCTGCGCCGGATCCGTCAGGCGTCAGACCTGCCGCTCATTTTCCTCACCTCAAAAGACGAGGAGATCGACGAAGTTCTCGGCCTCACCATGGGCGCCGACGATTACGTGAAAAAGCCCTTCTCGCAGCGTTTGCTGCTCGAGCGCGTGAAGGCGGTCTTGCGCCGGCGCAACGCCAGCCCCTTACCGACCAAGGAAGAAGAAAAACAGATCATCCGCCGGTCGAGCCTGACCCTCGATCCGATGCGTCATGCGTGCCTGTGGAAAGGCGATGCGGTGACGCTGACCGTCACCGAATTTCTCATTCTTGAAGCGCTCGCCCAGCGCCCCGGCTTCGTCAAGAGCCGCGACTCGCTGATGGACGCGGCCTATGACGATCAGGTCTATGTCGACGACCGCACGATCGACAGCCACATCAAGCGCATACGGAAGAAATTCCGGGTGGTCGATCCGGAGTTTGATGCGATCGAAACGCTCTATGGCGTCGGCTACAAGTACAAGGAAAGCTGATCGCGCCCATGGCAGAGGGGGCGGTCCAACCTCCGCGTCAATCCTCCAATCGGCGCGCCGGCCTCGCGGTGTCGCGGCTGACCCTGACGATTGTGCTCGCCAATCTGATCGGGCTGGTCATTCTGCTGGTCGGCTCGCTCGGCGTCACCCAGTATCGCGACGGTCTTGTCGAGGCCAAGCTCGAAGGCGTCCGGGCGCAGGCGCAGCTCTTTGCGGACGTCCTCGCCCAGGCCGCCGTCGATGACACCGGCTGCCAGCCGGTCTTCGCGGTCGATGAAGAACGAAACGGCACGACCATATGCGGACATGCGCTGTCCGAACGCGACGTCAACGAAGTCTTCAATCGCGTCTGGGACAGTTTTGAGGGCCGGGTGCGCATCTTCAATGCGCCGCCGGCTAGCGCGACCCCGTTCGTCACCGATGCGGGCGCGCTCCTGATCGACGATGTGATGCTGCGCGAGGACGAAATCGTCGTCGGGCCGCTCGGGCCAGTCGATGACGCCGGCGCCGATAACGCCCTGTGGCGGATCGGGCAGAGCGCGGAAGAATTTCTGAAGCGTTTCCTGACCGGCGGCTTCCGGCGGCAAGCCGCGCTGCGGACGATCGAAGCGGAGCTCAATGAAGCGCTCGCCTCGTCGCCGTTCGCCGAAGATCCGGGCGCGACGTCGGTGCGCTTCAATGAAGACCGGGAACTCGTCGCCTCGGTCTCGGTGCCGATACGCCGCGTACAGGCGATCTATGGTCTTGTGACCGCCGAAATTGGCGGCATCGAGGATCTGGTCGCGGACGCACGGCTTGCGATCCTGCCGTTCTTCGGTCTCGCCTGCGCGGCCGCGATCCTGTCGTCGCTGCTGCTGACCGCGGCGATTGCGCAGCCGATACGCCAGCTTGCCGTCGCCGCCGACAGGGTGCGCGAAGGGATCGCCGTGGCGGGGCGCGCCCGCATCCCCGATTTCTCGCAGCGGAAGGACGAGATCGGCGAGCTGTCGGCGTCGTTGCGCACGATGACGCAGGCGATCTACGCCCGCATGGAGGCGATCGAGAGCTTCGCCGCCGACGTTTCGCATGAGCTGAAGAATCCGCTGACATCAATCCGCAGCGCGACCGAGACGCTTGAAATTGCAACCAAGACCGAAGCGCGCGAAAAACTGATGGCCGTCATCAAGAACGACGTCGCCCGCATGGATCGTCTGATTACGGACATCTCGAATGCGTCGCGGCTCGACGCCGAACTCGCCCGCGAGGCGCGCGAGGCGATCGATGTCCGGAAACTCATCGCCGACATCGCCGAGATCTACCGCATGACCGGCAAGGAAAGGGAGGCGCGTGTCACTTTCGAGACCTCCGGCCCGCCGGTCTATCTGTTCGGCAATGCCGCGGCGCTCGGGCAGGTCTTCCGCAATCTGATCGATAACGCGCGGTCCTTTTCGCCGCCTGAAGGAGAAGTGCGGCTGTTCCTCGGACCGCCGACCGACCGCGATCGCAGCGTGCAGGTGATCGTCGATGACGACGGTCCGGGAATTCCTCCGGACGCGCTCGAAAAGATATTTTCGCGGTTCTATACCAAGCGCCCGAAAGGGTCCGTCTTCGGCAACAATTCGGGGCTTGGCCTTGCGATATCCCGTCAGATCGTCGTCAGCCATGGCGGCGTCATCTGGGCCGAAAACCGCAGCGACGAAAAGGGCGCCGTCAAAGGCGCGCGCTTCGTTGCCGAATTGCCGACGGCATGAGCGCGATCACCAATCCGCTTCACGCCGTCGTGATCGCCGTCGCGGTCGATCAGGACGGGCCGCTTGCCGGCGCGCTCATCCTCGGCCCTTCCGGCGCTGGAAAATCCTCGCTTGCGCTGTCCGCGATCGAAGGCTGCCCTTTCCGGCGCACCGCCCTCGTCGCCGATGACGCAGTGCTGATTGCGGTCGTCGGAGCCCGCGTCATTGCCCGTGCGCCCGCCGCGATTTCAGGCCGGATTGAGATCCGGGGCTTTGGTCCCGTGTCGGTGAGGACCGTTCCCGCCGCCGAACTGATGGTCGCGTTCGATCTTGCTGGCGAAGCGGCGCGCCTCCCACGACCGCGTGAATTTGAGGTCATGGCCGGTGCGCCAATGCTGCCGCTCTATCCTTTTGTGTGGAAAGCGGCGGAGTCGACGGCGCCGCACCGGCTCCGCTGCACGATTGCCGCAATTTTGTGTGGACAATCGTCGCGACACACGCAGGATGACGCCCTCAATCTGGGACAGATGCCGGAATGATCGGTCTCGTAATCGTCACGCACGGACGGCTGGCGGAGTATTTTCTCGCGGCGACGGAGCATGTCGTCGGCCCGCAGCAGCGGATCGAGACGATATCGATCGACCCTGACGACGATATGGAAAAGCGCCGCGCCGACATCATCGCCGCTGCAAAGCGTGTCGATGACGGCGCCGGCGTCATCATTTTGACGGACATGTTCGGCGGCACGCCGTCAAACCTTGCGATCTCGGTGATGGAAAAGGCGAAGGCTGAAGTCATCGCCGGGGTCAATCTGCCGATGCTGGTCAAGCTGGCGACGATTCGCGGCGACAGGGCGCTGAAAGACGCCGTCGCCGCCGCCTATGAAGCGGGGCGGAAATATATCAATGTCGCGTCCTGGGTGTTGTCCGGCGAGCGGGATTGAGCGCTCTCGCAACGGCATGAGACGTTGAAGGGCGTACGGATCGCTTGAGCCAGAATCCACCTGCTTCGCGGACCGTCTCTGTGACGGTGACGATCGTCAATCGCCGCGGACTTCATGCGCGGGCGGCGGCGCGGTTTTGCGCCGTCGCGGCGTCGTTCGACGCCAAGGTCTATGTGACGAAGGAGACAATCACCGTCGGCGGCCGCTCGATCATGGGCCTCCTGATGCTCGGCGCGGGCGTCAACTCGAAGGTGACGGTTTCAGCGACCGGCGCGCAGGCGGCGGAAGCGGTTCATGCACTGGCGGGGCTCATCGCGGATAAATTTGGAGAAGGCGAGTAGTCAATCCGAGCATCAGCGCGCCGCGACGCATTCAGACGCACTCGTAATAGCCGATCTGACCGTCGCCTTTGCCGGCGGCGGTTACTCTTTCAAGCCGGGCTGTCCTTCCATGCGCGGAGCATAGTTCCTGCGCCTGCGCGGAAGCGTCGTCGAGGCGACCTTCCTTGAATCGAATCGTCGCTGAACCAGCATTCGCGCTCACGACCGAGGCGTCCTCGCCGCCGCGCACCAGGCTGCAGCCGCCGCTGCCTAAAGAAAGAGCGGCAATTGCCGCAAGCAGGTTATTATGCATTCTGTCATATCTCCGTATCTTTATATCGAAGTGCGAATGTCTATAACGCGCGATCAACGGCGAAGTTCCAGATTTTCAATTATTCGTGATCTCGGCGCCGCAGCCAGCGACCGGCGCCGGGGCAGATAGGGCAGGGCGATCAAGTTCGGCCAGACCTTGCCCGATGCGCGATTGAACCGTTGATCGATCGGCGCCGCTCTGTGACGAACGTTCGCTTGCGCGCTTTAGCTTGCGGAAGTGGCGCTCCAGCGATTTAGCCCGTCGCGGATCACCAATTCTGGCGAGCTTCAGGAGGTTTTCCGCGAGGCGTTCCATCACGCTGAGTTTTTCGGCGCCCGATTCGCGGATCTGATCGAAGGCGGCATCCAGCATCAGATCGAACGTCGGAGCGGGGCCGAACACACGCGCCGCCCCCGCGTTGTCCCGCCATGTCGTAATGCCGTCATGACGAGGGATCAGGAGCGCCAAAGCGCGGGTCAGTCGGTCGATCACGGCGAGGGCGGTGAACTCGTCGTTGATGCCGGGAGATAGCGCGCGCAAAGCAATTTCGACCAGTTGCCGCGCCGACCATTCGGGATCCTGACCTTCCGTGCGTTCCACGGAAATGACAACCATCTTGCGCAGTGCGCGTGCAAGACAGTCGCCGCCGCCGCTGATCCATGCATCGGTTTCACCGGCGATGACATGGGCGCCCGCGTGATAGGCGAGGAAGACCCTCGCGTCATATTTTTGCGCGACGTTCGCCAGTGCGCGGTAGTCAATCCTTTGGACGTATCCGCGTCTTTCAAGGCTCACGGGGCGGGCGTTCGGCGCCGGCGTCGCCGCGTCGTCGTCGGCTCCGTGAACAGGGAAGGCGTCGATTATAGCCTTATCGAGCATGTCGCCGACGCGAGCGATGACCCGGTCCGCGACGACCGAACGCGCCAGGGAGTGCATGAAAAACAGCAGCGTGAGAATGCAGGCAAGCACAAGCGAGGAGCCGAGCGTGATGGCAAGATTGGGCGCGCCGCCGCCCGATTCGCCCCCAAGCGTTCGCAGCACAAGCAGCAGGTAAATGACGGTGCCGATAAAAAGACCGAGCGCCGATTGCGTGCCGCGGTCGCTCAAGAACAGTTGGATGAGCCTTGGCCCCAATTGCTGCGCCGCCAGCGTCAGGACAATCATCGTTATCGAAAACGCGAGCGCCGTCAGGGTGATCATGGCGCTGACGAGGCTTGCCGCGAACGCCGCGGCCTGACCGGCGCCGCCGCCGTAAAGCCACGAGACTTCGGCTGTCGAGGAAAGATCAAGGTTGAGCGCCAGCAAAGCGATGCCGCCGCAGGCGGCGGCGATCGCCAGCGGCAATGGCCAGAGGCTGTTCCGAATTCGAAGCCATAGCGTAAGCAGATGCGCCAGCATTCGGTTCAGATGGTCTCGTCCGGCGCTAAAGTCACCCCCTCAGCGGTTCATCCAATCCGCCTGTCAGCTCAATGCCCCGCCGGCCGCAGCCTGAATGACCACTTTCTGGCCGTCGCGCAGGCGTTCGCCGCCGCGGATGACGATGCGGTCGCCGGCTTTCACGTCGCCGATGACCTCAATCAGTTCGCCGTCCGCCGCGCCGAGTTCGACGTCAATCTGTTTGGCGGTATCGTCATCGCCGATGACGAACACGCTGACCCGGTCGGCGCGCAGAACGAGCGCGTCGCGATGGACGGCGACGACGCGCTTCGGCGCTGACCGCGGCAGGCTCACCTGCACGGCCGAACCGATATGCCAGTCGGTTTCGGGGAGGACGAGACGCAATTCGAGCGTTCGGCTCACCGTATCGCCGATCGGCACGACGGCGCGCACTTTCGCGTTCATCGTCTCGACGCCGTTCGAAACGGAAACGCTGTCGCCCGCACGGACCGACGCGACGAGACCGTCCGGCGCCTGCGCGGTGACCTCGAGATCGTCGATATTGACGAGCCGCGCGACCGCCGCGCCCGGATTGACGAATTCTCCGACTTCGATTTCGCGCGCGGCGATGCGGCCGGCGAACGGCGCCTTGACGTCCGTGCGTTCAAGAGCGGTTTCGGCGCGGCGGAGCGCGACACGCGCGCGTTCGAGGTTCTGCTGGGCTTCGTCGCGGTCGGCGCGCATCTGATCGATCGCCGCTTCCGACTCGCCGCCATCCTCGCCGAGCCCTTCATGACGCCCGACAAGGCGGGCAAGATACTCAGCGCGCGCCGCGAGGCGTTTGATATCGGCGCGGCTCTCGTCGCGCTGGAGGATGGCGTCGGCGGGATCGATGCGCGCGATGATGTCGCCGGCGCCGACTTCCGATCCGATCTCGGCGACCCAGAGAATTTTGCCGGGCGTTGCGGCGGCGATCAGGCTGTCATTGACGCTGACAACCGACCCTGGCGCCTGCGAATGAGGCGCGAGTTGCGTCGTCACCGCCTCGGCGATCCGCACGTTGGCGGGCGGGGGCGCCGGCGGGCCGGCGTCGGCCGCGGCCTCGGCGCTCTGGTCGAAGACCCCGGTGAAAAAGGCGCCGCCGCCCGCGAGCGCCAGAATGACGCACACGCCGGCGATCACGTGGAATGGCTTTTTCAATTTCAGCTTGGGCACGACTTTTCTCCTCACTCCGCAGGCTGAAGAACAAACTGGCGATCACGCGCGGCGGACTTGACGCCGCCGAGTTGCAGGAGCGCCGGCATCAAAACCAGTGTAAACAGGGTCGATACCATCATGCCGCCGAAGATGACGGTCGCGAGGCCGCGATAGATCTGCGCGCCTTCGCCCGGCGCGACGATCAGCGGGAACATTCCCATCAGGGTGGTCGCCGTCGTCATGAAGATCGGACGGGTTCGGAAGCGCAGCGCCTCGCGCACTGATTCTTCGCGAGATTTTCCTGCCGCTTCCGACTGGCGCGTCTGCTCGACCAGCAGGATCGCGTTGTTAACGACAATGCCGAGAAGAATGATGAACCCGATCATGCCGAGAAGATCGAGTGGCGTTGCGTGTACGAGATTGAGCAGGCGAATTGCGACGATGCCGCCGACCGCCGCCATCGGCAGCGCGATGATGACGATCGCCGCGTCGCGCACCGACTTGAACAGCGCCGACATGATCAGGAACAGGATGGCGACCGCGAGCAGGAAATTGCCGCCGAGATTGGAGATCGCGCGCTTCAGGCTGTCCGCCTCGCCAGCGTAATTCAGCGATGCGTCGGCGGGAAGCGCCGCATAGATGTCTTTCTCCGCGCCGTCTTTCAGCGCCGCGACAATGTCGCCGAGCGCCATGCCTTCGGGCGCATTGATGCCGAGCGAAATCGTCCGCCGGCCGTCGATGCGGGTGATCTGTTGCGGACCGACGCTGCGCTCGAACGAGGCAAGTTCGCCGAGGGGAACGATCGAGCCGGTCTGCGTCGCGACCGGCACCGTCGAGAGATATTCAGGTTCGCCCCATTCCTTCGCCTGCAGGATAATATCGACGCGCGTGTCTTCATGGAAGAATTCGCCGAGCCATAGACCGTCGCCGAGCGCGCGCACCGCGTTGGCGACGCTGTCGCGGGTCATCCCGACTTCGGCGATCCGGCGGTCATCCGGAACAAGCTTGATTTCGGGATTGACAATCTGCGGGTCGGGATTTGGCCAGACCGAAGATCCGGGGATCGCCGCGGTGATGATATCCATCGCTGCCGGCACCGATTGGAGCAGCGCGTCATAGTCCGCCGCCTGCAGGTCGATGCGGATGTCGCCGCCGCCGCCAAAATCGCCGAAGAGTTCGCCCTGCCGCGCAAAGACGCGGGTATCCGGGAAGCCGGCGAGGATTTCCTCGTTCACGAGCTTTTCGAGCTCGCCCATTTTCGACTGAATTTTCGGACGGACGCCGATATTGCCGCCCCATTCGCCGGAATAGAGATAATAATTGAGCAGCGCCGGCTCTTTCTCTCCCTTCATGTAGGGGTCGAGCCGGCCGACGACGACTTCAGCGAATTCCGTGCGGATCATGTCGGCGCTGGCGCCGGATGGGAAAGAGATGAAGCCGTCGATTGCGGCGCGCTTGACCGGCGGCAGATAGTTCAGCGACGGGAACAGCAGCCAGCCGATCGTGACGGGGACGATTGTCAGGCCGCCGATCCAGGCCAAGCGGCGCCGCGGCGTCCGGGTCATCTGCATGACAACGTCAGGCAAGCGATCGAAGAATGAGGGCTTTGCCGGCGACGCCGCCGGTGTTTCCTTCTTCTTCATCAAGAGCGCTGCGCCGAGCGGCAAGACGGTCGCCGCCACGAGCAGGCTGAACGAGACCGCGACGGCGATCGTCAGCGCGAGATCGGCGAAAAGCTGACCCTCGACGTCCTCAAAGAACATCACCGGAATGAAAACCGCGACCGTTGTCGCCGTCGATGCGAAGAGCGCCCCGAACACCTGCTTCACCGCCTGGTGCGCCGCCGCTTGCGGTTCGTGGCCTTCATCGCGCATGCGGACGAAATTCTCGAGAACGACAATCGCCGCGTCGAGGACCATGCCGGTCGCGAAAGCAAGGCCCGCGAGCGAGATGACGTTGATCGACCGCCCGGTCATATTGAGAAAGACGATCGTCGCGGCAAGGCAGATCGGGATCGCCGCGGCGATCAGCAGGGTCGCGGTTTTCCGGCGCAGGAACGCCCACAGGATGCCGGTCGACAACAGGACGCCGAGGAGCAGATTTCCCGTCAGCATCGACAGCGCGTTCTTGATAAAGAGCGACGGGTCGAAGCTCTTGTGGACCGCATAGCCCATCTCGGCGAGTTCGCCGGCGTTGAGCGCGTCGATCTTGTCGGTGATCGCGTCGATCGCGGTCAGCGTGTTGGCGCCCGGCTCGCGCAGAACGCGCATGCCGATCGCCGGATTGCCGTTCTGGTAGACGACGCCGCCGCCCCGGTCATTGGCGACGGAAACCTCCGCGACGTCGGCAAGGCGGATCGGCGCGCTATTGCGCCAGGCGAGGATGGTCTCGCCGAGTTGCTCGGCGGTGTACCGTCCCTCGAACCGCATCGTGTAATTGCGGCGGCCGACCTCGACCGAGCCGCCGGTCACGTCGGTCGACCGGTTCACGGTCTGCGCGATCTGGTCGATGGTGACACCGAGCTGGGCGAGGCGGAACGGGTCGAAGGAGATGCGGACGATCTCTTCGCCGTCATCTGAATTGACATCGACGCCAGCGACGCCGTCGATCGATTCGAGTTCTGGCGCGATCCGGGTTTGCGCGAACTCGCTCATCTTCGAAGACGCATTGTCGTTTCCGGGCAGGCGCTGCAGGAAGAGGAAGATCAAGGTGTCGCCGGCCGAACCGCCGCCGAAATCGCCGATCGAGGGACGATCGGCTTCCGCGGGAAGGCCGCGCACGCGCTGCAGGCGGCTCGATACTTCCGTCAGCGTCTTGTCCATGTTCGTGCCGAGCGTGAACTCGAGACGCACGAAACCGCCGCCCGAATTCGAGAAGGACTGCATGGTCTTGAGGCCGGGAATGCCGCGCAGCTCCCGTTCGATCGGCTCGATGATTTCGCTTTCAACCTCGCGCGGGGACGCCGCGCGCCAGCCGGTAAAGATGCCAAGTTCCGGACGCTCGATATTCGGCAGAAGCTGGATCGGCAACCGCGTAATAGAGACGACGCCGAGCAGCGTAACCAGCGCGAGGACAACGCCGACAGCGGCGGGATTCTTCAGGCAAAGCTTGGTGAGGTCCATCGAAAAACTCCGCGCAGGCGTCGGCAAAGCGACAAATGTCGCGAAGCCATAAACTCCCGTAAAACGGTTAATAACAAGAGGCCGCCGATCCGCTTTCGACCAATTGCACGGCGCAAGCGACGAACGGTTTGGCGTTATTCTTCGATGACCGGTTCATCATCGAGAGCGCCGAGCATGCGGTCAATGTCCGCTCGCTGCGCTTCAAGCTGCGCGCGCGCTTCGGCAATCGCGCGTTCGTGATCGCCGCGGTTGCGTTCAATCTGGCGCCGCGCCGCTTCGATCGCTTCGCGCGCCTCTTCAATATCGGCCGCGGACATCTGCATGGCCTCAAGATCGAAGGCTTCGCGCGCGTCTTCGATATCGGCGGCGGAGATTTCGATGTCGTCGAGGTCGCTTGCGGCGTCGTCGAGATCGGAAAGGGCGTCCGCCATGCCGTCTTCCGCGGCCTCATCGAGATCGGCGCGCGCCTCTTCAATCGCTTGGCGCTGTTCTTCGAGGATTTCACGCCGCGACATTTCGAATTGCTCCCGCATTTCTTCGATGTGGTCCTTGTCCCAGTAGGAGGCATAGGCGCCATGCTCCTCGGCGGCGCGTTCGGCTTCGCGTTTTGCGCGTTCCGCTTCGCGGCGCCATTCCTCGCGCTCGCGCGCCGCCTCCTTGCGCGCCTGTTCGCGTTCCCGGCGCATTTCGCGCAGCGCCTCTCGCATTTCAGCGCGCTTTTCGGCCGTCATCGGTTCGTCGCTGGAGAAGCGGTAGACTTTGCCGTCATTGCTGAGCGTCATGTTGTATTGGCCGACATTCTCGCCACCGATCGCGCCGAGCAGGCGCTTTTCCATGTCCTCGGCCATGCGTCCGGCGGCGTCGGAACCGTCGGCAAACATCAATCCGGTCGCTTCGGCGAACTGATATTCGCTGTCGCTGTCAGCCGCAGGCGGGGCGAAGACGGGCTTGACGACCTTGATTCCCGGGAGGGACCGCACCGACGGAAATGCGCGCGGGGCGACGGGAAACGCCGGCATCGGCGACGGCCCGGCAAACCGGAACGAAAACCGCGTCGCCGCGGGCGCGACCGGAGAGGCCGGCGCCGCGGCTACAGCCGTTCGCGGCGTCCCGACTTCGAACGGCTCAGGGATTGGCGCCAGCGCCGGCGCCGGCGCCGCAGCATCCGCCGGTTCGATGGCCGCGACCGGATCGATCGGCTCTCCGTCCTGCAAGGTTTCAAAATGCAGATGCGGTCCGCTCACTTTGCCGGTCGCGCCGACGGCGGCGATGGCGTCGCCGGCTTTGACGCGATCGCCCTTCTTCACGCTGTAGGCGCCGAGATGCGCGTAGCGCGTGACAAGCCCGTGCCCGTGATCGACGACGACGACCTTGCCCCAGGCAGGATTGTCGCGGAACCGATCGGTCGCTTCGACGACAATTCCGTCGCCCGGTGCGAATACTGTCGCGCCATTCGGCGCCTTGATGTCGAGACCTTCATGGAACGGACGATCCTTGCCGAGATCGCCTTCGATCCTTTCAGAAAAGCCCATCGTGACCTCGCCAATGAGCGGGAGGTCCTTCAGCGCTCGGCGACGTTCGCTGGCGCTGTCGGGATTGACGGCGAACGCCGCCTGTCCGACCGCGATCAGCGCGACGCCGGAGGCGGCGGCGGACAAGAGCAGACGCGTTGACAAAGGCGCCATGCGCTGCGGTTCGGGCGAGAGGATCGCATTGAGCCGACGGCGCCGTCCGCGCCGGTCCGCTGGCGTGAACGAGGGCGCAAGCACGGGCTGCGCGTTCATCTTCGACGCCGCGAATTTCAGGCCCTCGACAAAACAGGCGGCGTAGGCGCGGCGGTCGACTCCGCGCGCCAGCACCAGCGCATCCGCGCTTTCTTCCGCCGCAAGTTCAGCGCGCGACGCAATGCGGGAGACCAGCGGGTTGAACCAGAACAGCACGCGCGCAAGCGCCGTCGCGGTAAAGAGCCTGGTGTCGCCGCGGCGGACATGCGCCAGTTCATGCGCGCACATCAGCGCAAGATCGTTGAGGGAAACACGCTCCTCGATGCCGCGCGGAACGAGGATCGTCTGACGCAAGACGCCGAAGATGCAGACGCTTGATACATGCCGCGAGCGCCTGATGTCGGGCCGGCGAACGTCGAGCCGGTCCGCCCAGTCGTCGATGCGATCGAGCAGGCGGAGATCCTCGACAGGGTCGGCCCGCGCGATCGCGTAATAAAGTCCCGCATGGCGCGCCGCCCACAGGAAAAACGCGAGTATGACGCCATAAACATAAATGATCGCGCCGGCGCCGATGATCTGTTCGGGGGTGATGATTGACGCGGGCTCGGCGACGGCTGAGCGTTCAAGCAAAGGCGCGGAGGCGCGCACGAAAGTCTCGGCGCTGTCCATGACGACCGGTTCGGCCTGCGGCCGGAGCGACACGCCGAAGGCGGCGAGCGTCGGCGCGATCAGCGACGGCAGCACGGCAAAGAGCAGCGCGGCGACCCAAAGCTTCTGGGCGGACGTCATCGAGCCTGCGCGTTCGAGCCCGCGCGCGCCGGCGTAGAGGACGCCAGCCCAGACGATCGATGCGATCAGACAGACGATCAGCGCTTCGGCCTGATAATGCGTAAAGTCGAAAGCTGCGGTCATTTTCGATTCTCCGCCTTGAGGACTTTCTCAAGCTCCTTGATTTCGTCTTCGGTGAGCAGTTTTGAATCGGCGAACATCACCGCCGACGGCGCGGCGTCGAGTTCGAGAACCCGGTCCGAGAAGTCGAGGATCATCCGCGACAGCAGCGCAACCTTGCCGACCGCCGCCGAGTAGACATTGATCCCGTCGGCGCTCTTTTTCCTGAGGAGGCCCTTCTCGCACATCCGTTCGATCACGGTGCGCATGGTCGAATAGGTCCAGTTGAAGTCCGGCGCGACCTCGTCGGTGATGTCGCGCGCGGAAAGCGCTTTACGGCGCCAGAGAAGCTTCAGCACCGCAAGCTCGGGCTTGGTCGGCTGCAAAGTCGGGTCGGCGGCCATGTCTCGTCCTTCGCGCTGGGGTCAAGTCTGGCGACATGTGTAGCATGATGTTACAGATGTCGCAACAGATTATATCGCGCGATCGGTCGGTTTTGCCCGGCGACCGTGTCGTCTTCCACAAGCATGCGCCGAACCGAGCGCGGCGCGCGGCGAGCTTAACCCGATCTTCAGGGGCGGGCGCGCAAGGTCGGCGCCTTGGGCGGCGCAAAGAGCGGGATGAGCCATGGGCAGCCATAACAAACCGGGCGTCGGCGGCAGAGCCAAACCGTCGGAACCCGACTCGGTCGATCTCATCAATATCGAGGAAAGACGGGCGGTTGTCCGCCGGCCGACGTTCAAGGCGGGCGAAATCCTTCTCGGCGACGGCCAGTCCTTCCCCTGCATTGTGCGCAATTTCAGCGACAGCGGCTGCCTCATCAAGCTCGAAAACGCCGGCGTCCTGCCAGACCAGATCGAGCTTCGTATCGACCTCGACAAACCGGCGCGCACCGCGGAAATCGTCTGGCGCAGCGCAACCCTCGCCGGCGCGATGTTTGTCAGGCAACCGTCGTAGGGCGGATTTCATCCGCCCTGCAAAAGGCCCTCGATGGTGGCGACGATGCGCGCAATCTCAATCGGCTTTGACAGGCGATGATTGCCGGATTTCAATAGCGTCATCTCGAGATCGTCCGTTGCCAGACATTCCGCGAGACGCAGCGCGTGACGCCATGGCACGTCCGGATCGGCCATGCCCTGAATGATGCGTACGGGACAATTTATGTCGATCGGCGCCCCCAGAAGAAGATGCTTGCGGCCGTCCTCGATCAGCGCGCGCGTGATGATCGTCGGTTCGTCGGAATAGGGCGAATGTTCGACGAGGCGTCCGTCGCGCAAGAGGCGCTCGCGTTCCGGTCCGGTCATCTCGTTCCAGATCAGCGCTTCGGTGAAATCCACGGCGGGTGCGATCAGGATCATTCCGGCGATGCGGTGCGGCCGCGCAAGCGCCGCGTGCGTTGCGATGCAGCCGCCCATCGACGAGCCGATGAGGATCAGCGGACCGTCGGTGAGACTGTCGATCGCCGCGAGCGCATCGGCAAGCCAGGCCGAGATGGTTCCATTCTCAAACCGCCCGTCCGATGCGCCGTGTCCGGAATAATCGAAGCGCAGAAACGCGCGGGCCTCGCGCGCCGCCCATTGCGCCGAGGCCTCGGCCTTGGTCCCCGTCATGTCCGATCTGAAGCCGCCGAGCCAGACAACAGCCGGTCCCCTGCCGGAGATGCGGTGGAATGCGAGGCGGCCGCTGGGGCCGTCGAGAAACCCTTTTTCCTCCGACATTCGCGTCCTTGATCTCCCGATGCGCGTCGGCCCTATATGCGCGGCGCAATTAGCGCCGCCAAGCGATGGTCCTTCCTGATGCGGTTTGAGAAAACGGTCCTGCAAATCATCCCGGCGCTTGATTCGGGCGGGGCTGAGCGCACGACCGTCGAAATGACGAAGGCGATCGTCGGCGCCGGCGGCAAGGCGCTGGTCGCGACTTCGGGCGGACGGCTCTGCGCCGAAGTCGCAGAGGCGGGCGGCCGAATTTTCCCCATGCCGGTCGCGTCCAAAAATCCGCTGACCGTCATCGCCAATCGAAGCCGGCTCATTAGCCTCGTCAAAGCAGAGTCGGTCGACATCATTCACGTGCGGTCGCGCGCGCCCGCGTGGAGCGCGCTGTGGGCGGCGAGGGCGACGGGCGTTCCGCTGGTCGCCACCTATCACGGCGCGTATGAAGCGCGCTCGCCGTTGAAGCGCTTCTACAATTCAGCGATGACGCGCGCCGATCTTGTGATCGCCAATTCAAGGTTCACGGCTGTCGCCATTTGCCGATTCAACGGCCCCGGCGACCGGCTGATCGTCATCCCGCGAGGCGCCGACCCTGAGCGGTTCAACCCCGAGGCGATTGCGCCCCAACGTCTCGCCGATCTGCGGGCGCGCTGGGCGGTTGGGGAAAACCAGGGGGCGCTGACGATGCTGCTGCCTGGGCGCCTGACCGGCTGGAAAGGTCACCAGGTTGCAATCGAGGCGATGGCGCTCCTCGCCCCCTCATCGCGGACTGGCGTTGCCGGCGATTTCCAGTTAATTTTCGTCGGGGACGCACAGGGGCGGGACGGTTACGCCGCTTCCCTTGCGCGCAGGGTAGATGAGTTGGGGCTTCACCGGATGATTCGCATCGTCGGCCATTGCGACGACATGCCCGCCGCCTATGGGCTTAGCGACATCGTGCTGTCGCCCTCCACCCGCCCTGAAGCCTTTGGCCGCGTGGCGGCCGAAGCGGGGGCCATGGCAAAGCCGGTTATTGCATCCGATCATGGCGGCGCCCGTGAAACCGTGGTCGATGGCGAGACCGGATTTCTGGTTCTGCCTGCATCAGCGCCAGCCCTCGCCGAAGCGATCGCGAACATGGCCGCGCTCGGACCCGAAGGCCGGCGCGCGATGGGCGCAAAGGCGAGGGCGCATATCGCCGCCTCCTATTCGATCGCCGCGATGACGGCGGCGACGCTCGCGGCCTATGAGACCCTCCTTGCAAAGACGATTTCCGGGGGCGCCGCGTCATGACGGGCCGGCGGTCGTCAAACATTCTGGTGATCAAGACCGACGGGCTCGCGGCCTTTGTCGCGGCCGAACCGCTCTATGAAGCGATCCGTTCGGCGCATCCGGGCGCGCGCATCAGCCTTCTCACCCAGAACCATCTGCAGCGCGTCGCCCGCGCCTCGCCGTATTTCGATCAGGTCGCGGCAATGCCGGATTTCCGCGACGTCGAAGCCAAGAAGGCGTTCGTGAAACAGGTGCAGACGTCGCGCTTTGCCTATATATACGATCTTGCCGCGAACGAGGATGCAAAGCGGCTTTACGCCGCGCTCGGCCCTTTCCGTCCCAAATGGCGGTCGGTTGCGCAAGCGTCGCGCGCGGCCCGCAAGAAGGGCGCTCCCGAAGAGGGCTTGCCGAACACCGAGAAATTTTCCGCGGCCGTCGGCCTTGATGCGCCGGGGCGCCTGCCCGATTTCGGGTGGGCGCTCGCAAATCGCAAGGATTCGGCCAACATGCAGCCGTCCTGGTTCGGCGTTTCCGGCGTTTTTGGCCTGCTGATGCCCGGGATCGACGAAGCGCGGCGGTGGCCGGCGAAGCGATACGCCGAGCTTGCGGGGATGATGGCGAAGAAGGGCATGATGCCGGTCATGGTCGGAGCGAAAGAGCTTCACGCCTTCGCCGACGAAGTTGCGCACGCGACGCCGCAACTCGTCGATATCACCGGCAAGGCCGATCATCTCCAGCTGGTTTCACTGGCGCAGACCGCCGCCTTTTTCGTCAGCGACGCCGCCGAGGAAGTGCATCTTGCCGTCAGCGTCGGCTGCGCCGGCGTCCTTATCCGCAAGGCGGGCGAGGAGCATCTGTCGCCGAAAGGGCGCAACGTCATTACGCTGACAACGAGGGCCAATATGGGCGAGGCGAAGACCGAATTCGTCTGGCGCGCCCTCGATAACATGGGCCTCATCCCCAAAGGGTCAGCCAATCCGCGCGCGGCAGTGCGTTGATCTTGGCGCCCTTTACTCTATATACCGCAGTCGCCGGCTTTCGGGCGTTTACCTTTGGTTGCGTCCGCGCCGGCATTCTTTCATTTCGCCGCTGAAGCCGCCAAAGGAGAAAAGCCCATATCCCGCAGACCATTTGCCCCCGCGCCGCCCAAGGGAGACGGACCCCGTATCAATGAAGAGATCAGCGTCCCGCAAGTCCTCCTGATCGATCATCTGGGCGAGAAGCGGGGCGTCGTGCCGACCGCGCGCGCCATCGAGATCGCCGTCGAAAACGGACTCGACCTTGTCGAAGTGTCGCCGCAGACCCAGCCGCCGGTCTGCAAGATTCTCGACTACGGCAAATTCAAATACCAGCAGCAGAAGAAAAAGGCCGAAGCCAAGAAGAAGCAGAAGGTCGTCGAGATCAAAGAGATCAAAATGCGCCCGAACATCGACGAGCATGACTATGAGGTCAAAGCCAAGGCGATGCGCCGGTTTTTCGACGAGGGCGACAAGGTAAAGGTCACCTTGCGCTTCCGCGGCCGGGAAATGGCGTTTCAGAGCCGCGGCATGGAACTTCTCGACAAGGTGAAGGCCGATTTCGACGATGTCGCCAAGGTCGAGCAGATGCCAAGGCTCGAGGGCAAGCAGATGATGATGGTGATGGCGCCGCGCTGAATTTCGCGTATTGCGCGACCATGGCGAAATAATTCGCCTATTCGAAGGTATTTTGCGGCGTCTCCTCGCCCGGGCGCCGTTTCTTTTTGCCTTGGGGGCAAACTCAGTCGACCCGATTATTGTTCATTAGAAGCGCGGCGTTTGCTCTGATCGCTAAAGTGAAGGCAAAATCCGCTTCTGGCTCGACGTTTGCTCTGTGATGGAGGAAATGGCGGGCAATCGGTATGCGGAAGTCTTTGCGCGCATACAAGTTGAAGGACGGCTTGGGGCGCTATGGATGAAATTGTATCAGTCTTCGGAGCAACACCATGGGGGCCGATGGCGCTCGCCTTTCTGTTCGGCGTCGCCTTCGGCTGGGTGCTTTGGGGCGCCCGCCGCGGCGCGCATTCCGATGACGCCGACGAAGGTGAAGCGGTTGTCACGGCGGCTGCGGTCGGCGACGCCAAGGAGATCGGCGTCATCAAGGCGGAATTACAGGCGGTTCGATCCCTGCTCGATCAGACGGACGAGCAGGACGCCGACGTCACCGAACAGCTTTCAACGCTCGATGAAACCGTGAAGCGCGCGAACGGCCGGCTGAAAACGATCCTCGCCGCGGTCAAGCGCGCCGCCAGCCGCACCTAGAAGCCTGTCCCGTTTCGGGTCAGGCCGCCCGCAAGCGCGCCACTCAAGCGGGCGCTGTGTCGGCCGCCCTCGGCCTTTGAATGCGGCCGATCGCGGAAAAGAGCGGGAACAGGGCGAGCACGGTGAGGCCGGCCGCAACGAGGAATGGCGCGCCGGGAAGATAAACGGGGGCGCCCGCCGCCGAAAAATACGCAAAGATCTGCGTCATCATCAGCGGACCGATGATCATGGAAACGCCGGTGATCGATCCCATCGCGCCCTGGAGCTCGCCTTGCGCATTCGCCGGCACCGTGCGCGACATGATCCCCTGGAGAGCCGGCGCGGTGAATCCGGCGAGCGCGCCGAACGGAATGATTGCGTAGATCATCCAGCCCTCGGTCGCGACGCCGTAGCCGGCATAGGCAAGTATCGCGATGAAAAGACCGAGGAATGCCGCGCGCCGTTCGCCGATCGCCGGAATGACGATTCGCGTCAGCCCGCCCTGCACGATCGCCGCGGCGAGCCCGACCGCCATCAGCGAAAATCCGATCTGGCGCGGCGACCAGTCGAACCGTTCCTCCGCGAAATAGGCCCAGACCGAGGGAAACGCCCAGTGGCCGATATTGAACAGAAAGATCGCGAAGGCGATTGGCAGGATGACCGGGTACCGGCGGAAGTTCTGAAAACTGCCGAACGCGTTGGCGCGCGCAAAGGTGAAAGCGCGGCGATTTTCGGCGGGGTTCGTTTCCGGCAGGAAGAACCAGCCGTAAATCAAATTGACGAAAGCGAGCGCGGCGACCGCATAGAACGGCGCGCGGGTCCCGAATTCGTCGCCGATCAGGCCGCCGAGCGCGGGGCCGATGATAAAGCCGAGACCGAACGCCGCGCCCATCAGACCGAAATTCGCCGCGCGTTTTTCCGGCGGCGTGATGTCGGCGATAAAGGCGTTCGCCGTTGAATAGGTCGCGGAAAACATCCCCGCAAGAATGCGCGCGATGAACAGGACCTTGAGGTCCGGCGCCATCGCGAGAAGAAGCGAGTCCAGAGAAAACGCCGCGAGCGATCCAAGGAGAACCGGGCGCCGGCCATAGCGGTCGGACAATGACCCCATCACCGGCATCATCACGAACTGCATCACCGCAAAGGAAAGCGCGAGCATGCCGCCCCACTGCGCCGCTGCCGCCAGTCCTTCGCCGGTCACGTCCATGATCAGCTGCGGCATCACCGGCATCAAAATGCCGAAGCCGATCATGTTGGTCATGACCGTGATGAAGATGAAAAGGAGCGCATTCCGCCCCGGTGCGCGTGCGGTCATCAAGGTCAACTCTTCCTGTACTGGATTTTCTGCGAGCCCTAGATGTCTTTGTATTCAGCGGCGGGCGCCGCCGTCTCGATCGGCGTCGCCTTGATCGCGGTGATTTGATTGCGCCGCCGCCTGAGGATGCGGAAGCGGTACCCGTGAAATGAAAAGGTCTGGCCGACATCCGGGATAGACTGGGCCTCGTGGATGACGAGGCCGGCGATTGTCACCGCTTCCTCGTCCGGCAGGGTCCAGTCCATGGCGCGATTTAGGTCGCGGATGGTGACGTGGCCATCGACATTGATCGAGCCGTCGGCTTGCGGGCGGACGCCCTGCACCGGGCTGTCATGCTCGTCTTCGATTTCGCCGACGATTTCCTCGATGATGTCCTCAAGCGTCACGAGGCCCATGATTGAGCCGTATTCATCGACGACCAGCGCAAAATGCTCCTGTTTGCGTTTGAAATTGTCGAGCTGTTCGGCAAGCGTCGTCGTGTCCGGCGCAAAATACGGGGTCCGCGCGAGATCGGCGATGATGATCTTGCTGGCGTCGCCGTCGGCTTCCCACAGCACGCGCAAGAGATCCTTTGCGTGAAGAATGCCCACGATATTTTCCGTGGTTTCCCGATAGAGCGGCAGGCGGGTGTGGCCGCTTTTCAGCGCCTGCGCCACCAGGGTCGCCGGCTTTTCGTCAAAATCCAGCATCTCGATCGATTTGCGGTGAATCATGATTTCGTCGACGCGGATCTCGTCAAGATCGAGCGCGCCGCGGAAAATATCGCGCACGCCTTTTTCAAGGCCGCCTTCTTCGTGATGGAGATCGACCGCGCCGCGCAGTTCGTCGGCGGCCGAAAACAGGCCCTCGTCCTTCGCAACGTTAAGACCGATGAGCGACAGTCCCCCCCGAATCACAAATCGAAGCACTGCCGTGATCGGCGAGAAAAAGACAACGATCCAGCGCATGATTGGCGCAACCATCATGGCGATCGAATCGGGCCTTGCGATCGCCGCGGTCTTGGGCGCGACTTCGCCGAAAATGATGAGGAGGATCGCCATTGTCACAGTGGCGATCACGATCGCCGCCCCCGTCGCGTCGAAAATCTTCAGGAATGCGGCGGAGGCGAGGGTCGTCGCCAGGGTGTTGATGACATTGTTGCCAATGAGAATGGCGCCGATCAGCTTTTCGCGATCGCGGAGAAGTTCGTTGACGCGCGCCGCGCGGCGGTCGCCGTCGCTCTCGAGCTTGTGCATGCGGGCGCGAGACGTCGCCGTCAGCGCCGTTTCGGATCCCGAAAAGAACGCCGATATCATCAGGAGAAAGACGATCGCTCCCGCAATGGCGAGCGCGTCCGGATCAATCGCTGTCATCGTCAATCAGGCCCTTTTAAGCTTCGCTGGCTGGTCATCGCGCGCCGCTCGCCTTGAGAAACGCAAGGATCGCCGCGGTGTCGACGGCTTTTTCAATGTAGGCTTCGCCAAGGCGGCGGACGAGAATGAGCGTCAGCGCCCCGTTCTCGACCTTCTTGTCCTGCATCATATGCTTGAGCAGCGTTTCCGCGGAAAGGTCGGTCGCGCCGGTGATATCCTGAAGGCCGGTTGGCAGGCCGGCGGCGCCAAGATGCGCCTTGAGACGGCCCGCGTCCGCCGGCGGACAAACGCCGCAGGCGGCGGAATAGTCGAAGGCGAGCGCCATCCCGGCGGCGACCGCTTCGCCGTGAATGAGCTTTTCCGAATAGCCGAATGCCGCTTCAAGCGCGTGCCCAAAGGTGTGGCCGAGGTTGAGCAGCGCACGCTCGCCTTTCTCGCGTTCGTCGGCGGCGACGATCTCCGCTTTGGCCTCACAGGAACGCTTGACCGCCACGCGGCGGGCAGCCGCGTCGCCATTGAGAAGCGCGCCCCCGCGCTTTTCGAGCCAGGCGAAGAACGGCTCGTCGCCAAGCGCGCCATATTTGACGATCTCGGCGTAGCCGGCCTTCAATTCGCGCGCGGGCAGAGTCTCCAGGGCGCCGATGTCGGCAAGCACGATCGAAGGCTGGTGAAACGCCCCGATGAGGTTTTTTCCCTGTGCGGAATTCACCGCGGTCTTGCCGCCGACGGCGCTATCGACCTGCGCGAGAAGCGTCGTTGGAATTTGCGCAAAGCGGCAGCCGCGCCTGAGGATCGACGCGGCGAACCCCGTAAGGTCGCCGATAACGCCGCCGCCGAACGCCAGGATCATGTCGCGCCGCTCGACGCCGAAGCCGATCAGCGCATCGAGAAGCGCCTCAAGATTGCGCATCGATTTTGCGCATTCTCCGGGCTCCAGCGAAATTTTTCTGAACGCGACGCCGGCAGCGATGAGCCCGTCTTCAAGGCGGCGCCCTTGCGCCGCATCGGTGTTTTTGTCGGTGACAATGACCGTCCACGGACGATCAAGGTGCGGCTTCAGCAGCGCGCCGGCCTGCTCGTACAGCCCTTCGCCGATATGAATGTCGTAGCTTCGCGCGCCGATCCTGACCGGGCATATCTCGACGGTCATGCGGCGGGTTCCTTCGGGAAATGGTCGGTGAGCGCGGCGATGATCGCATCGACGGTGCGGGTATGGCTGCCGGCGCGGCTGTCGATCGAGATGTCGGCCGCCGCGTAATACGGCGTTCGTTCGGCGAGGAGGCGCGTCACGATATCTTTCGGGTCGCCCTTTTTGAGCAGCGGGCGGGTCGCGCGCCTCGTCGCTCGTTTCACCAGGGTGTCGATATCGGCCCTGATCCAGACTGAAACGGCGCGCGCCGCAACGAGCTTGCGCGTTCCGGCGTTGAGAAGCGCGCCGCCGCCGGTCGCAAGGACGATCGGACCGCCGGCAAGGAGCCGCTCGATCACTTGCGCCTCGCCGCGCCGGAAACTTGTCTCTCCGTGCCGCTCGAAAAGTTCAGCAACGCTCATCCCCGCCGCGCGCTCGATTTCGGCGTCGGCGTCGTGGAAGGGAAGACCGAGGGCGAGGGCGAGGCGCCGGCCGACGGTGGTCTTTCCGGCCCCCATCATGCCAACCAGCGCGACCGGTCGATCGATCGCGAGTGGGCTTGGAGATTTCCGGCGGGAAGCGGGCATCGCAGGCGCAATCTCTAATCAAGCCGGGCTGCAAGCGCCAGTAGCGGCGCGCCCCTTGGGCCGCCGACTGAAAAGCAACAATCGCAAAGACTTTCAATCCGCCGAATTTGATCCAGGGCCGAGTTGGTCTAATAGGGGAGCGGAGTCCGGGTTTGCGGGAGTATTGCGCCGTGCGTTTTTTCATCATCATACTGGTTGTCGCGCTGCTCGCTCTGGCGGGGCTCTATGTTTACGGGCTGACCCTGACGCCTGAAACACGCACGATCGAACAGGACGCGATCGGCTCTGTCGATGTATAGCGCGGTCCTTGCCGCACTCGCGCTGGTCTTGACGCCGGCTTGGGCGTTCGCTCAGACGACGCCTTCGACCGCGCCGCTCGCGCCGATCGAACAGACCGCGCTGGCGAAGGACGCTTTTGCGACCGGGCTCCTTGATCGCGAAGACGGCGCGCTGCCGACCGATCTGTGGCGCGGCGCCGATGCGGCGACACTGACGAGGCTGCTCGACGCAGCGCCGTCCCGCCCGGCAAGCCCAAGCCTT
>JBGTLL010000053.1:0-2072 GCA_041744115.1 Parvularculaceae bacterium | reverse complement strand
GCCGGGGCCGGCGCGGCCGATCCCGAAACCGGACGCGTTCAAACCGGCGCGGGCTTTTTCGAGCGCAAGGGGCGCCCTTAAAGCCCCGGTTGTCGGAAACGTGATCGGCCGGTTTGGCGGACCCCGCCCGGAGGGCGGGGTCTTTGAAGGGCTAAGATTTTCCGCATCCGACAAGGCGATTGTGACCGCGCCTTTCGAGGGAGCGGTCGCCTTCGCGCGGGCATGGGATCCGATCGGCAATCTGATCGTTCTGGACGTCGGCGGAGGCTACCATATACTGTTCATGGGCGTTGGCGCTTTTCTTGTGGAGGAAGGCCAGAGCGTGAAGGCAGGCGAACCGCTGGCGACGATGATTGGCGGTGCGTCGGTGCTTGACGTTGAGATCCGCAAGAATGGCGATCCTGTAAACCCGTCGCTGTGGCTCCTCGACAACGCCAAGGCGGACCCGGCGTCGTAGGACGCGCCTGAGTTTGTGCAAGACGACAAGGTGTATCGGAAAGATGAAAATGATCAAATCGGCCAAGACTTCGAAAACCCTGCTCCGGAATGCCGCCTCGGCGGGGGCGCTGACGGCGGCCGCGATCGGCGGCTCGCTGGTCACGGCGGCGATCCTTTCCGCCGGGTTTGCGCGATCGACGATTTCCGCGGACACCTTCCGCCAGCTCGACCTCTTCGGCGAGGTCTTCGAGCAGGTTCACGAAAATTATGTCGAGGACGCCGAAGACGCCAAGCTGATCAAGGGCGCGATCGACGGCATGCTGTCCGAGCTTGATCCGCACTCAAGCTATCTGACGGCGGAAGATTTCAACCGCATGCAAGAGCAGACGCGCGGCAGTTTCGCGGGTCTTGGCATCCAGGTCGTCATGGACAACGAAGGCGCCGACAAGGGCTATGTGAAGGTGGTGGCGCCGATCGATGACACCCCGGCGCAGAAGGCGGGCATCAAGACCAACGACCTCATTACCGAAATCGACGGCGAGGCGGTTTTGGGCATGTCGATCGACGATGCGATTTCAAAGCTCAAAGGCGCAAAAGGAACGCCGGTTGAAATCACCATCATGCGCGACCGCGACAAGCCGACTTTCAAGGTGAAGCTCGTCCGCGACATCGTGCGCGTGCCCGCGGTCACGCAGCGCGCCGAAGGCCAGTTCGGCTATATCCGGATCTCGAATTTCAGCGAGCAGACCGAAGACGGCCTCGCCAAGGCGGTCAAGGCGCTCGACCAGACCATCGACGGCGGCCCGAAGGGGTATATCGTCGATCTGAGGTCCAATCCGGGCGGTCTTCTCGATCAGGCGGTCGCCGTTTCCGACGCCTTCCTCGACGGCGGCGAAATCGTTTCAACGCGCGGCCGCAATCCGAAAGACACGCTGAAAGAAATGGGGACGGCGGGCGATCTCGTCAAAGGCAAACCGGTCATTGTGCTGATCAATGGCGGCTCGGCTTCGGCGTCGGAAATCGTCGCCGGCGCGTTGCAGGACCGTAACCGGGCGCTGCTGCTCGGAACGCGCTCGTTCGGCAAAGGAAGCGTACAGACGGTGATCCCGCTGCAGAACGGCCTTCAGGGCGCGCTCCGCCTGACGACGGCGCGCTATTACACGCCATCGGGCCGGTCGATCCAGGCGCACGGCATCGATCCGGACATCGCCATGCCGGTGATTTATCCGGGCGAGGAAGAAGGCGCTGAACGGCCAAGCGAAGCGGCGCTTCCCGGCGCGCTCGACGTCAGGGCGGAGATCGAAGACGAGGGTCCGGGCGCAAAGCCAGCGGTCGAGCCGTTCAAATGCGCGTTCGAGGAGGATGGAACAACGCCGAAGGACTGCCAGTTGACCCGCGCCCTCGAAATCCTCGCCGACACAACCGCCTATCGCTCGGCGCTCGCCGACGCCTCGGCGGGAAGGTCGGGGCAGCAGTAAGGTGAAGCTTCGGGATTAGAGCAAAGAGCAATATCTCAGAATCGAGGACGACGTCACCCTGACGCAAGTCAGGGTCCAGAATGGCGAGCAACTCCCTCGCGGCTCTGGATGCTGACTTTCGTCAGCATGACGGAACGAGGTTCGTGTCCAATGCGG
>JBGTLL010000052.1:0-53335 GCA_041744115.1 Parvularculaceae bacterium | reverse complement strand
CGGAAACGTCGCGGTCGACGAACTCGATGATCGCGATCGGGGCCGCGTCCGAGGTGCGGATGCCAGCCTTGATCACGCGGGTGTAGCCACCGGCGCGCTCGGCGTAACGCGGGCCGATAACGTCGAACAGCTTGGTCAGCTGGGTGTCGTCCATCAACCGCGCCTGCGCCAGGCGGCGATTTGAAAGGCCGCCGCGCTTGGCCAGAGTGACCAGCTTCTCGACGTACGGGCGAAGTTCCTTCGCCTTGGCGGTGGTGGTCGTGATCTGCTCGTGCTTGATCAGCGCCGCAGCCATGTTGGCGAACATCGCTTTTCGATGTTCGTGCGTGCGGTTGAGTTTCCTCAGCGCAAAACCGTGGCGCATGGTTCGTTCCTATTGCTCGTATTTTTTCGCGAGGTCTTCGATGTTTTCCGGCGGCCAGTCCGGCACGTCCATGCCGAGATGGAGGCCAAGGCTGGCGAGGACTTCCTTGATCTCGTTCAGCGACTTCCGGCCGAAGTTCGGTGTGCGGAGCATTTCCGCTTCGGTCTTCTGGATCAGATCGCCGATGTAGACGATGTTGTCGTTCTTCAGGCAGTTCGCCGACCGCACCGAAAGTTCGAGTTCATCGACTTTCTTCAGGAGCGCCGGGTTGAACGGCAATTCCTCGCGGACGCCGCCGCCAAGGTCCTTCTTCGGCTCGTCGAAATTGACGAAGATCTGGAGCTGGTCCTGGAGGATGCGCGCGGCGTAGGCGACGGCGTCGTCCGGCGACAGCGAGCCGTCGGTCTCGACGTCGAGGATCAGGCGGTCATAATCGAGAACTTGGCCTTCGCGGGTGTTCTCGACGCGGTAGGCGACGCGCTTGACCGGCGAATAGAGGCTGTCGATCGGCATCAGGCCGATCGGCGCGTCTTCGGGCCGGTTGCGGTCGGCCGGGACATAGCCTTTGCCCGACTGCACGGTCAGTTCCATCCTGAGGCTCGCGCCTTCGTCGAGATGGCAGATCACCTGATTGCGGTCGAGAACGTCGACCGCGGAATTTGCTTCAATGTCGCCAGCGATGACGGGGCCCGGCGTCGACTTCTTGAGGACGAGGCGCTTCGGCCCGTCCGCATGCGTCCGGAACGCCAGCTGTTTCACGTTGAGGACGATATCGGTCACGTCCTCGCGGACGCCCGTGATCGAGGAAAACTCGTGCACGACGCCGTCGATCTGGATCGAGGTGACGGCGGTTCCTTGCAGCGACGACATGAGAATCCGGCGCAGCGAGTTGCCGAGGGTGAGGCCGAAGCCGCGCTCCAGCGGCTGCGCGATCATGGTTGCGCGCCGCGCCGGATCGACCCCGGTTGCGACTTCAAGCTTGCTCGGGCGGATCAGTTCCTGCCAGTTTTTTTCAACGACCATTCGGTATGCTCCTGCCGGCGGTCTACGCCGTGAGGTTGATAAAGGCGGCGCGAATCGGGCGCGGCGCCGGATTTACAGCGATCAGACGCGGCGACGCTTGCGCGGGCGGCAGCCATTATGCGGGATCGGCGTCACGTCGCGGATCATGTTGACGGTGAGGCCGACCGATTGCAGCGCGCGTAGCGCGCTTTCGCGGCCCGAGCCTGGACCCCTCACTTCGACGTTGACGGTCTTCAGCCCGTGCTCCATCGCCTTTTTCGCGGCGTCCTCGGCGGCGAGCTGCGCGGCGTAGGGCGTCGATTTGCGCGATCCCTTGAAGCCCATCGTGCCGGCCGAAGACCACGAGACGGTGTTGCCCTGCTCGTCGGCGACGGTGATCATCGTGTTGTTGAACGACGCGTTCACATGAACGATGCCGGTCGTAATGTTCTTGCGTTCGCGGCGGCGGACGCGCTGGCCGCCGGCGGCGGCTTTTTCGGCTGCGGGGGCTTTCGCCATGCGGATCGTTCCTCGTTATTTCTTCGCCGTCGCCTGCTTCTTGCCGGCGATCGGCTTCGACGGCCCCTTGCGGGTGCGGGCGTTGGTGTGCGTGCGCTGCCCGCGAACCGGGAGGCCGCGGCGATGGCGCAGGCCCCGGTAGGATCCCTGATCCATCAGGCGTTTGATGTTGATCGCGACTTCGCGGCGAAGGTCGCCTTCGACCGAATAGTCGGCGTCGATCGCTTCTCGGATCTGGAGGACCTCCGCGTCCGAAAGCTCGTTGACCCGCCGTTCGGCCGGGATGCCGACCTTTTCGCAGATTTCCTTCGACAGGTTTGGCCCGATGCCGTGAATGTAGCGAAGGGCGATAACGACGCGCTTGTTCGTCGGGATATTGACGCCTGCAATACGAGCCACGGCTCTACCTCTTTATCTTCAATCCGCCCAATGGCGACAAACTTTGGCGGTCGCTTTGGAGCGACCTGTACTCACAAAACGAGGCCCGCGCGTCCCTGCCGGTTACCCGGCAAGATCGATCGAGCCAAAACGCCTTGATGGCGGAGGCGGGTAGATAGGCGCAAACCCCCGCCGCGTCAATCTCATATCGGCGCTTTGCCGCGGCAAATTCGCCGCCCCTAAACCACCATGATCGCATCCGAATAGGCGGCAAGGCGCGCGTCGTGGGTGACGAGCCTCAGCGGTTCTGAAAGCGCCGTCGCGACGAGCAGGCGGTCGAAGGGATCGCGGTGAAGTTTCGGCAGATTTTCCAATGCCGCGACGTGGTCCGGTTTGATCGGCAGCAGCGTATAGCCTGCCTCTTGAAAATCGCTGCGCGCTTCGTGCGCTGAAACGGGAATTGCGTCGGCTCCGTTGCGCCCCAGCGCATGCTTGATTGCTATTTCCCACAGACTGACGACTCCCACAAAAATCACCGCGTCGGGTCGAAGAAGCGCCTCCCGAGCGCCTCGTGGAAGGCGCGGATTGTCCTCGACGGTCCAAAGCGCAATGTGCGTGTCGAGGAGAAAGTTCATTCGTCGATGCAGTTGAAGAGCGCCGCAGCCTCTTCGTCAACTGCCGGATCGGGTTCCGGTGTCAAATGTCGCCCCTTCGCGAGGCCTAGTCGAACGCCCTTCTTGACCGTCGCGATCGGCACCAGCCGCGCCGCCGGTTTTCCGTTTCGGGCGATGATGATTTCGGATTCAGCGCCGGATTCGACAGCCTCGACGAGGCGCGAAAGATTGGATTTCGCCTCAAGCATGTTGACCGTCGGCACTGTCGGATTGTCCTTAGCTAAGCCAAGCTAGACTAATAGCAAGCCTAGATGAAAACAGCAAGTATTACCGAAAAAGGATTGGCGCCGCCGACCGTCACGGCGTCAAATTGTCGAGCAGCTGATCGATCGCGAATGCGACCTCTTCGACCGACCCCATGCCATCGATTTTCCGCAGTTTCCCCTGTTTTTCGTAATAGGGAATGAGCGGCGCCGTCTGCGCCCGGTAGACCGCCTGGCGCTTTCTGAACGTTTCCTCATTGTCGTCGGCGCGGATGGGCCGCCCCGCGCCCCTTGTCTCGGCGATCCGGCGCCGGAGGCGGTTGACCAGTTCCTCATCGTCGACCACGAGTTCGATCACGACGTCGAGGGCGCGTTTTTGTTTCTTCAGCGCCTTGTCGATCATTTTCGCCTGGCCGACGGTCCTGACCGCGCCGTCAAGGACAAAGCCGCCCGAGCAATCGGACTCCCTGATGCGGGCGCTGATCAGTTCCTCGATGACGTCGTCGGAGACAAGGTCGCCGCGGTCCATGATCGCTTCGACCTTCTTGCCGAGGGCCGAACCTGAGGCGATCGCGGCGCGCAGCATGTCGCCGGTCGAAAGCTGCGGGATTTTGCGGGAATCGACGATGCGCTGCGCCTGGGTGCCTTTCCCGGCGCCGGGCGGCCCCAGAAGAATGAGGATCATTTCTTCCCGCCCCGGAGCTTCGATTTCTTGATCAGGCTTTCATATTGCTGGGCGAGCAGATGCCCCTGAATCTGGCCGACCGTATCGAGGGTCACCGAGACGACAATGAGCAGCGAGGTGCCGCCGAGATAGACGGGAATACTCGGATAGCCCGCGCGCAGGAATTCCGGCATCAGGCAGACGAAGGTGAGATAAAGGCCGCCGATCACGGTGAGGCGCGTCAGGATGTAGTCGAGATGCTCGGCCGTTCGCGCGCCCGGACGATAGCCCTGAATGAAGCCGCCATATTTCTTCAGATTGTCGGCGACGTCCTGCGTGTTGAAGACGACCGACGTATAGACAAACGTAAAGCCGAGAATGCCGGCGGCGTAGAGCGCCATGTACATCGGCCGCCCCGGCGCGAACATCAGCTGCAGGTTCTGCAGCCATTCCGGCGAATCCTGACCGATCGCGCCCGCCGCCGTCGCCGGCAGGAGAAGCAGCGACGAGGCGAAAATCGGCGGAATGACGCCAGCGGTGTTGAGCTTCAGCGGCAGGTGCGATTTTTCCCCCTGTGTCATCCGCATGCCGACCTGGCGGCGCGGATACTGGACGACGATCCGTCGCTGCGAGCGCTCCATGAAGACGACGAAAGTGATCAGCGCGAACGCCATCACGATGACGAGGATGACGATGCCGACGGGGAGCGACTGCGCGCCCGCCGTGCCGCGCCCGAGCGCGAGGAGGCCAACCGCGGCGCGCGGAAGCTCCGCGACGATGCCGGCGAAGATGATCAGCGAGACGCCATTGCCGATGCCGCGCGCGGTGATCTGCTCGCCGAGCCAAAGGAGGAACATGACGCCGCCGACAAGGGTGACGACCGCCGTCAGCAAAAAGAAGATCCCCGGCTCGGCGACGATCGGAACGCCGCCCGTCGAATTCTGCAGATTGACGGCGATGAAATAGCCCTGCAGCGTCGCCAGGAACACGGTCAGATAGCGCGTGTACTGGTTGATCTGGCGCCGGCCCTGTTCGCCTTCCTTCTTCAGCTTTTCGAGCGTCGGAATGACCGACGTCATCAGCTGCACGATAATCGACGCCGAAATATACGGCATGATGTTGAGCGCGAAGATCGCCATCCGCTCGACGGCGCCGCCGGCGAAGATGTTGAGCGTGCCGAGAAGGCCGCCGGTCTGCGACTGGAATTGCTGCGAGAAGGCTTCGGGATTGATCCCGGGGAGCGGGATATAGGTGCCGAGGCGGTAGACGATGAGCGCGCCCAAAGTGAATAGGATGCGCTTTTTCAGCTCCTCCGCTTTGGCGAACGACGAAAGATTGATGTTTGACGCAAACTGTTCGGCTGCGGATGTCATGCGAATGTGCTTTCGACGGATTGACTCAATTTAAACCGCTCATTCCCGCGAAAGCGGGAATCCAGTCCCTGCAGCATTTCCCGAGGCGCCGCCGGATTCCGCTTTCGCGGGAATGAGCGGGGATCGACGTCACCCTCAAATAGTTTCGCCCGGATGTGCTGGCGATATGGCGACCCGCCCGCCCGGCGGCAACGGCGCCCGCGCTATTCTTTCTTGCCCTTCCTGGGCGCTTTTTTCGCGTCTTTTTTCGCGGACTTCCCGGCTTCCGGCTTTTCCTCGGTGCGCGGCTCGGTCGCGGTGACGCTGCCGCCGGCCTTTTCAACCGACTGGCGCGCGCCCGCGGTCGCGTAGGCGACTTCGAGGTCGAGTTTGGCCGTCAGCTCGCCGACGCCAAGGAGGCGGACCCCGTCCAAGGTTCGGCGGATGACCCCGGCGGCGATCAGCGCCGCCGCGTCAACTTTCGACTTGCCGTCGAGCTTGCCGGCGTCGATCGCGGCCTGGAGGCGGCCGATATTGACCTCGGCGTATCGGGCGCGGTTCGGTTTGTTGAAGCCGCGCTTGGGCATCCGCATGTAGAGCGGCATCTGCCCGCCTTCGAACTGGCGGATGCCGGTGACGCCCGAACGCGCCTTCTGGCCCTTGACGCCGCGCCCGGCGGTCTTGCCTTTGCCCGAGCCGATGCCGCGGCCGACGCGCTTGAAGTGATGGCGCGCGCCCTTGTTGTCGGAAAGTTCGTTGAGTTTCATTTGCGTCCTGCCTCGACTTCTACTCGACCACTTCGGTGAGGTGGGCGACCTTTGCAATCATTCCGCGTACGGACGGCGTATCTTCAAGGACGCTTTCCCGGCCGATCTTGTTGAGCTTCAGGCCCACAAGCGTCGCGCGCTGCTCCTTCGGGCGCCGTTGCGGGCTTCCGGTCTGACGGACCTTGACGGTCTTTGCTGCTTTCTTCGCCATCGTTTGGTTCCTCAGGCCGCGTCGGCGGGTTGTTCGCCGCCGCCGGTGCGGCCGGGGAGAATATCCGACACTTTCTTGCCGCGCTTGGCCGCCATCGTGCGCGGGCTCGTCTGCGCCTGCAGCGCCGCGATCGTCGCGCGCACCATGTTGTAGGGGTTCGACGATCCGAGCGATTTGGCGACAACGTCATGGACGCCGAGCGTTTCAAAGACCGCGCGCATCGGACCGCCGGCGATGATGCCGGTGCCCGGCGGCGCGGCGCGCAAAAGCACCTTGCCGGCGCCCCAGCGCCCATGCGCGTCGTGATGCAGGGTCCGGCCCTCGCGCAGCGGAATGCGGACAAGGCTGCGCTTGGCTTCCTGCGACGCCTTGCGGATCGCCTCCGGGACTTCGCGCGCCTTGCCTTTGCCGTAGCCGACGCGCCCCTTCTGGTCGCCGACGACAACCAGCGCGGCAAAACCGAAATTCTTGCCGCCCTTCACCACCTTGGCGACGCGGTTGATGGCGACGAGCTTGTCGACGAATTCGTCGCGCTCTTCGCGATCGCCGCCCCGGCCGCGCCCTTTCGGACGGCCTCCGCGTTCATGCCTGTCTTCGCGCGCCATTCGTTTCTCCAACCTTTAGAAATTGAGACCGGCTTCGCGTGCCGCGTCCGCCAGCGCCTTGATGCGCCCATGATAGATGTAGCCGCCGCGATCGAAGACAACGTCCTTGATCCCGGCCTTGATTGCGCGTTCGGCGAGCGCCTTGCCGACTTTCGTCGCGGCCGCCTTGTCGGCGCCTTTGCCGATGTCTTCCTTCAGCGCGCCGTCGAGCGACGATGCCGAGACAATCGTCTTTCCCGCCGCGTCATCGATGATCTGCGCCGAAATATTCTTCGCCGACCGGAACACGTGGAGGCGCGGACGCCCGCCCGACACCGCCTTGATCTTCGAGCGGTTGCGCTGGGAGCGCTTGTCCTTGTGGGTAATCTTGTTCGCCATGGCCCGATTCCTGTCGTTCGCGTTTCCGCGCTCTACTTCTTCTTGCCTTCCTTGCGGAAGATATATTCGCCTTCGTAGCGCACGCCCTTGCCCTGATAGGGTTCCGGCGGGCGCATCGAGCGGATTTTCGCCGCCGTCTCGCCGACAAGCTGCTTGTCGATTCCCGAAATGATGATCTCGGTCGGCTTCGGCGTTTCGATCTTGATGCCGGCCGGCGCCGGGAAATCGATGTCGTGGCTGTAGCCGAGCGAGAGCGTGATGTTGCCGCCCTTCATCGCCGCGCGATAGCCGACGCCGACGAGTTCGAGCTTTTTCGAATAGGCGGCGGTGACCCCCGACATCAAGTTTGCAATCATCGTGCGGCTCATGCCCCATTGCGAGCGCGCCGCTTTCGACTGGTCGGACGGCGTCACCGCGACTTTGTCGCCGTCGAGCGCGACCGAGCAGAGATCGTTGACGACGAATTTAAGCTCGCCCTTCGGACCCTTGGCGGTGACGGTCTGACCGGCGACCGAAACGGTGACGCCCTTCGGAACCGGCACCGGCTTCTTTCCAATCCGTGACATCGCTCCCGTCTCCTTCAACCGGCCCTAATAGACCTGAAACAACACTTCGCCGCCGACATTGGCCGCGCGCGCCGCCGTATCCGACATCACGCCCTTCGGCGTCGATACGACGGAGATGCCAAGGCCGTTGCGGACCGACGGCAGATCCGAGACCGCCGAATAGACGCGCCGGCCAGGCTTTGACACGCGCCGGATATTGGTGATCACCGGCGAGCCTTCGAAATATTTGAGCTCGACGTCGAATTCCGGCTTCTCGCCGTCTTTTTCGATGCGTGAATAGCCGCGGATATAGCCTTCATCGCTGAGGACGTCGAGAACACGTCCCCGGAGCTTCGAGGCCGGAACCGACAGCGAGGGATGCCGGCGCATCTGCGCGTTGCGGATGCGCGTGATCAGGTCGCCGATAGGATCATTGATCGCCATGTGCGGAACTCTCCTTACCAGCTCGACTTCACGAGGCCCGGGATCTTGCCCTCGGACCCCAGTTGCCGCAGCGCAATTCGCGACATTTTCAGCTTGCGGTAAACGCCGCGCGCGCGACCCGAAACGAGGCAGCGGTTCCTGAAGCGCGTCTTCGAGGAATTGCGCGGCAGCTCGGCGAGCTTCAGCACCGCCGTGAAACGGTCCTCCGCCGGCTTCGACTGGTCCTTGATCAACGCCTTCAAGCGCGACCGCCTGGCGTCATGAAGCTTGGCGAGCTTCTGACGCTTGAGGTTACGCTCGATCATAGATTTCTTCGCCATTCAGTCCTCCGTCAGACCGGTTTCCGAACGCTTCGGACCTTGCCTATGCAAATCTCTTTTCCCGGTTATTTCCGAAACGGGAAATTGAACTCCGTCAGCAGCGCGCGCGCCTCGTCGTCGGTTTTCGCCGACGTGCAGACGATGATGTCCATGCCGCGCACTTTTTCGACCTCGTCGTAATTGATCTCCGGGAACACCAGATGCTCCTTGAGGCCGAGCGCGAAATTGCCGCGCCCGTCAAAGCTTTTCGGCGACAGGCCGCGGAAGTCGCGCACGCGCGGCAGCGCGACCGTCACCAGCCGGTCAAGGAATTCGTACATCCGGTCTTTCCGCAGCGTCACCTTGCAGCCGACCGCCATGCCGTCGCGCAGCTTGAAGCTGGCGATCGACTTTTTGGCCTTGGTGATGATCGGCTTCTGGCCGGCGATTTTCGTCAGCTCCGCCGCCGCCTGATCGACCGCCTTGCGGTCGTTCACGGCTTCGCCGACGCCCATGTTGATGACGATCTTTTCGATCCTCGGCGTCATCATCGCGTTCTTGTAGCCGAACTGCTTTTGCAACGAGGGTTTGACCTGCTCGTTGTAAAGTTTTTTCAGCCGCGGCGCATATGCGTTTGCTTCAGCCATTGATCACCTCGCCCGAACGGCGCTCGATCCGCACCTTCTTGCCGTCGGCGCCGGTCTTGAAGCCGACGCGCGTCGGCTTGCCGTCTTTTCCCTTGATCGCGACATTCGATATATGAACCGGCGCTTCCTCGCGCACGATGCCGCCGCGCGATGTCGCGGTCTGCTTTTGATGCTTGGCGACGACGTTGACGCCTTTGACGAGGACGCGGTCTGCCTTCGGCATCACTTGCGTCACTTCGCCTTCGGTCCCGCGGTATTTGCCGGCGAGGACGACGACCTTGTCGCCTTTTTTGATTTTAGCAGCCATCACAGCACCTCCGGCGCCAGCGAGACAATCTTCATGTGGTTCGCGGAGCGCAGCTCGCGCGTCACCGGTCCGAAGATGCGGGTCCCGATCGGCTCCTTGTTGTTGTTGATCAAAACCGCGGCGTTGCGATCGAAACGGATGACCGAGCCGTCGCGGCGCTTGATGTCCTTGGCGGTCCTGACAACGACCGCCTTCATGACCTGGCCTTTTTTCACGCGGCCGCGCGGGATCGCTTCCTTCACGGAGACGACGATGATGTCGCCGACGCGGGCGTAGCGCCGCTTCGAGCCGCCGAGCACCTTGATGCACTGGACGCGCTTGGCGCCCGAATTATCGGCGACGTCGAGATTTGTCTGCATCTGGATCATTTCGACCCTCCACGGACCTTCAAGTCCGCCTCACTGTCATGAGCGGCAACAAGCGCCGCCAGCCAATTTATCGTTTTCCGCCGTCAGCCCTTGAGGCCGGCGCCGATCACTTCCCACCGCTTCAGCTTCGACTTCGGCGAGCATTCCTGGATCTGCACAAGGTCGCCGACCTTGTACGCGTCCTTTTCGTCATGCGCGTGAAAGCGCTTCGAGCGCTTCAGCGTTTTTGCAAGGACCGGGTGCTTGAACATCCGCTCGACACTGACAACGACGGTTTTCGCGCCCTTGTCGCTGACGATCGTCCCCTGAAGAATGCGTTTGGGCATGGCGTGGTCCTGTCCTCTTCGTCTTAATTCGCCGCCAGCGTCTTTTGACGCAGCACGGTTTTGATGCGCGCGATGTCGCGCCTGACTTCGCCAATCCGCGAGGTCTTCTCAAGCTGGCCCGAGGCCCGCTGGAAACGCAGGTTGAACTGCTCCTTCTTGAGCTGGAGGAGCTGGTCCTTCAGCTGGTCTTCGGTGAGATCGCGGGCGGCGGAAGCTTTCATCGCTTTTAATCCTTATTCACCAAGCCGCTTGACGATGCGCGTCTTGATCGGGAGCTTCGCGGCGCCCAGCGTCAGCGCTTCGCGCGCGGTTTCATCGTTGACGCCGTCGATCTCGAACATGATGCGGCCAGGCTTGACTTTCGCGACCCAGAGTTCGGGCGCGCCCTTTCCCGATCCCATGCGGACTTCGGTCGGTTTCTTCGACACCGGCACGTCCGGAAAAATGCGGATCCAGACGCGGCCCGCGCGCTTCATCGCGCGCGTAATGGCGCGCCGCGAAGCCTCGATCTGGCGTGCGGTCAGCCGCTCCGGCTCGACGGCTTTGAGGCCGTGCGATCCGAAGTTGAGTTCCGTGCCGCCCTTCGCGTTGCCGCTGACGCGGCCTTTGAACTGTTTGCGGTACTTTGTGCGTTTCGGCTGCAGCATGTCTGCTCTCCAACAAATCCTTTAAGCGCGCGCTTCGCGGCGCCTTGTCCGGTTATGCGCGCGCTTCGCGGCGCGCGGGTGAAACGCCGCCGGTCTGCGCCTCGACGATGCGGGCTTCCTGCGCCATCGGGTCGTGCTCCATGATCTCGCCCTTGAAGATCCAGACCTTGACGCCGATCGCGCCATAGGGCGTCCGCGCGGTCGCGACGCCATAGTCGATGTCGGCGCGCAAGGTGTGCAGCGGCACGCGGCCCTCCCGGTACCATTCCATGCGCGCGATCTCGGTGCCGCCAAGGCGGCCGGCGACGTTGACGCGAATGCCGAGCCCGCCCATGCGCATGGCCGTCTGCATGGAGCGCTTCATGGCGCGGCGGAACGCGACGCGCCGCTCAAGCTGCTGCGCAATGTTCTCGGCGACCAGCGTTGCGTCAATTTCCGGCTTCCTGATCTCGACGATGTTGAGCGCGGTTTCGGACTTCGTGTGCTTTTGCAACTCGAGCCGGAGCTTTTCGATGTCGGCGCCCTTCTTGCCGATAACGACGCCCGGACGCGCGGTGTAGATCGTCACCCGGCATTTTTTGTGCGGACGCTCGATGATGATGCGCGAGACGCCCGCCTGCTTCAGCTTTTCATGCAGGAACTCGCGGATCTTGATGTCCTCGTGCAGGAGGTCGGCGTAGGCGGGCGACGACGCGAACCAGCGCGAATCCCACGTCCGGTTGATGCCGAGCCTCAGGCCGATCGGATTTACCTTCTGGCCCATCAGGCGGCCTCCTCAATCTGTTTCACGACGATCGTGATTTCGGAAAACGGCTTGAATATGCGTCCCATGCGGCCACGGCCGCGCGGCGTCCAGCGCTTCAGGACCATGTTCTTGCCGACGAACGCCTGATCGACGACGAGCGCGTCGATGTCGAGATCGTGGTTGTTCTCGGCGTTGGCGATCGCGCTCTCAAGCACGCGCTTAACGTGCTTTGCGATACGCTTCTGCGAGAATTCTAGATCGGCGAGCGCGCGCTCGACCTTCTTGCCGCGGATCAGTTGCGCGACGAGATTGAGCTTTTGCGGCGAGGTGCGCAGCAATTTGCCTTTCGCCATCGCGGCGTCGTCGGCGAGGCGCCTGGGGTTTTTCTTCTTGCCCATGACTATTTCCTCTTCGCCTTCTTGTCCGCGCCATGGCCGTAGAATGTCCGCGTCGGCGAGAATTCGCCGAGCTTGTGGCCGACCATGTCTTCCGTCACGTGGACCGGAATGAATTTGTGGCCGTTGTGGACGTTGAAGGTGAGGCCGACGAATTGCGGCATGATCGTCGACCGGCGCGACCAGGTCTTGATCCCGCCCTTGTGGGCGCCCGCCGTCGATTCATCGGCTTTCTTCAGAAGAAAGCGGTCGATGAACGGGCCTTTCCAGACTGAACGAGGCATAATCAGTTCGCTTTCTTGCGTGCGTGGCGCGAGCGCAGGATGAGTTTCTGCGTCCGCTTGTTCTTCCGCGTCTTGCGGCCCTTGGTCGGCTTGCCCCACGGCGTCACCGGGTGACGGCCGCCCGACGTGCGTCCCTCGCCGCCGCCATGCGGGTGGTCGATCGGGTTCATGGCGACGCCGCGAACCGACGGGCGGTTGCCTTTGTGGCGCTGGCGGCCGGCCTTGCCGACGGTTTCATTCATGTGGTCGGCGTTCGAAACGGCGCCGATCGTCGCCATGCATTCGCTCGGCGCAAGACGCACTTCGCCCGACTGCAGGCGAAGCTGGGCCATCGCTCCGTCGCGGCCGACGAGCTGCGCATAATTCCCCGCCGAGCGCGCGACCTGTCCGCCCTTCCCGGGTTTCAGTTCGACATTGTGGATGATCGTCCCGACCGGGATCGACTTCATCGGCATCGCATTGCCGGGCTTTATATCAACCTTGTCGCCGGAAATGATGCGGTCGCCGACTTTCAGGCGCTGCGGCGCGATGATGTAGGAAAGATCGCCATCGAGATATTTGACGAGGGCGATGAAGGCCGTGCGGTTCGGGTCGTATTCGATCCGTTCGACCTTTGCTTCGATGTCGAATTTACGGCGCTTGAAGTCGATGACGCGGTAGAGCTTTTTCGCGCCGCCGCCGCGCCGGCGCATGGTGATGCGGCCGAGATTGTTGCGCCCGCCCGCGGAGGAAAGACCGACGGTCAGCGTCTTTTCCGGACGCCCTTTCCACAACTCGCTCCTGTCGATCAACACCAGCTGGCGTTGCGAGGGCGTCGTCGGATTGAATTTTTTAAGCGCCATGGCGGTTCAACCTGCTCTCAACTCGGCCTAGATCCGGCCCGTCACGTCGATCGAATGCCCGTCTTCGAGCGTCACGACCGCTTTTTTCACTGTCGATCGCGTATACGGGCGGCCTTTGAAAACCTTGTTCTTGCCCTTGTTGCGAAGCGTGTTGACGGCCTTCACCTTGACCTTGAACAGCGCCTCGACCGCTTCCGCGATTTCCGGTTTTGTCGCTTCGAGCCGCACGCGGAAGACAACCTGGTTGTTTTCCGACGCGATCGTCGACTTCTCGGTGATCACCGGCGAGATCAGCGTGTTGTAGTGCCGCTCGGCGCCGCCCGCTTTCGTTAGCGTTTTCTTCGCCGCCGTTTTTTTTGCCGGCGCTTTCTTCGCGTCCGGCTTTTTCACGTCAGCTTTCTTCGCGTCAGTCTTGGCCGCTTGCTCTTTCGCTGGGTTTTTCATTGGCTTTTTCATTTCAGCCTCGCTTCGAGGCTGGCGACCGCCGCCTTTGTCAGGACAAGCTTTTGCCGGCGCAGGATGTCGTAAACATTGGCCCCGATCGCCGGCAGCACGTCGATATCCGGAATGTTGCGCGCCGCCGCGCCGATATTGTCACTGATTTCCGCGTCAACGATCAGCGCGTTGGTCAGCCCAAGCTTTCCAAAGCGCTCGAGCAGCGCCTTCGTTTTCGGGCTGTCGAGCATCATCTCGTCGAGGATGATCAGTTCATTCGCCGCCTGCTTCGCCGACAGCGCATGTTTCAGCGCGAGTTTCCGCACTTTTTTCTGCAGGCCGATCGCGTGGCTGCGCGGACGGGGACCGTGCGCCGTGCCGCCGCCGCGGAATTGCGGCGCCGCCTTGTTGCCGTGACGGGCGCCGCCGGTGCCCTTCTGCTTGTACATTTTTTTCGACGTCATGCGGACTTCGTTGCGCGGCTTCGATTTGTGGGTGCCGGCCTGACGCTTGGCGAGCTGGTAGACGACCATGCGGTGCAGGATGTCCTTGCGCGGCGAAAGGCCGAACACCTCGTCGGCGAGATCGATCGATCCGCCCTTGCCGCCCGATTTGGCGCTTTCAAAACTGACGACGTCGCGTTTCATTATTCAGTCCTCTTGCCCGCGTCAGTTGGGCCCGCGTCGGTTTCGGTTTGGCCCGAATCGTCGGCCTTGCCCTTGATCGCGGCAGGCGTCGGCAGATCTTTCGGAGGCGACTTTCGGACCGCATCGCGAATCGTCACCCAGCCGCCCTTCGATCCGGGAACCGCGCCCTTGAGGAGAATGAGGCCGCGCTCGGCGTCGATGCGAACGACTTCGATATTCTGCGTCGTGCACTGAACATCGCCCATATGGCCGGCCATGCGCTTGCCCTTGAACACCCTGCCCGGGTCCTGGCGCTGGCCGGTCGAACCGTGCGAGCGGTGCGAAACCGAGACGCCGTGCGTGGCGCGAAGGCCGCCGAAATTGTGGCGCTTCATCGCGCCGGCAAAGCCTTTGCCGACTGTTGTACCGGTGACATCGACCATCTGGCCGACGAGGAAATGCGCGGCCGAAAGTTCGGCGCCGATATCGACGAGATTGTCGTCCGACACGGTGAATTCGGCGAGCTTTTGCTTCGGCTCGACATTGGCCTTGGCAAACTGGCCGCGATCGGCTTTCGACAGGCGCTTCGTTTTCGCGACGCCCGCGCCAAGCTGGATCGCCGTGTAGCCGTTTTTTTCCACGGTGCGCTGGCCGACGACCTGACAGCCTTCGAGCGCCATCACCGTCACCGGAATGTGCTCGCCTTCGCCGCCATAGACGCGGGTCATGCCGATCTTGCGCGCGATCAACCCTGTTCGCATCGTTCCAGTTCCCTCTAGGCCCCGAGCCGGATTTCCACGTCGACGCCGGCCGACAGATCGAGCTTCATCAGCGCGTCAACCGTCTGCGGCGTCGGATCGACGATATCGAGCATCCGCTTGTGGGTGCGCATCTCGAACTGTTCGCGGCTCTTCTTGTCGATATGCGGCGAGCGGTTCACGGTGAAGCGCTCGATCCGCGTGGGCAGCGGAATCGGCCCGCGCACCTGCGCCCCCGTGCGCTTGGCGGTATTGACGATTTCCTTTGTCGAGGCGTCAAGGACGCGATGATCAAAGGCTTTGAGCCTGATGCGGATATTCTGTTGCATGGATCCTAAGGCCTTTGTTTTTCGCGCTTCCGGTCCGGTTAAAAACGCGGAGCCCCTTGGGCTCCGCGCGTCTTTTATTTCGTGATCTTGGCGACGATGCCGGCGCCGACGGTTCGGCCGCCTTCGCGAATGGCAAAGCGCAGCTTTTCTTCCATCGCAATCGGCACGATGAGTTCGACGTTAATCTCGACATTGTCGCCCGGCATCACCATTTCAACGCCCTCTTTCAGGGTGACGACGCCAGTCACGTCGGTCGTCCGGAAATAGAATTGCGGGCGATAATTGGTGAAGAAAGGCGTGTGGCGGCCGCCTTCGTCCTTGGTCAGAATGTAGGCTTCGGCGACGAAGTTCGTATGCGGCGTCACCGTGCCGGGCTTGCACAGAACCTGGCCGCGCTCGACGCCATTGCGTTCGATGCCGCGCAGGAGGACGCCGACATTGTCGCCGGCCTCGCCGCGATCGAGCAGCTTCCTGAACATTTCAACGCCGGTGCAGGTCGTTTTCGTGGTCGCGCGAATGCCGATAATTTCAAGTTCGTCGCCGACATTGACGATGCCGCGTTCAACCCGGCCGGTGACGACCGTGCCGCGGCCCGAGATCGAGAAGACGTCTTCGATCGGGAGCAGGAAAGGCTGGTCGATCGGGCGCTTCGGCGTCGGGATCGATTCATCGACCGCTTTCAACAGCGCGCGGATCGAATTCTCGCCGATTTCCGGGTCGCGTCCCTCCATGGCGGCGAGCGCCGAACCGCGGATAATCGGGATGTCGTCGCCCGGAAATTCATACTTCACGAGAAGCTCGCGGATTTCCATCTCGACGAGATCGAGGAGCTCGGGATCATCGACCATGTCGACCTTGTTCATGTAGACGACGATCGCCGGAACGCCGACCTGGCGGGCGAGGAGGATGTGCTCGCGGGTCTGCGGCATCGGGCCGTCATTGGCCGAGACGACGAGGATCGCGCCGTCCATCTGCGCGGCGCCGGTGATCATGTTCTTCACATAGTCGGCGTGGCCGGGGCAGTCGACATGCGCGTAATGGCGGGCGGGTGTTTCATATTCGACATGCGCCGTATTAATCGTGATCCCGCGCGCGCGCTCTTCGGGCGCGTTGTCGATCGAATCATAGGCGCGGAACTCGCCGAAATATTTCGTAATGGCGGCCGTCAGGGTCGTTTTGCCGTGGTCGACGTGACCGATTGTGCCGACGTTCGCATGCGGCTTGTTGCGTTCAAACTTGGCTTTTCCCATTTTACTTTCTCCGTCTCCTGACGACTTTGTGGACTTCGTTCACAGACTTGACTGACGCTATCCGGCCAGTTTCGCCTGCACTTCTTCCTGCACGTTTTTCGGAACCTGTTCGTAGTGGTCGAACTGCATCGTGTAGTTCGCCCGGCCTTGGGTCTGCGAGCGCAGCGTGTTGACGTAGCCGAACATGTTGGCGAGCGGCACCATCGCATGCACGACATTGGCGTTGCCGCGCATTTCCTGATTCTGGATCTGGCCGCGGCGTGAGTTGAGGTCGCCGATGACGGTCCCGGTGTATTCCTCCGGCGCGACGACCTCGACCTTCATGATCGGCTCAAGAAGGGCCATGCCGAGATGCGCTTTCGCCTCGCGCATCGCCGCGCGCGCCGCGATTTCGAAAGCAAGGACCGAAGAGTCGACATCGTGGAAGGCGCCATCGAGCAGCTCAACCTTGAAGTCGAGAATCGGGAAGCCGACCAGCATGCCGACGTTGCGAACCGAATCGACGCCCTTGATGACGCCCGGAATATATTCGCGCGGGATCGAGCCGCCGACGATCTGCGATTCAAATTCATAGCCCGTGCCCGGCGCCTGCGGCGTGATGCTCATCTTGAGGCGCGCGAACTGGCCGGTGCCGCCGGTCTGTTTCTTGTGCGTGTAGTCGATCGTGTAGGCGCGCGTGAAACATTCGCGATAAGCGACCTGCGGCGCGCCGACATTCGCCTCGACCTTGAATTCGCGGCGCATGCGATCGACGAGAATGTCGAGGTGAAGTTCGCCCATGCCCTTGATGATGGTCTGGCCGGATTCTTCATCGGTCGATACGCGAAACGAGGGGTCTTCCGCCGCAAGACGCTGCAGCGCGACGCCCATCTTTTCCTGGTCGGCCTTGGTCTTCGGCTCGACAGCGAGTTCGATCACGGGCTCGGGGAAAATCATCCGCTCGAGAACGACCTGCTTTTGGAGATCGCACAGCGTGTCGCCCGTCGTCGTGTCCTTCAGACCGACAACGGCGATGATGTCGCCGGCGAACGCTTCCTTGATGTCGATCCGGTCGTTCGCATGCATCTGCACCATGCGGCCGACGCGTTCTTTCTTTCCCTTGACCGTGTTGATGAGGGTGGTGCCGGATTCAAGATGCCCGGAATAGACGCGGCAAAAGGTTAGCGTGCCGACAAACGGATCGTTCATAATCTTGAACGCAAGCATCGCCAGCGGCTCTTCGTCGGACGCGTTCCGAACGAGATCTTCTTCCGTATCCGGGTCAATGCCCTTGATCGCGGCGACTTCGTTCGGGCTCGGCAGATAATCGACGACCGCGTCGAGGAGCGGCTGCACGCCCTTGTTCTTGAACGCCGATCCGCACAGCACCGGATACCAGAGGCCCTTGCCGACCGCCTTGCGGATCAGGCGCTTCAAGGTCGCGATGTCCGGCTCCTTGCCGTCGAGATAGTCGGCCATGACCTCGTCATCGAGTTCAACGCACACCTCGACCATCGCCGCGCGGTATTCAACGGCCTGGTCCATCAGGTCGGCCGGAATTTCTTCGTCGTGATAGCTCGCGCCCAGCGTTTCTTCTTCCCAGATGATCGCTTTCATCTCGAGAAGATCGACGACGCCGCGGAAGGTCGTTTCAATGCCGATCGGAAGCTGGAGCGGGACCGCTTTGACGCCGAGGCGCTGCTTGATCGAGTCGAGGCAGAAAAAGAAATCGGCGCCTATCTTGTCCATCTTGTTGGCGAAGATGATGCGCGGAACGTTGTATTTGTCGCCCTGGCGCCAGACCGTTTCCGTCTGCGGCTCGACCCCCTGGTTGCCGTCGAGGAGGCAGACGGCGCCGTCGAGAACGCGAAGCGAGCGCTCGACTTCGATCGTGAAATCGACGTGCCCGGGGGTGTCGATGATGTTGAGGCGTTTGTCTTTCCAGAAACAGGTCGTCGCGGCGGAGGTGATCGTGATCCCCCGCTCCTGCTCCTGCTCCATCCAGTCCATGGTCGCGGCGCCGTCATGGACTTCGCCGATCTTGTGGCTTTTGCCCGTGTAATAGAGGACGCGCTCGGTCGTCGTCGTCTTGCCCGCATCGATGTGGGCCATGATGCCGAAGTTCCGGTAGTCCTCGATCTTGTGCGTGCGGGCCATGGCCTCGTTCCTCGATACTCTGACGCGTTACCAGCGGTAATGCGAGAAGGCGCGGTTGGCTTCCGCCATCCGGTGCGTGTCTTCGCGCTTCTTGACGGCCGAACCGCGGTTTTGCGACGCGTCCATGATTTCATTCGACAGCCGGTCGACCATCGTCGTTTCGTTGCGCGCGCGCGCGGCCGTGATGATCCAGCGCATCGCCAGCGCCGTCCGGCGTTCGGGGCGAACCTCGACGGGCACCTGATAGGTGGCGCCGCCGACGCGCCGCGACCTGACTTCGATCGACGGCATGACGTTGTCGAGCGCTTCCTTGAAGGCGTCGACCGGCGGGCGGCGGAGCTTCCCCTCAATGCGCTCCAGCGCGCCGTAGACGATCTTTTCCGCGGCCGATTTCTTGCCGTCATACATGATGTAATTCATGAACTTCGAGACGGCGAGGTCGCCGAATTTCGGATCCGGATGGACTTCGCGTTTTTCTGCGCGGTGGCGGCGTGACATCTTGACCCTCGCTTATTTCGGACGTTTCGCGCCGTATTTCGAACGGCGCTGCCGGCGGTCCTTGACCCCTTGCGTGTCGAGGACGCCGCGAATGATGTGGTAGCGGACGCCCGGCAGGTCTTTCACGCGGCCGCCGCGGATGAGAACGACCGAGTGTTCCTGCAGATTGTGGCCTTCGCCGGGAATGTAGCCGATCACCTCGAAGCCGTTGGTCAGGCGGATTTTCGCAACCTTCCGGAGCGCCGAATTCGGCTTTTTCGGCGTCGTTGTGTAAACGCGCGTGCAGACGCCGCGCTTTTGCGGGTTCGACTGCATCGCAGGAACCTTGTTGATCTTCCGGCGCGGGGTCCGCGGCTTGCGGATCAGCTGTTGGATCGTCGGCATGCGCACTCCAGAAAGTCGGGCGATTTTCCCCGTCGGGGACCCGTTTGCAGCGATGAAGCAGGCGCCGAAAGCGGGGTTTTCCCGCAAACGACGCAAAACGAGCGGCTCCACCGGTGGAACACCGCCCCCTAAAACCAAGACTTGTTCGGCTAAACTGACCGCGTATCAGATGGAACTGACGGCCGGCCTTCCAGCGGCGCTCTTCCTATCGTCGCGAATCGGGTGGGTCAATAGCCGCACCGCCCTCGGGGAGCGATTTTTGACGCGTGGACGAAGCGGGATCATTTTGCCGCGGCTGGTCATCCAACCATCGTTCAAATCGGCTCCCCAGGAGAACTTCCCTGACCTCCGCGAAGTTCGAAATCGCCTCGTCAAGGCGCGACCTCCGCAACCGCCGATGTTCGCTTTGGAGCTTCATCGGACTGGCGCCGAGAAACGCCTGCAGTTCGGCAAGTATTTCATCGCGCCGGTCGCGGTCGGAGGCGAAGAACGCTTCATATTCAAGGCGGAAAACCGGTCCCTCATGCCGGCTCGCAAAGATCCGGACGGCCTCATTTTCATTTTCCACGACGTCGAGGTCGCGGACGAGCGTCGACAGATCGAGAACGATTTGGCCGCCTGACGGGGCCTTTTGACCGTCAAGGCGGGCGACTGCGCCCGTCTTCGCCAGCTGCCGCGCCGACAGGAGCCTTGCCAGCGGATTTGACCGGACAAGCGTCACCAGCCGGATATCAGGCCGCGCCGCCAGGTAATCTTCGAGCCCGTAGCGCGCGAGATTGACGGTGAACTCCTTGACGCCAAGGCTTTTGACCGCAGCGCGGCGCCGGAAATGGGCCGCTCTCCCCATCCGCTTGCGGGCCATGAAGGACAGAATCTGACCCGCGGAAAACGCGAGGCCGCTTTTGTAGAGCCAGTCGAGGAAGCGAGCATTTCCGTCCTCGCCGCGAAAACGCGGACGGATATGCCGGCCTGGCAGGGTCCAATCGCCGAGAACCTCGCCATAATTGGCGGTCTCGGGATGCTGATTGAGCAGTTGAACGAAATAATTGCTGCCGCTGCGGCCGTTCGTGAGAATGAAGTGCCGGTTCATGCGAACGACGCTCCGCAAACATTGTCACGGCCGCTGTTTCTTAAGGTTGGCGGCGGCCCAAGGGCCGCCGCCAATTCACCGTTGCTACTGCGCGGCGGCCGGCTGTTCTTCCGGCGCCGGCAACGCCGCCGTCGCCGCCGCTTCGCGGCGACGCTCGCGCTCGTCGATCAGGGACTGGTCGCGGCGTTCCGCCTCGACGAGGTGTCTTGTCATCATGCCGCCGGTGCCGGCGGGAATAAGCCGGCCGACGATGACGTTCTCTTTCAGGCCTTCGAGGAGATCGACCTTGCCGTTGACAGCGGCGTCGGTGAGGACGCGCGTCGTTTCCTGGAAGGACGCGGCCGAGATAAACGACCGCGTCTGCAGCGACGCCTTGGTGATGCCGAGAAGCACCGGCGCGCCTTTCGCCGGGCGCTTGCCCTGCTCTTCGAGACTTGCGTTCATTTCCTCGAACTCGAGCTTGTCGATATGTTCTTCCTTGAGGAAGGAAGACTCGCCCGGGTCCGAGACTTCGATCTTCTGCAGCATCTGCCGCACAATGACTTCGATATGCTTGTCGTTGATCGGCACGCCCTGCAGACGATAGACTTCCTGGATCTCGTTGATGAGGTAGTTCGCCAGCGCCTCGATCCCGAGAATTTGCAGGATGTCGTGCGGCGCCGGATTGCCGTCGATCAGGAATTCGCCCTTGGCGATGAAATCGCCTTCCTGCACGGCGATGTGCTTGCCCTTCGGCACCAGATAGTCGATCGGCTCAAGGCTGTCGTCGGTCGGCACAATCCTTATGCGGCGCTTGTTCTTGTAGTCGCGGCCGAATTCAACCTTGCCATCAACTTCCGCGATGATTGCGTGATCCTTCGGGCGGCGGGCTTCAAAGAGTTCGGCGACGCGCGGCAGGCCGCCGGTAATGTCGCGGCTCTTTGCGCCTTCCGTCGGTATTCGGGCGAGGGTGTCGCCGACGCGAATGGCGTCGCCGTCCTCGACCGAAAGAATGGCGTCAACAGGGAGCTGATAGCGCGCCTCGTTGCCGGTTTCGAGTTTCAGCGGCTTGCCTTTCTCGTCGGTGATGACGATCGACGGCTTCAAGGCGGCGGCGCGCGGATTGGCGCGCCAGTCCATGACGACGCGGCTTGCAATGCCGGTCGCTTCGTCGGCGACGACCTGCATCGAGAAACCTTCCTGAAGATCCTCGAATTTCACCTTGCCGGCGAGATCGGTGAGAATTGGCAAGGTATAGGGATCCCAGTCCGCGATCCGCTGACCGCGCGTCACTTTCGAATTGTGGTCGATGCGCAGCTTGGTTCCGTAAGAGACTTTATAGGACGCGTGTTCCTTGCCGTCGGCGTCATGGATCTTCACGAAAGCGTTGCGGCCCATGACGATGAGGTCGCCGTCGGAATTCTTGACGACGTTGCGGTTTTCAAGAACGATCTTGCCGTCATGACTTGCCTCGATGAACGAGGTGTCGCCGACCTGCGCCGCGCCGCCGATGTGGAACGTGCGCATGGTAAGCTGCGTTCCCGGTTCCCCGATCGATTGCGCGGCGATGACGCCGACCGCTTCGCCGACATTGACATGGCTGCCGCGCGCAAGGTCGCGGCCGTAGCACCTGCCGCAGACGCCGACTTTGGCGTCGCAGGTCAAAACCGAGCGCACACGGACTTTCTGCACGCCCGCGCCTTCGATTTCTTCGGCCTGTTCCTCGTTGATTTCATCGTCCCGGCGGGCGAGCATTTCGCCCGTTTTCGGATGCGCGACGTCGATCAGCGATGTCCGCCCGAGTATGCGCTGGGAAAGCGGAACCACCGTTTCGCCGCCCTGGATGACGGCGTCGATGGTGATGCCGTTTTCGGTGCCGCAATCAAACTCGCGAATGATACAGTCCTGCGCGACATCGACGAGACGGCGCGTCAGATAGCCTGAGTTCGCCGTTTTAAGCGCGGTGTCGGCGAGACCCTTGCGGGCGCCGTGCGTCGAGTTGAAGTATTCAAGGACGGTCAAACCTTCCTTGAAGTTCGAGATGATCGGCGTTTCGATGATCTCGCCCGAGGGCTTGGCCATCAGTCCGCGCATGCCGGCGAGCTGTTTCATCTGCGCCGGGCTGCCGCGCGCGCCCGAATGCGACATCATGTAGATCGAGTTGATTTCCATCTCGCGGCCGGTTTTCTTGTCGATGCGCCGGGCGGAAATTTCCTCCATCATCTTGTCGGCGACCTTGTCGGTGCATTTCGCCCAGGCGTCGACGACCTTGTTGTATTTCTCGCCGCGGGTGATGAAGCCGTCGGCATATTGTTGTTCGTAATCGCGCACGAGCGCGCGCGTTTCTTCAACGAGCTTTTGCTTTGCGGCGGGGATGACCATGTCATCCTTGCCGAAGGAAATGCCGGCCTTGCAGGCCTCCTTGAAGCCAAGATCCATGATCCGGTCGGCGAAGATGACCGTCTGTTTCTGGCCGCAATGGCGATAGACGATATCGATCAGCCCCTGGATCGTCTTCTTGGTGAGAAGCTGGTTGATCACCTGGAACGGCACGTTGCCGTCTTTCGGGAGAACGAGCGCAAGCTTCATCCGGCCCGGCGTCGTTTCAACGACTTCGCGGATCGGCGTTCCGTCCTTTTCGATCGATTCCCAGCGCGCCTTGATCTTGGAATGAAGCGTCACCACGCCCGCTTCCAGCGCGTGCTCGATTTCCGACATCGACGAGAAGATCATTCCCTCGCCCGGCTCGTTCGATTTTTCGAGCGTGATGTAATAGAGGCCGAGAACGATGTCCTGCGACGGCACGATGATCGGCTTGCCGTTCGCGGGCGACAGGATGTTGTTCGTCGACATCATCAGAACCCGCGCCTCAAGCTGGGCTTCGAGCGCCAGCGGCACATGCACCGCCATCTGGTCGCCATCGAAGTCCGCGTTGAACGCGGTGCAGACGAGCGGGTGAAGCTGGATGGCTTTCCCTTCAATCAGTTTAGGTTCGAACGCCTGGATGCCGAGGCGGTGCAGCGTCGGCGCCCGGTTCAACAGCACCGGGTGCTCGCGAATGACTTCGTCAAGAATATCCCAGACTTCCGGGCGTTCCTTTTCAACGAGCTTTTTCGCCTGCTTGACGGTCGCGGAAAGCCCTTTCGCGTCGAGGCGCGAATAGATGAACGGCTTGAAGAGTTCGAGCGCCATCTTTTTCGGCAGGCCGCATTCATGCAGTTTCAGTTCGGGGCCGACGACGATCACCGACCGGCCGGAATAATCGACGCGCTTGCCGAGCAGGTTCTGGCGGAAGCGGCCCTGCTTGCCTTTCAGCATGTCGGACAAGGATTTCAGCGGACGCTTGTTGGTGCCGGTGATGACGCGGCCGCGGCGGCCGTTGTCGAACAGCGCATCGACCGATTCCTGCAACATCCGCTTTTCGTTGCGCACAATGATGTCCGGCGCACGGAGTTCGATGAGCCGCTTCAGGCGGTTGTTGCGGTTGATCACACGGCGGTAGAGGTCGTTCAGATCAGAGGTCGCGAATCGTCCGCCGTCGAGCGGAACCAGCGGCCGGAGTTCCGGCGGGATAACCGGAACGACCGTCATCACCATCCATTCCGGACGGTTGCCGGATTCGAGGAACGCGTTGATCAGCTTCAGCCGCTTGGCGAGTTTTTTCGGTTTCAGTTCCGAGGTCGACTCGGCGATTTCGACGCGAAGCTGGTCGGCGATCGCTTCAAGATCGAGCGACACCAGGATTTCGCGGATCGCTTCCGCGCCAATGCCGGCGGTGAACGAATCTTCGCCGTATTCCTCCTGCGCCTTGAGGTAGTCGTCCTCGGTCAGCAGCTGGTGCTTTTCGAGCAGGGTCAAGCCCGGCTCGATGACGATGAACTGTTCAAAATAGAGGACGCGCTCGACATCCTTCAACGTCATGTCGAGCATCAGCGAAATGCGCGACGGCAGCGATTTCAGGAACCAGATATGCGCGACCGGCGCCGCAAGCTCGATATGGCCCATGCGGTCGCGGCGGACTTTCGTCAAGGTGACTTCAACGCCGCACTTTTCGCAGGTAATGCCCTTGTACTTCATCCGCTTGTACTTGCCGCACAGGCACTCGTAATCCTTCACCGGGCCGAAGATGCGCGCGCAAAAGAGGCCGTCGCGTTCCGGTTTGAACGTCCGGTAATTGATCGTCTCAGGCTTTTTTATTTCACCGTAAGACCAGGAGAGAATTTTCTCCGGGCTCGCGATCGAAATCCGGATCTGATTGAACGTCTGCTGCGGAGCGGCAGGGTTGAAGATGTTCATCATTTCCTGGGACATGGAGACCTCTTTCAATCAGTCGGGCCCGTGGGCCCATAAACGTTCACTTGTCGTGGCGGCTCATCGCAGTCGCCGCAATTTCAATCTTCGTCGTCGAAATTCCGTTCGTTTTCCGACAGGGCCTTCGCCTTTTCCGTCGCGCGTTCACGCCAGGGCCTGAAACGCTTTAGTTCTTCTTCCGTGGGCAGCCATGTGTCTGGGTCTGACTCGGCTGCCTCCCTGATTTCTTCTTCTGTTTTCGGCGTCCGTTTCCTTCGATGCAAATGAGCCCGCTTTCTGACCTCGTCCAAAGTTCGCATGACAATTGCCATCGTTTCACCTTTGCGCTCTCAATCGCGCTTCGTCGCATCGGCGCCGTTCAGTCTTGTTGGCGTCGCGAGCGGAAACGATGCGAGTCACCCCTTCGTTCTTCTCTACGACAACGACAAAAAGCATCCCGATCTGCGCCATGCCGATGACGATCAGCCGTTCTTCTCCATAATCAAATCGATCGTCGATTTCTTCGACGCGATTTTCATCCAGAAACACTTCAACCGCTTCGTCGAAAGAAACATCATATTTCTTGATATTCGCCTTGTTCTTCTCCGGATCCCATTCGAACGCACCGGCTCACGTGTTCTGCAGCTCGACGTTCAGTCCGAGCGAGCGCATTTCCTTGACGAGGACGTTGAAGCTTTCCGGAATGCCTGCTTCGAAATTGTCGTCGCCGCGGACGATCGCTTCGTAGACCTTGGTGCGTCCCGCGACGTCATCGGATTTGACAGTCAGCATTTCCTGCAAGGTGTAGGCGGCGCCATAGGCTTCGAGCGCCCACACTTCCATTTCGCCAAAGCGCTGGCCGCCGAACTGCGCCTTGCCGCCCAGGGGCTGCTGGGTGACGAGGGAGTACGGCCCGATCGAGCGGGCGTGGATCTTGTCGTCGACAAGGTGATGCAGCTTCAGCAGATATTTGTAGCCGACGGTCACCTTGCGCTTGAACTGCTCGCCGGTGCGGCCGTCATAGAGCATTACCTGCCCCGACTCTTCGAGACCGGCGGCTTTCAGCATCTTGACGATGTCCGGTTCGCGGACGCCGTCAAAGACCGGCGTCGAGATCGGGACGCCGCGCACGAGATTCCCCGTCAGTTCGCGCAGTTCCTCGTTCGAGCGCGGCAACGGCTGGTCTTCGCCATAGATTTCCTTGATCTTGGCGGCCATGTCGTCACGGGTCGCCTTGCCGGCTTCCCATTGTTCAAGCACGTCGCCGATCTGCTTGCCGAGGCCGCGGCACGCCCAGCCAAGGTGCGTTTCCAGAATCTGCCCGACATTCATCCGCGACGGCACGCCGAGCGGATTGAGCACAATATCGACCGCCGTGCCGTCCTCGAGAAACGGCATGTCTTCGAGCGGCGCGATCTTGGAGATCACGCCCTTGTTGCCGTGACGGCCGGCCATCTTGTCGCCCGGCTGCAGCTTTCGCTTCACCGCGACGAAGACTTTTACAGTTTTCATCACGCCCGGCGGAAGTTCGTCGCCGCGCTTCAGCTTGTCGACCTTGTCGTCAAAGCGCGCTTCGAGCCGGGCCCGGCTCTCGTCATACTGCTTCTTCAGCGCTTCGATTTCGCCTTGCGCGGCTTCGTCGGAAAGTCCGATCTTCCACCACTGGCCCTTCGACAATTCGCCGAGGGCCTCTTCGGAAATCTTGCCCTTTTCCATGCCCTTCGGGCCCGACACCGCTTCCTTGCCGAGGAGCAGGGTCTTGAGACGGCCGAAAATGTTCCGCTCAAGGATCGCCAGTTCGTCGTCGCGGTCCTTGGCGAGGCGCTCGATCTCCTCGCGTTCAATGGCGATGGCGCGCTCGTCTTTCTCAACCCCGTGGCGGTTGAAGACACGGACTTCGACGACCGTGCCCGAAGCGCCCGGCGGCAGTTTCAGCGAGGTGTCGCGAACGTCTGACGCCTTCTCGCCGAAGATCGCGCGCAGAAGTTTTTCTTCCGGCGTCATCGGCGACTCGCCCTTAGGCGTGATCTTGCCGACAAGGATGTCGCCGGGGTTCACTTCAGCGCCAATGGCGACAATCCCCGCTTCGTCGAGGTTCCTCAGCGCTTCTTCCGAGACGTTCGGTATGTCGCGCGTGATTTCCTCCGGCCCGAGCTTGGTGTCGCGCGCCATCACTTCGAATTCCTCGATATGGATCGAAGTGAAGACGTCATCGCGCACGATGCGTTCGGAGATGAGGATCGAATCCTCGAAATTGTATCCGTTCCACGGCATGAACGCGACGAGCACGTTCTTGCCGAGCGCCAATTCCCCAAGATCGGTCGACGGGCCATCGGCGACGATGTCGCCGGCGCGCACGATGTCGCCGATCTTCACCAGTGGACGCTGGTTGATGCAGGTCGACTGGTTCGAACGCTGGAATTTGCGAAGATTGTAGATATCGACGCCTGGCTTCGTCGGGTCGGTTTCTTCCGTCGCGCGAACGACGATGCGCTGCGCGTCAACCTGCTCGATGACGCCGGGGCGGCGCGCGGAAACGACGGCGCCGGAATCCCGCGCAACAATCGATTCCATGCCGGTGCCGACGAACGGCGCTTCCGCCTGCAGCAGCGGCACGGCCTGGCGCTGCATGTTCGATCCCATCAGCGCGCGGTTGGCGTCGTCGTTTTCAAGAAACGGAATGAGCGCGGCGGCGACCGACACCAGCTGCTTCGGCGACACGTCGATATATCTGACTTCGTCGCGCGGAACGAGCGTTGCCTCGCCGCCAACGCGGCAGTTGACGAATTCGTTGACGAGGCGGGCGTTCTTGTCGATTTCCGCGTTCGCCTGCGCGACCGCAAAGCGCTGTTCCTCCATCGCCGAAAGATAGACGACGTCGTCGGTCACCTTGCCGTCGATGACCTTGCGATAGGGGCTTTCGATAAAGCCGTATTTGTTGACCTGCGCATGCGTCGCAAGCGAGTTGATGAGGCCGATGTTCGGGCCTTCCGGCGTTTCGATCGGGCAGATGCGGCCGTAATGCGTGGGGTGAACGTCACGGACTTCAAAGCCCGCGCGCTCGCGCGTGAGGCCGCCCGGCCCCAGCGCCGAGAGGCGGCGCTTGTGGGTGATCTCCGACAACGGGTTCGTCTGGTCCATGAACTGCGACAGCTGCGAGGAGCCGAAGAATTCCCGGACCGCCGCCGCGACCGGCTTGGCGTTGATGAGATCGTGCGGCATCAAGGTTTCGAGTTCGGCCGACGACATCCGCTCCTTGATCGCCCGCTCCATGCGCAAAAGTCCGATGCGGTACTGGTTCTCCATCAGTTCGCCGACCGAGCGCACCCGGCGATTGCCGAGATTGTCGATGTCGTCGATTTCGCCGCGACCGTCGCGGAGATCCGTCAGCGTCTTCAGGACGGCGAGGATGTCTTCCTTGCGCAGGGTGCGGACGTTGTCTTCCGTCTGGAATTCGAGGCGGATATTCATCTTCACGCGGCCGACCGCGGAAAGGTCATAGCGCTCGGGGTCGAAGAAGAGGCCGTAGAAAAGCGTTTCCGCGGTTTCAAGGGTTGGCGGCTCGCCAGGGCGCATGACGCGATAGATGTCGATCAGCGCCATCTCGCGGTTGGAGTTTTTATCCGCTGCGAGCGAATTGCGCATGTAAGCGCCGATTGTCAGATGATCGACATCGATCGTGTCGAATTTGTCGATGCCGATTTCATCGAGAAGCTTCAGCGTCTTCTCGTCGATCTCGTCGCCGGCCTCGGCGAAGATTTCGCCATTCTCGAAATTGACGAGGTCGGAGGCGAAATAACGCCCGATCATTTCTTCATTCGAAAGCAGAAGGTGCTTCAGGCCCTCATCGGCGAGCTGGCGGGCGGCTTTGGCGGAAACCTTGTCGCCGGCTTCCGCAACGACTTTGCCGGTCTTGGCGTCGACGAGGTCGCGGTCGAGCTTGACGCCGCGCGCCCGTTCCGGACGGTAAGGCATCGTCCAGCCGGTCTTCGTCCGCGTGTGGGCGACGCGCTCAAAAAACGCATCGAGTATTTCTTCCTGGTCCATGCCGAGCGCATAGAGCAACGTCGTCGCCGGCAGCTTGCGGCGGCGGTCAATGCGGACGTTGACGATGTCTTTTGCGTCAAACTCGAAATCGAGCCAGGAACCGCGATAGGGAATGATCCGGGCGGCGAACAGAAGCTTGCCCGACGAATGGGTCTTGCCGCGGTCGTGGTCGAAGAAGACGCCCGGCGACCGGTGCATCTGGGAGACGATGACGCGCTCGGTGCCGTTGATGATGAACGTGCCGTTGTCTGTCATGAGCGGAATGTCGCCCATGTAGACTTCCTGCTCTTTCACGTCGCGGATCGATTTCGCGCCGGTTTCCTCATCGACCTCGAACACGGCGAGGCGCAAGGTCACCTTCAAGGGCGCCGCATAGGTCATGTCCCGCTGCTGGCATTCCTCGACGTCGTATTTCGGCTCTTCGAATTCATAGGAGACAAATTCGAGAACGGCGGTCTCGGTGAAATCCATGATCGGAAACACCGACTGGAAAACCGCTTCGATGCCTTCGTTGAGACGATCCGCGGGCTTGATCCGCCGTTGCAGGAACTGCTCATAGCTGTCCTTCTGGACCTGAATGAGGTTCGGCATCGGGGCCGCGTCGCCAATGCGGCCGAAGTTCTTGCGGATGCGTTTCTTTTCAACGAAGGATTGCGCCATCTTTTTCCTCTGCACGGGGTCGTCTGTTTCGCGAACTGCTCTCCCGCCCCGCGGAGCCGGGGCGACACGAATGCGCGAAAACGCCCCGCTCGGGCGCGGTCACGCGCCCGGGGGCTCAGGCAGTTAAATTTTCCAGGTCTCGATTTTCCGAAGCACGTCGCCGATTGCCTGCCGCCATCGCCGGGAAACCCCATCGACAGCGAATGTCGTTAATAGGGGCGAGAGTTACCTGCCGCAACCCCCAAAATCGAGTTTTGTCAAGAAAATTCTTGCACGATTTCGGGAGGGCGCGGAGGTTGGGCGCGCCGCCCCCCGAAGAGCGGCTGTTGGATTACTTCAGCTCGACCTTGGCGCCGGCCGCTTCGAGTTTTTTCTTCAACTCCTCGGCTTCGGCTTTGCCGACGGCTTCCTTCACCGTCTTGCCGCCCGCCTCGACGAGGTCCTTGGCTTCTTTCAGGCCAAGACCGGTGATCGCACGGACTTCCTTGATCACTTCGATCTTTTTCGCGCCGGCCTCAATCAAAACGACGTTGAACTCCGTCTTTTCTTCGACCGCGGCGGCAGCAGCGCCCGGCGCCGCGGCCATCACAGCGCCCGCCGCCGGCTCGATGCCGTATTTGTCTTTGAGGATGGTCTTTAGTTCCGCCGCCTGCAGGAGCGTGAGGCCAACAAGCTGTTCAGCGATCTTGTTCAGGTCAGTCATGGTCAATTTCCTCGTTCAGTGGATTTCAATTCAGATGGTCGGATTCCGGCGATCAGGCCGCTTCTCTCGTTTCCAGGGTCTCAAGGATGCCCGCGAGCTGGGCGCCGGGCGCCATGATCGCGCCGACCAGGTTTGCGGCCGGCGACATGATCGTCTGCACGATCTGGCCGAGCAGTTCTTCGCGCGACGGCATCGCGGCAAGCGCCTTGACGCCCGCGGCGTTCATCACTTCCTCGCCCATCGCGCCGCCAAGGACGACGAGCTTTTCGTTTTTCTTCGAATAGGCGTCGATGACTTTGGCCGCTGCAACCGGGTCTTCGGAATACGCAATCGCCGTCGGCCCTTTGAAAAGATCGGTGATCTTCTTCGCCGGCTTTTCGGAAATGGCGATCTGGGCCAGCGTGTTCTTCACGACCTTCATGCTGGCGCCGGCCTTGCGAAGGTCGTTCCGGAGTTCCGTCATCTGGGCGACCGAGAGGCCGTTATTGGCGACGATGACAACCGCGTTCTTGTCGAACACGTTGCTGATCCACCCGATCTGATCCGCCTTCTGGGCTCTGTCCATGGGCGTTGGTCCCTTCCTGGCTTCGTTCGCCTCCGCGCCGGTTGCGCAGAAACGCAATCTGACGCCTCGGATGATCGGAACCTTGACGGCCCCGCGCATCAAAGCGCTGGAGCCTGCCCCAGAAGGTCAACGTGGATACGCCGGAAAAACCGGACGATCCTTTGTCTTCCGTCTATGCGGGGCGTTTCAGCTCCAAAGGAGCGCCCGCGGTCTTGGACAGGTCGCGGGACCGGCGAACCGGCCTTCGCGAAGGGGGCTTGATACAGGCTTAAAATCGGAAAGCAAGGGGTGACGGCGAAAATTGAAAGTCCAAGCGCTATACTAAGGCCGGCCGACAGGACTTTTTGATGTGTTCGCCAGCACAGTAGTTCACGTTTTTTGGGTTGGAAGGCTATGTCCGCCATCGCGCCGCTAATCTCATTTCTCGGCAATTTTCCAGGCGATCTAAAAAAACACCTCGACGCGGCGCCGAAGGGCGCACTCGATTTTGTTCCCTCCTCCTGGGACGGCGCGCCAAGCGAAACGTTGACCATCCGCCAGCAGATTTGCCACCTCCGCGACATCGAAAGCGACGGCTACGCGGATCGATTCCTCCGGGTGCTGAATGAAGAGGCGCCGTTCCTCGCCTCCCTTGACACATACGAACTGGTCGCGCGCAGAGCCTACGACAGCACGCCGGTCGGCGACGCCTTCGGCCAATTTGTCCGGGCGCGAACGGAAAATGTGCAGCTTTTGCAGCGCGCCTCACCGGATGACCTTGCCCGCACGGCCGAATTTGAAGGCTACGGCCGCGTCACGCTTCAAGGGCTCGCGCATTTCCTGTGCAGCCATGACCAGCAGCATCTGGCCGGCATTCAATGGCTGATCGGCATGTACGGAAGCAGCGCGCTGAGCTTGCATTGATGAGCGCAAGTAGCGATGCTACCGGAATTGGCGGCAGCCACGCTGCAGGCGTCTGGCGTTGGGAGAATGCAATGAAACTGGAGGGCGGCTGCTATTGCGGCAAGTTGCGTTACTCGGCTGAAGGCGAGCCGAAGTTGAGAGCGCAATGCCACTGCCGCGAATGCCAATATTTCTCGGGCGGCGCGCCGAATATGTTTCTTCTGATGCCGCCCGATGGCTTCCGCTACACACGAGGGGAGCCAAGACAATTCATGCGTAGCGATCTTGAAAACGCAGTGACGCGGGAATTCTGCGCCGAATGCGGCACGCATATAGCGACGCGGCGGCCGGGCCTGCCCGCCGTGATTTTGAAAGCGGGCACGCTCGACGATCCGGGCCTTTTTGGCGGGCCGCAGATGGCGATCTACACGATCGACAGGCAAGCCTTCCATCAAATCCAGGAAGGTTTGCCCACCTTCGAGCGATTGCCGCCGCGATAACGCGACAGGCGCCGAGCCGGTGGTCGCCTACGTGCAGTAGCTTTGAAGGCGGCGCTTGCGCCGCCTTCTCAAAATTCCATGTGACCGAAATCAGGCCCCCGCCGCCATATCGATCTTGACGCCCGGCCCCATGGTCGAGGAGACGGCGACTTTCTGGATGTAGGTTCCCTTGGCGCCGGCGGGTCTCGCCTTTTGGACGGCGTCGATGAACGTCTTGATGTTGGCGGCGATCTCGGCGTCCGAGAAGCTCGCCTTGCCGACGCCGGCGTGGATGAGATTGCCGACTTTCGAAATCCGGAACTCCACCGAGCCGCCTTTGGCGTCCTTGACCGCTTGCGCGACGTTGGGCGTCACCGTGCCGACTTTCGGGTTCGGCATAAGATTGCGCGGTCCCAGAATTTTGCCGAGGCGCCCGACAAGTCCCATCATGTCCGGCGTCGCGATGACGCGATCGAAATCCATGAAGCCGCCCTGGATTTTCTCGACGAGGTCGGCGTCGCCGACGATGTCGGCGCCCGCCTTGCGGGCTTCTTCGGCTTTTGCGTCTTTTGCAAAGACCGCGACGCGAACCGTTTTGCCCGTCCCGTGCGGCAGCGCAACGACGCCCCGGACCATCTGGTCGGCGTGGCGCGCATCGACGCCGAGATTCATCGCGACCTCGATCGTCTCGTCGAATTTCGCCGTGGCGTTCGCCTTGACGATTTTCGCCGCTTCGACGATCGAATAGGATTTTTCGCGGTCGACATTGGCCCTTGCGGCTTTGATCCGTTTACCGATTTTTGCCATGGGATCAGCTCCTGACCTCAAGACCCATCGCGCGCGCCGATCCCATGATGATCTTCGTCGCCTGGTCGAGATTGGTGGTGTTGAGGTCTTTCAGTTTCGCCTCGGCGATTTCGCGGCACTGCGCGGCGGTGACCGATCCCGCGATCGCGCGGCCGGCGGTTGCGCCGCCCTTTTCGATTTTCGCGGCTTTCTTCAGGAAATACGCCGCCGGCGGCGTCTTCATCGCAAAGTTGAAGGATTTGTCGGAAAAGATGGTGATGACGACCGGAACCGGCATCCCCTTTTCCATCTGTTGGGTCTGCGCGTTAAACGACTTGCAGAACTCCATGATGTTGAGACCGCGCTGGCCAAGCGCGGGACCGATCGGCGGCGACGGATTGGCGGCGCCGGCCGGCACCTGAAGCTTCAGGTAGCCAGTGATTTTCTTCGCCATGTGACCCTTCCAAGGTTTCGAAGGCCCCTCGGTGCGGCCACGGCATGGACTTCCGCCATCGCCTCCCGTGAGGAACGGGGGCCGATAGCAGGCCGATTGCACTGGCGCAACCTCAATCATCAATTGCGAAAAGCTATCGCGTCTTGCGGCCCGGCCGCATCCACAATTCCGGCGGCGATTGAACCTGGCTCCGGCTCGTTCACCGCCGGGTGCATCCAGTCCTGGTCAAGGAGGTCGCGCAGCGGCGCTACGCGGTCGTGCGCCTCTTGTCTCGCCGCTGACCACTCGGCGCCATTCCCGGCGCGTCCGCGAAGATTGGCCTCGTTCGCCATCTGGCGGCAGAGTTCGGCGCGTTCGTTGAGCGAGCGCATCGCCGACTCGATGAATCTTTCCAGCGCCAGCAATTGTCCGGAAGCCATGACATCGGCGGAATAGACATGGCCGATATGGCACCGAAACTGCGTCAGTGACCCCAGTTGACCGCGGCTCAAGGCGCCGCCGCAATCCGGACAGGTCAGCGCGGTCGGTTGGTCAAGCCTGAATTGTGCGTCCATTGCAGTCTCCAGTCCTTTGGCTGGTGTTGAATATCTGGGCGGCGGATCGGCCAACTCGCTGACAAGGCGCACAATGAGGCGGGCCATTTTTGCTAGCGGCACACAGTGATCAATTTCGACACTGCTCAAGGCGCTGCGCGGCATGCTGGGGTTTATCGCATCGCTCGGGTCTTGCACGACCGTGGCGCCGCCGCGCTGCTTGATTTCGTAAAGCCCCGCCGTTCCGTCGCTGAGGCCGCCGGTCAGGATCACACCGATGACGGCTGACCCATACGCCTGCGCCGCACTCCGGAACAGCGGATCGATGCTCGGGCGGGCGAAATTTTCGCGCGGACCCTTGGTGAGGCGGACGGCGCCTTCCGCGATCACCATGTGATGGTCGGGCGGCGCCACATGGATATGGCCGCCCTCGATCAGATCGCCATCGGCCGCATGCGTCGCCGCCAGCGGCCCGGTGCGATCGAGCAGCACCGCGAGTTCGCTCCGCCGCGCGCCGATATGCATGACGACAAAAACGGCCGCCGGGAAATTCTTTGGCAGTGCGCCGACGAGGTCGCGCAACGCCTGCACCCCCCCCTCCGAGGCGCCGATAACGACTATCGCGCGGACGTCCATGATAGTCTAACGGCGCCCGTGCGCGACCGTTCCAAAACGGCGGCGGGTCCACGGCGGAGTAATCAGGTTTTTCGAGAAAATAGAAGTTTCGGCGAGCGGTGAATTTGTCGCTCGAGCCGGACATGAAAACGGACGGCGCCTATGGGGGACTCGACGCCGCCCGCCTTCGATACGCTAACCCAACTCTACGCAACTGAACCGGTACAAATCGGGGAGATACGCACCCCGATGACGACGATCGACGCCCGCCGCCAAATCAGTGATGTTATACAGTTACGATAAAAATGAGGCAAAAGCAAGGCGATTAACCAGAAATTTTCAATTGCCCGAGGCATCCCGCCGACGTGGGATATGAAGAAGATGGCGCTGGCAGTCCGGTCTTGCCGATGCGTGGAAAACGACGGCGCGGTCGTCCCGCGCCGTCGTCGGCGAAGGTGCGAAGAGCAATCCTACTCGATCGATCTGACAGCCCGATCCATTTCCTCGGTTGTCAGTCTCTCGAATTTGTCACGCACTGTCTCGCTGAATACGACGCCCGCATCAATCGACCGTTCCCGAACAATTTCGTCTTCCCGCGCAATTTCGGTGATTGCCTCCGCCGCGTCCTGTTCGGCCGCCGTCGCTTCTTCGAATGCGTCCGATGCTATGACGGCATCGGGAATTGGCGGCGCCTCATCCGCGCCAATGACGAAGGGCGACATGATCACTGTCGCGTAATCGTCCCGCCGGATGTTCGCCGCCACCCGCGAAAACGAAGCCTTGCCGGCGACGATGAAGATGCCCGGCGTATCGACGCTGAATTTCTTCTGCTCATCGACAATCATTTGCGTTGAGAGTTTCGAAACGCTCCAGATGTAGCAGGCCGTATCGCCTTCCTTGCCGCCGGCGAGCTTTAAAGTGGAGTTCGCTAGCCGCAGCGCGGCGGCGTCAAGTTGCTGCGGCACCTCCGCGCGCGCGGCTTCGAAGGTACTGACCTCGACAAGCCGCTTGAAGTCCGCCTTGACAGCGGCGCCCCAGCCCGCCAGCGAACCGTTCTTTTCGACGATGACGCGCCGTGTGCGTTTGGGATCGTCAAGTTCTTCGGTCGTCAATTCCCGATCCTTAACGATCGGATATCGGCCATTTCCCTTCGGCACATAGATTTTGGAATTCGGCGCGGTTTCGTCGCAGAACATTACCGATCCCGCATAATCGAGCGGTGAATTGAAATCGACGAGCACTGTCCGGCCCCGGGATACCTCCTCGCGCTGCGCGTCTCTTTCAATCGTAGGATCGAAGTTGTTCACCAGATCCTGCGCGTGCACGACGCTGGTCATTCCAACCGCGGCCGTCGCAGCGGCCATCATACGTGACTTCATCGTGTACCCCGTTTGCTTTGGCGCGTCGCAACTCGCTCGCGCGAAAGACGTTACCGCCAACGCGATGCGACTGGCAATTACCGGGAGCAAACGCATCCGTCGTTCACGGCGATGACATTCACCGCCGCGCCATTCCGGCGAAATTCCGCGCGGGGCTTACGCCGACCGCGAAATTCCGCTTCCAAAGTCAATCGCTATCGCCCTGCGGCGGACGTATCGGCGGGCGCCTTCTTCGTCAGGCGTTCGAACTCACCGAGACTGCAGGCGCCCTGGAAAATTCCGCTCGATTGATCGACGACCTTGATGACCTCGCCGCTGCAGATGCGGCTGCCGAACAGGGTCATGTCGAACCGGGTGAAATTGGAGTCCGCGTCGTTGCACTGGCTGCGGGTTTCATTGAGATAATAGTTCCCCGTTCCAACCTGGAACAGCAGGCGGTTTTCGTCGATCGCGGTGATGTTGGTCGATCGCATATTGACGCAACTGACGGTCTCGCCTGTGCGGTCGAAGCGGTCGAGCGTGTCCGCGTCGCCCTCAATGGCGCCGGCGCTGGCGGCGGCGGCGAAAACACCCGCAAACAGCCCAATTACTTTCTTCATGGAAAGCTCCTTCACTCGCTGGCCCCAGCGCAGCCATCATCCGCCAAACCGGGGAGGCTCGCAAGCGAATCGCGCGTCAGCTAGAATAACCGTGAAGGCTGGAGCGTCTCTTTGCGACCTCATCGAGGGCGAGGAGGTCGGCGACGAAGGCTTCAAACTGTTTCAGCGGGATCATGTTGGGGCCATCGGAGGGCGCCTTGTCGGGGTCGGGATGGGTCTCGGCAAAGACCGCCGCAACGCCGACCGCGACGGCGGCGCGGGCGAGCGTCGGCACGAATTCGCGCTGTCCGCCCGAGGATGTTCCCTGCCCGCCCGGCTGCTGCACTGAGTGCGTCGCGTCGAAGACGACCGGCGCGCCGGTTTCCGCGGCCATGATCGGCAGGCTCCTGAAATCGGAAACGAGCGTATTGTAGCCAAAGCTCGCGCCGCGCTCGGTCACCAGCACATTCGGATTGCGGGCGACGGTGATCTTGGCGACGACGTTCTTCATGTCCCACGGCGCGAGAAACTGGCCCTTCTTTACATTGATCGCCTTGCCGGTTCTTGCGGCGGCGACGAGCAAATCCGTCTGCCGGCAGAGGAACGCCGGGATCTGGAGGACATCGGCGGCCGCCGCCGCCAGGGCACACTGGTCAGGCTGATGGACGTCGGTGAGCACGGGCAAGCTGAACTTCTCGCGGATTTCAGCGAATATGGGTAGCGCTTCAGTGAGGCCAATCCCGCGCGTCGCCGCCGAATTTGTCCGGTTCGCCTTGTCGAAGGAGGTCTTGTAGATGAGGCCGACCTTTTGCCGGTCGGCTATTTCTTTCAGCGCCGCCGCGCATTCCAGCGCATGGGCGCGGCTTTCGAGTGCGCAAGGGCCGGCGATCATCGTCAGTTTCAGATGATTGGCGATGGCGATTGTTGTCGCGCCGATCCTGATTTCGACGATCGGGTTCGCGACGGTCATCGGGGCTCCTGGTGGCGTTTTCGCCGAACTTTCCGTAAATGGCCTGACGCGGCCCTGACGGCAAGGCCGCGCCGTTCACCCTTTGCTGGCGCCCGATGAGCAAACACCTTGAAGTCGCCCGAGACGTGCTCGCCCTTGAAATCGCGGGGCTTGAGGCGCTGAAAAATTCGCTGAACGGCGATTTCGAGCGGACCGTCGGCCTGCTCAAAGGCGCCAGAGGCAAGATCATTGCGACCGGCATGGGAAAATCCGGGCATGTGGCGCGGAAGATCGCCGCGACGCTGTCATCGACGGGCGCGCCCGCGATCTTCGTCCATCCGGGCGAGGCCAGTCACGGCGACCTCGGCATCATCGCCCGCGAAGACTGTATCCTCGCGCTGTCGAAATCCGGCGAGACGCCCGAGTTGAGCGATCTCCTTGCCTATGCGCGGCGGTTTTCCGTTCCCGTCGCCGCGATCACTTGCGGCGCGAAGTCGACTTTGGCGAATGCGGCGACCGCGCGCCTTATCCTGCCGGACGCCAAAGAGGCTTGCGGCGAGACACGGGCGCCGACGACCTCGACGACGATGATGATCGCCGCCGGCGATGCGCTCGCGATCGCCCTCCTCCGCGACAAGGGATTTACCGCAAGCGATTTCCATGGGTTCCATCCGCGTGGAAATCTGGGCGCGGCGCTCAGGCGCGTCAGCGACATGATGCATGGGCCCGACAGGTTGCCGCTGTGCGCCGAGACATCGAGCGTTTCGCAAGCGGTCGATGCGGTGAACGCCGGCGGCTTTGGCTGCGTCGGTGTCGTCGATCAAAATGGCCTACTCGTTGGCATATTGACCGACGGCGATCTGCGCCGCGCTTTCGGTAAGACGGATGCAGCGGCGCCCGTCTCGGCAATCATGACGCGCTCGCCGAAAACCGTGGCGCCCGACGCCCTTGCCGGCGACGCGCTGGCGCTATTGAGCCGCGGCAAAATCACCGCGTTGTTCGCGACTGTTCAGGGAAAGCCTGTCGGCCTCCTCCATGTTCACGATTGCCTGTCGACGGGCGTGTTGTAGATGGGGTAACGGGCCGACGCTGCGCCGCGCGCGCTGCCGCGGATTGCGCCTCATCCTGAGCTGTCGAAGGACGCCCTACTGACGTCGCCGGCGGAATGCGCCGAGCAGCGATTTCGGAACGGTCGCGGCCTCTTTCGCCGCATCGAGATTGCGGTTGCCGAGCTTTCGCTCGGCGGGACTGGCCGCTCCGTCGTCATGCCTCGCATTGATGATCTCGATTTCCGCTTCCGGCGTCGTTTCCCGGGCGCTGACTCTGATCGGCGGCGGCGAGGCGGCGGCGCTTGCGACCGGGCGAGAAGCGCCGCGTTCGATCTGCGCCGATAGCTGGCGCGCCTCGACGACGAAATCCTGGGCGCTGCGAAGCTGGGCTTCGGCGTCCGTTCGTGCTTTCCGGGCCCCGCCGGCGGACCGCGCCGCCATGATCATCATCGCAAGCGACATCGCGAACAGTCCGCCAGTCGCCGCCAGAATGACGAGTTGGACAGCCAAAAAGTCTCGCGCCAGCAATTCGCCAAGCCCGAGCGTACTCAACACGCTTTCCGCAGACATCGCCCTACACCCCTCGCACAATTGTTCGTTCTTACCGCGTCCGACGCATCCGGTCCACAACGCTGCTCGTAGGTAGATCCATGAAAAATCCTTCCTCGATCGTCTGGTTCCGGCGAGATCTGAGAACCGCCGACAATCCGGCCCTGGCCGCGGCGCGTTTAGCGGGGCGGCCGGTGATTGCGGTCTACATCCATGATAAAAAAGGGTTTTTCGCGATCGGCGGGGCGCAGAAATGGTTTTTGCACTACGCCCTCGAAGCGTTGCGGAAGAGCCTCGACGGACTCGGTATTCCGCTGGTCCTGAGGCGTGGGCGGGCGGAGGAAATTCTCCCCTTGCTTGTGGAAGAATCCGGCGCGGCCGCGGCCTACTGGAATCGCCGCTATGCGGCGGAAGAGATCGCGACGGATCAAACGATCAAAGCGTCGCTCACCGGCAATCGCGTTGAAGCGTCGTCTTTCAATGGCGCTCTGCTTCGCGAACCTTGGGAAATTGGAACCAAGGCTGGCGGGCCCTACCGTGTCTTTACGCCCTTCTGGAATGCGCTTCGCGGCATCGGCCCGGGCCGGCGCGAGGTTGCGGCGCCGGAACCGCAAGCTGCGCCAGCCTCGCAGATCTGTTCCGACGATCTGGACGATTGGGCGCTGATCCCGCAATCGCCGGACTGGGCGGTTGAATTCCGCGACTGCTGGCGGCCAGGCGCAGCCGGCGCCGCCGCCGCGCTGGACCGGTTTCTTGACGATCCTGTCAACCGGTACGGCGAAGACCGCAATCGTCCGGACAAGGAAGGCACGTCCCGGCTGTCACCCCACCTCGCACTCGGAACGATCAGCGCGCTGCAGGTGTGGAATGCGACGCGGACAGCGACCGCCGCGGGCGGCATCGCCGAAAGGGAAGGAACGAAATTTCTTTCGGAAATTGCGTGGCGCGAATTCGCTTATCATCTTCTCTATCACAACCCGGCAATGCCGACCGAGCCGCTGCGGGCTGATTTCCGGACATTTCCGTGGCGTGACGACGAGGCGTCATTCCGGGCCTGGACGCGCGGGCAAACGGGCGTCCCGATCGTCGATGCCGGCATGCGGGAGCTTTGGCGAACCGGTTGGATGCACAACCGTGTACGGATGATCGTTGCGAGCTTTCTCGTCAAGAACCTCCTCATCCCGTGGCAAAAAGGCGAGCGCTGGTTCTGGGACACGCTGGTCGACGCCGACCCGGCGAACAATGCGGCGAGCTGGCAGTGGGTCGCAGGATGCGGGGCCGACGCCGCGCCCTATTTCCGCATTTTCAACCCGGTTTTGCAGGGCCAACGATTTGATCCGGATGGCGCCTATGTCCGCGCGTTCGTGCCCGAAATTGCTGCGTTGCCAAACGGCTGCATCCATGCGCCATGGAACGCGCCGGAGCGCGCCCTTGACGCGGCCGGCGTCAGGCCAGGCGACACTTATCCGTTGCCGATCGCCGATCTTGAGCAATCAAGAAATCGGGCGCTTTCAGCCTATGAGGAGATGAAGGCGGCGGCGTGAACCAACTGGCGCTACACGCGTTTTCAACATAGGATCGGAACGTCGGATGGAAAAGGCTGCGCAAATGAGGCGCGGGACGCCTTCGATTGGAGCCGGGGACGGCGAAGCAAAAAACTTCAGCCCACGCATCTTTTTTCGCCTTGCCTGCAATATGGCCTCGCGCATCAGATATGGATCGCTCACCTTTATCCTGCCTGACGGGCGCCGGCTCAAATTTGATGGCGCCGAAGATGTCGGCGCCGCAGGCGTCATAATCGTGCGGGATTACGCCTTCGCGCGGAGGGCGGTGCTTGGCGGCGACATCGGTTTTTTTGAAAGCTACGCAGACGGACAATGGGACTCGCCCAATGTCGCGGACGTTCTCTACGTTTTTGCGCGGAACGCCGATTATGTTCGCGAAGCGTTCGCCGCAACGCCATTGATCGCATTTCTGGATCGGCTGCGGCACAATCTCAATCGAAACACGCGCGCGGGCTCGCGCCGCAACATCATGGCGCACTACGATCTCGGCAATGCGTTTTACGAAAAGTGGCTCGACCGCACGATGACCTATTCGTCGGCGCGTTTCTCGGTGGCCGCATCCGACCTCGCGGCGGCACAGACAAACAAATACCGGACCCTTGCGCAATCGATCGCAATTCAACCCGGCGACAGCGTCCTTGAGATCGGGTCCGGCTGGGGCGGTTTTGCGGAATTCGTGGCGAAGGATATCGGGGCGAAAGTCACCGGCCTCACGATTTCGCCGTCGCAGTTCGACTATGCGCGCCGGCGCATTTTTCGCGAAGGCCTCAGCGATCGCGTTGAATTCAAACTTCTCGATTATCGCGACGCCAATGGCGCATTCGATAAAATCGCGTCGATTGAAATGTTTGAAGCGGTCGGTAGGGAATACTGGCCGACCTATTTCCAGAAAGTGCGTGAGCTTTTGAAACCCGGCGGCGCGGCCGGCATCCAGACGATTACGATCGCCGACCGCTTTTTCGAGACCTATTCGAACTCGACCGATTTTATCAAACGGTACGTTTTTCCAGGCGGTATGCTGCCCTCTCCCGGCGCCCTGATGAAGGAAGTCGAGCGGGCGGGCCTCGCCTGGCAGGGCGCGGCTGCTTTCGGCGAGGATTACGCCTTGACCTTGTCCGAATGGCGTCGGCGCTTCCTTGCCGCGTGGGACGAGATTGTCGCCATGGGCTTCGACGAGCGGTTCAAGAAGCTCTGGCAGTTCTATCTCAGCTATTGCGAAGCGGGCTTTCGCGCGGCGACGACCGATGTCATGCAAATCCGCCTGACGCGTGCGTAGCGGAGCTAAGGCGCGTTGCAGAAAATCTCGAACCAATCGCAAAGATGCGTTCGTCATCGGCTCGATCAACGCCGTTCATTCGTGGCATAGACTGAACACGCCGCAATTCCCGAGGACGCCATGCGATTTCATGAATCCGCCCTGACCGCGATCGGCAATACGCCACTGATCAAGCTCCGTCGCGCGTCGGAAGAGACCGGATGCCATATCCTTGGCAAAGCCGAGTTCCTCAACCCCGGACAATCGGTGAAGGATCGCGCGGCACTCGGCATTATCCGTGATGCGGAAGAGCGCGGCGCGTTGAAGCCGGGCGGCGTTATTGTCGAGGGGACCGCCGGCAACACCGGGATCGGCCTTGCGCTCGTCGGCGCCATTCTCGGCTACAAGGTGAGAATTGTGATGCCGCGCACGCAGACCGAAGAAAAAAAGGACGCTGTCCGCCTGCTTGGCGCGGAGCTCACCGAGGTCGACGCCGTCCCCTACGCGGACCCCAATCATTACGTGCACTACTCCCGGACGCTTGCGGAGGACCTTGCGAAGACCGAGCCGAGTGGCGCCGTTTGGGCGAACCAGTTCGACAATGTCGCCAACCGCGATGTGCATTACCGGACAACCGGCATGGAGATCTGGGAGCAGACCGACGGCGCGATCGACGGCTTTACCTGCGCCGTTGGATCGGGCGGCACGCTCGCCGGCGTCACCCTCGCCCTCAAAGAGCGAAACAAGGACGTCAAATCGGTGTTGACCGATCCGATGGGCGCCAAACTCTACAGCTGGGTGAAGACCGGAAGGCTCGAAACCGAAGGCTCGTCGATCACCGAAGGGATCGGTCAGGGCCGCGTCACCGCGAATATCGAGGGACTGACTTTCGACGACGCGTACCGGGTTGAAGACGCCGAAGCGCTGACCATTCTTTTCAGGCTGGTCGAAGAGGAGGGCCTGTGCCTCGGCGGCTCGTCGGGGATCAACATCGCGGGCGCAATCCGGCTGGCGAAAGACCTGGGACCCGGCGCGACAATCGTCACCATTCTCTGCGACTACGGCAACCGATATGCTTCGAAACTCTACAATCCGGAGTTTTTGAGATCGAAGGATCTCCCGGTTCCGCGCTGGATGGCATGACGACGCGAACCGAAGAATTCCCCTACCCGCTGGTTTTGACAGACTGGCTTGCCGCGCGGATAGCCGAGCCCGATCTGAAAATTGTCGATGCGTCGTGGCGGATGCCGGGAAATCCGCCTGCCCGACCGGAGCATGAAAAACGGCGCATTCCCGGCGCGGTGTTTTTCGACCTCGACGCCATCGCTGACCGGACGACTTCGCTGCCGCACATGCTTCCGCCCCCGGAGGATTTCGCAGAGGCGGTTGGCGCGCTCGGGATCCGTGCAACCGATCGCGTTGTCGTCTATGATGACACCGGCCTGTTTTCCGCGGCGCGCGTCTGGTGGACATTCCGCGCGATGGGGCATGAGGATGTTTCCGTGCTCGATGGGGGGCTGCCGAAATGGCTCATGGAGAACCGCCCGACTGAAACCGGCCCCGCGGCGCCAAAAACTGTCGCCTATACGGCGAGGGCGCCAAAGCCGATTGCAAGAAGCGCCGCGGAGGTTCGCGAGCTTTTGAATGATCGCGCAGGGGTCGTGCTCGATGCGCGTCCGGCGCCGCGCTTTGACGGGGAAGCGGCCGAACCGCGTCCCGGCCTTCGGCGCGGGCATATGCCCGGCGCCGTCAGCCTGCCTCACTCGCTGCTGATCGACCCCTCCGGCGCGCTGCGACCGCTGCACGAACTGGCGAGACTGTTTCGCGATCGCGGCGTCCATGCCGACACCGAGATCATCACAAGTTGCGGCTCGGGCGTCACCGCCGCCGTCCTGTCGCTCGCGCTTGAGCGGCTTGGCCATCGGCGGCATGCGCTCTATGACGGCTCATGGGCGGAATGGGGCGCCGAAGCCAATGATCCCGCCCTCTTTCCCGTCGTAACCGGATGAAAGCGGATGGGCCGGCAGATCGACGTCACCATCACCTATCTGCGACAAACGACGCGTCCCGTTTATGCGCCGCAGCCGCGACCGGTGGGCAAGATCGCCATTTTGCGCGCCGAAAATCCGCCGACGCATTACTATCGTTATCTCTATGACCTCATCGGTCGGCGGTGGAACTGGGTGAGTCGCCGTGGTGTCTCGGACACTGAACTTGCGGCGATCATCAAGGATCCCGCTGTCCGCCTCTATGTCCTTTATGTCGACGGGGTGCCGGCCGGGATGGCGGAAATCGATGCGGTCGACCGGCTGCTGGTCGAGATCCGGTTTTTCGGCCTTGCGCCTGAATTCATCGGACGCGGCCTCGCGCGGTATTTCCTGTCTAACGCGATCGACCTCGCCTGGGCGCCGGGTCCGTCCGAAGTGAGGATCGAGACCTGCACGCTCGATCATCCGGCGGCGCTGGCGCTTTACCAGAAGTTCGGTTTCGCCGTATTCGACCAGCGTCAGGGACGGATTGACCTCCTCGACCAGGAAAGCGTCGGCGCCTGATGAAAGAAAGGACAAGGCTCATCACCGCCGGCCGGCCGCGCAAACGGCCGGCGCACCCGGTCAATCCGCCGGTCGAACGCGTCTCGACCTATCTCTTTCCGACCTATGACGATTTCATCGAGGGCGGGAAAAACATCGTCTACGGACGATTGGGCGGACCAACGCATCGCGCGCTCGAAGAAACCGTCACCTCGCTTGAAGGCGGCGTCGAGACGCGGCTGGCGCCGTCGGGGCTGCAGGCGGTCAACGCCTCACTCCTCGCCTTCGTCAAGGCTGGCGACCGCGTACTGATGACGGATTCGGCCTACGATCCGACGCGGAAGTTCTGCGAGCGGTTCCTCGCGCGCTTCGGCGTCGAGACGACCTTCTACGATCCGATGCTTGGCGGCGACCTCGCGAGCCTGATGACGCCGAATACACGCGTCGTGTTTGCGGAATCGCCCGGCTCGCTGACGTTTGAAGTGCAGGATGTGCCGGCGCTGGCGAAGGTCGCGCATGCCGGCGGCGCCAAACTCATCGTCGATAACACCTGGTCCGGCGGGGTTTTCTTCAAGCCGATCGCGCACGGCGCCGATGTCGTTGTGCAGGCAGGCACCAAATATCTCGGCGGCCATTCCGACTGCCTGATCGGAACGATCACGTCGGCGGACAAGGTATCGGCGAACCTGGTTTTTCAGGCGCTGCTCCAGATCGGATCGAACGTGTCGGCGGATGACGCTTGGCTGACCCTGCGCGGGATGCGGACGCTTTCAGCGCGCATGGCGGCGCATCAGGAAACCGGGATTAAACTTGCGCAATGGCTGGCGGCGCGGCCGGAGGTTGCGGACGTCCTCCATCCGGCACTGAAATCCTCTCCCGGGCGCCTGATATGGAAGCGGGATTTCTCAGGCGCATCAGGGCTTTTCGGGGTCGTTCTCAACCCGGTCGCCACACCGGCGCTCAAGAACTTTTTCAATGCGCTTGATCTCTTTGGGATGGGTTTTTCATGGGGCGGCTTTGAAAGCCTTTGCATTCACGTCCATCCGGAGAAAAACCGGACTGCGGTGCGCTGGACGGCGCCGGGGCCGGTCTTGCGCATTCATGCCGGCCTTGAAGACGCCGACGATCTTATCGGCGACCTTGAGCGGGGGTTTGCCGCGATGAAGTCAACGAAAGGATGATTGTCCGATGGTCCTGAGACGGATTTTATGCAGCATCGCTGCGCTCGCGTGTGCTTCCGGCTGCCAGACGTTTGGCGGCGGCCAGACCTTGACCCTGGTGACGACGGAACCCGAAGGCGCGCTCGTCCAGGTCGAGGGATTTGGCGAATGCGAGGCGCCGTGCACGATCGAACTCGACGCGCCGCGCAACATCACCGTCGCCAAGGCTGGCTTCACGCCGCAGCGGATGCAGCTGCTGCCCGGCAAGAAAACGCTCAACATCGTTCTCGAACTTTCAGCGCCGACGACGGTTGTTGACGAAGAGAAATTGCCGGAACTGAGATAGCCCGACCGTCCGCCTAAATCCGCTTGAAACAAACAGATCACCGCATCTTCGCGCCCCTTCACCCGCTCATCGGCGCGAGAATCATTCGCCAGGACCACAGCATGAAGACCACGAATAGCCCGGCGGCGGCGAAGAGGAGGTAATGCGCCTTGCGCCAGAGCGTCCAGCCGGAGCGGGCGATGACCGGGAGCGCGCCGATAGCAACACCTAGCGCGGTCAACGCGGCGACATGAGCGGCGATCTGCGCGGCGAGGAGCGAGGCTGGCGGCCAGCCGGCCGCCTGCAAGTCCGGCAAATTCTTTGCACCGAGATCCGCCGCCGCCCACAAGACAATCCCGATCAGAGCGAGCCAGACCAGCGCCGCCGCCGCATGGCCGAGCGAGAGCCAGCGCCCCGCATCGGTCGTCGCAATTTCCCGCCCCTGCCGCCGCCACAGGCCGACAAAAGCGATGAGCGAAAAGAGGCCGACAAGGCCGAGCGCCGCGTAAAGGCCGTCCGACGATCTGAAGAATCCGGCGGGTTCGGCGGTGTCCGTCCCCAATGACATCGCCAGGCGTTCGACCGAACCGCTCTTGTTGCGATAGACGAACAGCCGGTCGCGCGAGCGATCCGTCCACAGATCCTCCGCCAGCGGATAATACCGCCTGGCCGCACCGCCTTCCGTCACCACGAGCGATCCATCGTCGAGCGCCCTGATCCTGATGTCCGAACCCGCCGACGCGATTTTCTCGAACTTCGTCGCGACGCGGCGATTGCCGATATAGACGCCGGCGACGGATTTCGCGGCGGCTTTCATTTTGGCGTCCGCCGCGACCGTCCAGCGCGAGGGATAGCCCGGTGCGCCGGCGAACTGCTCGATGACGGCCCGGCTGACGAGATCGGGAAGCCGCGGGCTCTCCGTCCCGTTGGCGACGACGAAGACGCCGACGCCGAGCGAGGGGCTGATCGTCATGTCGCTGATGAAGCCGGCGAGCGTTCCGCCGTGACCGAACGTCCGGTGGCCGGCGATTTCGGTCTCCATGAAGCCGTGCGCGAAATCGGGCGACCCCGTGCGGTCGCGAAAGGCGCGCAGCCGCATCATGGTGAAGGCCTCCGGCGATAGCAGGCGCCTGTCGCCATCCTTGAGGTTTCTGGCGACGCCGTCATTGAGGAAAAATTGAAGCCAGCGGCCGGCGTCGTGCGCGTCGAGGGCGAGGCCGCCGGCGGCGTATAGCGGGTCGAGAGCGTCATGCGTCATCGGGACGGGCGCGCCGTCGTCGAGCTTGTGCGGCGAGGCGAGGCGCAGATCGAGGGCGGGGTCGTTGAGGGCCATCGCCGCAACCGGCGCCGGATCGTGCTGGGTCGTCGACACCATGCCGATCGGCGACAATATCCTTGTGCGGACGAACTCGTCATAGGCCATCCCCGAAATGTCGGCGACAATCTGCGCGGCGAGATCCGTCCCCCAATTCGAGTAAGCGGTGCGCTCGCCCGGCGGGGCAATGCGCCCGGGCCGAGTCCTCATCAGCGCTTCCTCTGTCGTCCGGCCGGATTTGGACTGGAAGAAATCGCCGAGCGTGTCTTCAAACCCGGGGCGATGCGCCATCAGATCGTTGAGCGTCACTGGCTTGCCGAATTTCTCCTTCACCTTGACGGTCTTCAAATAGGCATTCACGTCGGCGTCGAGGTCGAGCTTCCCCTCGCCCGCCAGCATCATCACCGAGGTCCAGACGAAGGTCTTCGAGATCGAGGCGATGCGAAAAAGCGTTTCCGGCGTCGCCCGCGCGCCGGTCCCGATGTCGGCGACGCCATAGGCTTTGACGAAAACCGAGTCGCGGGTCGCCACCGCGACCATCATCCCTGGCGGATACTGGTCGGCCATCGCCGCCGCGGCATAGCCGTCGAGAAAGGGTTCGATCGAGGCCGGGTCGGAAAGGGTCGCCTTGGCCGGCGCGCCGGCATGGAGCCGCCGCTCGACCGCTGACGCGCCGCTTTGCGGGAAAGCGGGCGCCGCGCTGAAGAAAGCGAGCGCAAGGCTGGCGCAAAGTGCGCTTCGCCCAAGACTTCCCGTTACGCCCATGATGCCCTCCGACCGGCCGCGCCGCCGTCGGTTGTCTTCCCGCCCTCAATGGCGACGGGTGCGGCGGCTTTGGTCGAGCATACGCCAATCCGGACCCGAAGTCCGGTCCGCGCCGGGCGACGGCCTCGCCGACAGTGGAAATCCTTGCGGAAACGCGCTTAGGTCGGCGCGAAAAGTTTGAGAGGAGCGTCATCGACCATGGGCAAATTCATCGCCGCACTCATTGCGCTGATCGTGCTTGCCGGCGCGGTTGTCGTTCTCGCGCCGAACGTCATTCCGGCCGGGACTTATAAGGGCCGGCTTGAGGCCGCCGCGACGCAAGCCCTCGGCCGCGCGGTGACGATGGGCGATGACATTTCGTTCAAGATCGTGCCGCGGACCGCGTTCTCGGTCGGCGATCTCGTGATCGCCAATGCGCCGGGCTTCGCGGGCGACCATCTGGCGCGCGTTAAGCGCGCCGATATCGGCGTCAAGCTGATCCCGCTGTTTTCGGGCCGCGTTGAAATCTCGCGCTTCGTCCTTACCGAACCCGATCTCAACCTGCAGAAGGCAGCCGATGGCGAGGTCAACTGGAATCTCGCCGCGTCGGAGGCGCCGGGCGAAACCGCGCAATCGAATTCCGTGAAAGAACTCAGACTCGGCGACGTTCGCCTCAATGACGGGCGCGCAGTCTTTGCGGACGCCGCAGCCGGGAAGACCTACACCGCGGAAGACATCGACGCGACGGCGCGTCTTAACAGCCTGTCCGAACCGCTTGAGATTGACGGGACGATGACCTTTCAGGGCGCGCCGGCGACAGTCAATATCGTCCTCACTAATCTCGCCGACATCATCGCCAAGCGGCAATCCAATCTGAAGCTCGACATGAACCTCGGGAAATCGACAATCGCCGCCGATCTGGCGCTCGCTGGCGGCGACGCCTTCGGCTATTCCGGCCCCGTCAGCCTTGATGCGCCCGACCTTCCCGCGCTCGCTTCCCTCTTCGACGTCAAGCTTGAGGAGGCGCCGGGCTTTGACAAATTATCGGTATCGGGACTTGCGACCGGGACGGCGCAGGCGATCAACTTGGCGGTTGCAAAGATCAATTTCGACGCGATTGACGCCAATGGCGATATGAAGCTCGACTGGTCCGGACCCAGACCGATGGCGACCGGCGCGCTCAACGCGGGCGCGCTGGATCTCAGGCCCTATATGCCGCCGCCGACGCAAAGCGCTGAAGGCTTCCCGGCATGGTCGACGGACAAGATCGATTTCACTAGCCTGCGCAATCTCGACGCCGATCTCGATATCAGCGCGGAGAAGGTTTTCCTCAACGAACTCGAGGCCGGCCAGTCGCGTCTCAATTTGAAAATCGCCAACGGCCGGATGACCGCCGCGATCCCGCAACTCGGCTTTTACGGCGGCGGCGGATCGGGAACGCTCGTTGTCGATGCGACCAAAGCGACGCCCGCGATCGCCGGCAGATTCAACATGAAATCCGTCGAGGCGCAGCCCTTCACCATTGACCTGATGAAGCTCGACAAACTCCTCGGGATCGGCGGCTTCAATCTCGAATTTAGCGCAAATGGATCGAGCCAGGCGGCGATCATGCAGTCGCTCGACGGCGTCGGCGGTTTCGATCTGAACGATGGCGCGCTTAAGGGCGTCAACTTCGTCAAGCTCGCGAGCGCCGTCGCCAAACTCTACGAGGGCGGTCTCACCAATCCGGCGTCGATCACGTCGGCGATCGCCGAAGCCCGGCGTCCGGACGAACAGACGGATTTTTCAAAATTCCTCTCGCAGTTCACGATCGAGAACGGCCAGGTCGCGGCGCCGACGATTTCGTTGACCGGCCCCTATCTCGCGATGACCGGCGTCGGGCGCATCGACCTTCCAGGCCAGGCGCTTGACCTCCGCCTCCTGCCAAAGGCCTCGGCGGCGGCGGACGGCGCCGCGGGGCGGACGATCGCAATCCCGGTCAAGGTCGCCGGTACGTTCTCGAAGCCCGCGATCTCGATTGATGTCGAGGCGCTGGTGCGCGGCAAAGCCGAACAGACCGTGCGGGGCCTCCTTGACAGGGCGCTCGCGCCGAAAACAGAAGGCGATGCGAAGGAAGAAGCCGATCCCGCAAAGCAATTGCTCGAAGGCGTTCTCGGCGGCGCCAGGAAACCGGCGCTTGGGACGCCGCCACCGGACGACGCCCCCAAAGCCGATCCGGTCAAATCGATAGCGAACGACGCGCTCGGCCGTTTGTTCGGGACAAAACCAAAACCGCAAGAGACCGTGGCGCCGGAGACCGAAGAGGCGGAACCGGAATGAGGCGTGTTGAAAATTCGTGTTCTTTCTTGCACCGAATTGAAGGTCTGGCCCCCTAGCCCTCCACGCCGAACAGGGTACATATTGCGAGCCTTGGCGCGTCCCATAACCAGATGTGGTTAGCGTGCACTCGCCTTGGCGGCGAGCGACCGGCAAAATTTCAGGGGTCCGAATGAAGGCCGGGGCTAGTGAGCGGCGGACACCAAAGACGACCCTCCGCCTTTCGACGGGGATGGCGCTCATCGCCGCTGCGCCCGCTTTCGCCCAAAGCGCGGAAGTCGCAACTGCGCCGCAGCCGATTTTCATCGGTCTCCTTGCGGCTGGCGCGCTCACCGTCGCCGCGGTCGCGTGGGCGCTCCGCATTTCAGCCGCGTCTCGCAACGCCTCGGTCATCTGGACGAAAGATCTCGCCGAGATGGAGGCGCAGCTCGAAAAATCGGACGCTGTCCTGTCCGCGCATCCGGGCCTCGTTCTCGTCTGGGAGGACGATTACGAGTCGATCGAACAGGGCTGGGGTGCGCCGAAAATTCTCGGGGGTCCTGCCGCGCTCGCCTCGCTGATGTCGTTCGCCAAGGATCTCGACGATCGCGCGGCGACGCCGGTGACGCGGCTTTTGAACACGCTTGGCGACCTTCCGCTCGAAGACGACGGACTGCTGGAGGATTTCCGGAAACTAAAAGACAAAGTGCGCGAACTGCGCCAGCACGGCATCGCCTTTTCCGGCTCGGTGATGACGAATGAAGGCCGCGCGATCGAGGCGGACGGCCGGGTCGCCGGCGGCCAGGTCGCGCTGTGGCTGACCGACCCGGCGGTGAGGATGGCGGAAGACACCGGTATCATGGGCAAGGTGCGCGAGAAGACTGCGGACCTTCACGGCGCCCTTGCCCAGCTTGAGCGCGCGCCGATCCCCGCCTGGCGGCGCACCGCTGACCTTTCGCTCGCGTGGGCGAACGCCGCCTATGTCGAGGCGGTCGAAGCAACGAGCATGGCGGTCGTTCTGAAAGACCAGATCGAACTTGACGCAGGCGTCAGGAAGATCGCCGAGAAAGCCGCCGCCGAGCGCCGCGCCATCGACGGCCGCGTCATCGTCAACATCAGGGGCGCACGCCGCGCGCTGAAAGTCACCGAAACCCCGGTCCATGCCGCCGGCGACGCCGCAATCGCGGGCTTTGCAATCGATATCACGGAGCTCGAAAAAGCGAGGGCCGATCTTTCGAGACACATTGAGTCAAACCGCGCGACGCTCGACCAGATTCCGGCCGCGGTCGCGATGTTCGGCGCGGCGCAAGATCTCGTCTATTACAACGCCGCCTTTCAGAAACTCTTTGGACTCGAAGACGCCGACCTTGCTCCGCGTCCCTCGCATGGCGAAATCCTCGACCGGTTGCGGCAGGCGGGAAGGCTTCCAGAGCAGGCGGACTACTCCGGCTGGAAGCGCCGCCAGCTTGCTCTTTATACGGAGGGAATGGCAGCGCCGGGCGCCGAACGCGACGGGCGCGAACCCGACGAAATCTGGAACCTGTCCGATTCAAGAACGCTTCGCGTTTCGCGCGCGCGTCATCCGCTTGGCGGCGCGCTCGTCGTCTTTGACGACATCACCGAGAAGATGAAGCTCGAAGCCCGCTACAACACCCAGATCAGCGTCCAGCGAGCAACGCTCAACAACCTTTCCGAAGGCGTCGCCGTGTTTGGCGCGGATGGCATCCTCCGGCTCCATAATACGGCCTTCCAGAAAATGTGGCGACTCGACAACCAGGCCCTGTCGGCGCGGCCGCATGTCGGGGCGACAATCGCGGCAATGGCGGACCGGGTGACGGCCGGCGGCGCGGCGCTCACCCTCGCCAAACACCGCGCGACCTCGATGTCGCCCGACGACCGCAAGCCGATCCAGGACGAAATTCTCAGCCTGTCGGACGGCAGGACGCTGTCGCTTGGCGCCGAGCCCCTGCCCGATGGTGCAACGCTCGTCTATTTCCTCGATATCACGGACAGCCGCGAGCGCGAGAAGGAACTGAAAGCGCGCAACGCGTTGCTTGAAGAAATCGACCGCCAGAAATCGAAATTTGTCGATCACGTTTCCTATCAGCTCCGGACACCGCTCGCGACCATCATCGGTTTCTCGGAAATGATCGATGGCCAGATGTTCGGGGTCCTCAACGACCGCCAGAAGGATTATATCGCCTCGATCCTGTCGGCGTCCTATCATCTCCGCGATCTCATCACCGACATCATCGATCTCGCGGCGATCGACGCCGGCAAGATGACGATCGACGCCGAAGACGTCGATATCCGCGAGCTCCTGACGAACGCTGCGACCTATTCCGCGCTAAAAGCCGAAGACACGCAGGTCTCATTAAGCGTTGAGTGCGAGCGCGATGTCGGGAACATCAAAGCGGACCCGCGGCGCCTGAAACAGATCCTGTTCAATCTGCTCTCGAACGCCTTCGCCTATACCGGCGCCGGCGGATCGGTCGCGCTTGGCGCCGACCGCGCGCCGGGCCTCGTGCGCGTCTGGGTCGCCGACTCCGGGCGCGGCGTGTCGCCAAACGATCAGGCCCGTATTTTCGATCCGTTTGAATCAAGCGGACCGTCGGCGGGCGCGGGCCTCGGCCTCTCACTTGTACAGCGCCTCGTCAGCCTCCATGGCGGCTGGGTGCGGATGGAATCGGCGCCCGATGAAGGAACGCGCGTCACCTGTTTTCTCCCCGCCGACCCGCGCACGGCGATCGCGCCGCCAGAATCGAGCGGCAACATCATTGTCCCGAAACGCGTGGAGAAGCCGGAAGGGAGCGCGCACGCAAAGCCATCCATTCGCCGCCAGCCGAAACGCGCGCCCAGCGCGGAAGCGGCGGAGTAGGCGCGGCGCCGGCCCCTTTCCCGCCGCATTCCCCGTCTTTAGGGTGGGGCCATGAAACTCTTGATCGCCCTTGCCTCCCTGCTGACGCCGGAGGCGCCGCTGCTCCCCGCCTATCTCGACCGCGGCGCCGGGACGACCGCACGCCATGACGAGTGCGTGAAGCTTCTCGCCGACAATCTCGAAACCGGGCGGAGCGCGGCGCAATTCTGGGCGAGCGAGGGCGGCGGGGCGCCGGCGCTGCATTGTCTCGCCGTCGCCGATCTTGCCGCCGGGTTCCCGAAACTCGCGGCGGTGCGGC